>JARRQH010000046.1:0-24042 GCA_037381985.1 Pseudolabrys sp.
GGGTATCTCATTCGTTGTCGCCCCCAGTCGCGATCATGCTTTTTTTAAGCAGCCGCAGTTCCAGTGCCTGTTCGGCTACGACCTCCTTGAGATCGCGGGCTTCCTTGCGCAGCACCTTTGCCTCATCGCTGGTGGCGGCGCGCATCTGGGGTTGACGCCGCGCGCCTATCAGTCCGGCGAAGTCGACTGGAGCGGGCGTGTGTCCAAGAGCGGCGACGCCATGGCGAGAGCCGCGCTGTACGAGGCGGCGCATATCCTGCTCATCCGTGTGAAGCGCTGGTCGTCGCTCAAGGCGTGGGGCATGCGGCTGGTGAAGAACCGGGGACATAAACGCGCCGTCACCGCGCTCGCGCGCCGGATGGCCGTTCTGATGCACCGCATTTGGGTCGAAGGGACCGTCTTCATCTGGAAAACGGGTGACGGCCAGGCGCTCGCGTCGAAGCCCGTGCCCACCGCTTAAGGCCGTCTGCCAGTCATCTGCATGGATGCCGGCTGATGTAGGCTGAGAGTTCCGCCGCGGAGGAGAGATGTCCCCCGAGGGGACGAGGGTTCGGGTGAGCACGTAAAGATTCTTGTCTGCATCGCGTTCTGCGACAGCGAAGACGCGAGTTAGCTTGGCCGCCCAACCTTCCGATCCCTGCTTGTGGCGATCCTGATATCGACCACGGAAAGAAGCGTGAGCCGCTCGGGGTGATGTCGATGATCCGCTCATGGCGTGTCCTCCGGCGTGATGCCTGGAATCCACGGAAAACGGACAGATCGGGATAGCTCTTTCGCAGCTTCTTGCGAACGCCCACGATCATTGGCAAGATGATCGCGGGTGGCACTGGGCGCGTGCTTCACATCCACAGAAATAGTTAAAGAAGATTCAGAGTTTCAGCCTCTTGGGAATCCCCCCCATAAGTCACCCGTAAGTCAAATGCCCTGCAGGTTGGTATAAGGTATAAGATGAGGCGGTCACCCCACCAGTGCCGTTTCCACCAGCTTCACCCAATAGGAGGTGCCGAACGGGATCGCCTCGTCGTTGAAGTTATATTGCGGGTGGTGCAGGCTCGCGCTGTCGCCGTTGCCGACGAAGATAAAGGCGCCGGGACGCGCCTCGAGCATGAAGGCGAAGTCCTCGCCCCCCATCACAGGTGCCATGTCTACGCTCACCTTGTCCTGGCCGGCAATTTCGCACGCCACTTTTGCCGCGAAATCCGTCTGTGCCGCGTGGTTGATCACCGATGGATAGCCCCGCTCATATGTCAGCTTCGCCTTCGCGCCAAAGAGCGCGGCCGTGCCCTCCACCACTTCGTGCAACCGCTTCTCCAAAAGGTCGCGCACCTCAGGCGACAGGCTGCGCGCGGTGCCGTTCAGCTGCGCGGTCTGCGGAATGATGTTGTGGGTGCTGCCCGCGTGGAACTGGGTGATCGATATCACCGCCGGCTCCAGCGGGTCGACATTGCGCGACACGATCGACTGGATGGCGCCGACCATCTGCGCGCCGACGACGATGGTATCGACCGCCGCGTTCGGATGCGCGGCGTGGCCGCCCTTGCCTTCTATATCGACAGTGAGAAAGTCTGCCGAAGCCATTATCGGGCCAGGCCGCAGCGCAAATTGGCCGACCGGCATGCCCGGATGATTATGCATGCCGTATACCTCGTCGATCTTGAAACGCTCCATCATGCCGTCGTCGACCATGACCTTGCCGCCGGCACCGCCTTCCTCAGCCGGCTGGAAGATCACCACCGCCGTGCCGGCGAAATTACGGGTCTCGGCAAGATAACGCGCCGCGCCAAGCAGCATGGCGGTGTGGCCGTCATGGCCGCACGCATGCATCTTGCCGGGAACGGTCGACTTGTACGGCAGGTCGTTGGCTTCCTCGATCGGCAGCGCATCCATATCGGCGCGCATGCCGATCACCTTGTCGGAGGTGCCTTTGCGGCCGTGGATGACACCGACCACGCCGGTGCGGCCGATACCGGTGACGACCTCGTCGCAGCCGAACTCGCGCAGCTTCTCCGCCGCCATCCCCGCCGTGCGGTTGACGTCGAACAACAATTCCGGATGGGCATGGATGTCCCGCCGCCATTCGGTGATTTCGCTCTGCAGGTCGGCGACGCGGTTAATGATCGGCATTTTTCTCTGGCTCCTCGGACGGGCGAATGCAACGTTGGTGGTGAGTAGCGTCGAACAATCAGATCGTTCCCTGCTCCACCGCATGACAGGCGACGGCATGGCCCGTCGCGGCCGACTTGAGGATCGGCGCCTCGACGCGGCAGCGGTCGAAGGCATACGGGCAGCGCGGATGGAAATGACAGCCCGGCGGCGGCGAGATCGGGTTCGGCGTCTCGCCGGCGATCGGTTCGCGCTCGCGGCCGGTCATCTCGATGTCGGGGACGGAATCGAGCAGCAGCCGGGTGTAGGGGTGGCGCGGCGCGGCGAACAAAGTTTGCGCCGGCGCTTCCTCGACAAGGCGCCCGAGATAGAGCACGCCGACACGGGTCGCGATATGACGCACCACCGCGAGGTTGTGGCTGATGAACAGATAGGTCAGGCCGAGGCGCTCCTGCAATTCACGCAGGAGGTTGAGCACCTGGGCCTGCACCGACACGTCGAGCGCCGAGGTCGGCTCGTCGCAGACGATAAACTCCGGATTGGAGGCAAGCGCGCGGGCGATGGCAATGCGCTGGCGTTGGCCGCCGGAGAACTCGTGTGGAAACTTACGCGCATCGCGCGGGTCGAGACCGACCAGCGACAGCAGCTCGCCGACGCGCGCGTCGCGGGCGTTCCGGTCGGTAATCAGCCCAAAGGCCTTGATCGGTTCGGCGACGATGGCGCCGACGCGCCAGCGCGGATTGAGGCTGGCGTACGGATCCTGGAAGATCATCTGGATGCGACGGCGCAGGCGCCTGAGCCTCGCCCTATCGCGCTCGGACCAGATATCGACGCCGCCGATGACGACATGGCCACGGCTCGGCACCAGCAGGCCGACCGCCAATTTGGCGATGGTCGATTTGCCCGAGCCGGACTCGCCGACCAGCGCATAGGTCTCGCCGCGGCCGATCGAGAGATCGACATCATCGACAGCGGTCAAAATCACCTTGCCGCCACCCTCGAGCACGCGGTTCAGCCATCTCTTGGACAGGTCGAAGATGCGCGACAGGCCCTCGATACGCACCAGCGGCGGTTCGCTGTCGGACGCGCTTGCCGCCCGCGGCGCGAGCTCAATCTCGCTCATAGGGCGCCTCCCGACGGCACGGTCGCGCCGGCGCACTCCGGATCGCGCAGAAAACAGGCCGTGCCGCCGGCCCCGGTCCGGTAGACCGGAGGCCGTTCGGCAACGCAGCGGGCAAATGCGTGGGCGCAGCGCGGGTGGAAGGCGCAGCCTTTCGGGATAGCATCGAGCCGCGGCATCGCGCCGGGAATTTGCGCAAGCCGCGTGCCGAGCTCATCCGCCAGCGACGGGATCGCCGCCATCAGCCCCGCCGTGTAGGGGTGTTGCGGGTGCTTCACCACGTCCCTCACCGCGCCGATCTCGGCGAGGCGCCCGGCATAGAGCACACAAACGCGGTCGGCGGTCTCGGCGATGACGCCCATGTCGTGGGTGATCAGCATCACCGAGGCGCCGCGCTCGCGGCACAACCGCTTGATCAGCGCGATGATCTGGGCCTGCACCGAGACGTCGAGCGCAGTCGTCGGCTCGTCGGCGATGACGAGCGCGGGGTCGGCGGCGAGCGCGAGCGCGATGACGACACGCTGGCGCATGCCGCCGGAGAATTGGTGCGGGTACGACGCAAGCCGCTGACCGGCGGCCGGGATGCCGACCTCGACCAGCAGGCGCTCTGCCTTGTCGCGCGCAGCGGCGGGCGAAATCCTCTCGTGCGTCAGGATGGTCTCGATGAGCTGGTCGCCGATGCGATAGAGCGGATCGAGGCTGGTCAGCGGGTCCTGGAAGATCATGCCGATGCGCTTGCCGCGCAAGCGCCGCATCTGCGGCGGCGGCAAATTGTCGATACGCTCGCCGGCAAGCCTGATCTCACCGCCGGCCACCCGGCCTGGCGGCTCGAGCAGGCCGATGATCGCCGCGCCGGTGATCGACTTGCCCGCGCCGGACTCGCCGACCACGCCGAGCACCTCACCCGGCGCGATGTCGAAAGAAAGATCGTCGATGGCGGTGAGCACCCCGTGCCGCGTCGGGATCTCCACCTTCAGGTTCTGGACGGAGAGCGTTGGGGTCATCGGAGCTTCGGGTTCAGCGCATCGCGCAGCCAATCGCCCAGCAGGTTGACCGCGAGAACGAGGATGGCGAGCGTGATGCCGGGGAATATGGTGATCCACCATTCGCCGGAGAACAGGTAGTCGTTGCCGATACGGATCAGCGTACCGAGCGACGGTTGCGTCGGCGGCACGCCGACGCCGAGGAAGGACAGGGTCGCCTCGGTAATGATGGCGAGCGCCAGGTTGATGGTGGCAATCACCAGCACCGGCCCCAAGACGTTGGGCAGGATGTGGCGGAACAGGATTCCCACCGGCCTCAGGCCGATGAGCCGCGCCGCCAGCACGTATTCCTTGTTGGCCTCCACCAGCACCGAGCCACGCACCGTGCGCGCGTATTGCACCCAGAAGCTCAGCCCGATCGAGAGAACCAGCACTGGAAACACGACGTCGTTGTAGGCCTGTGGGCCAGCGATCCCGCGTGCCACGCCATCGATGAGCAAGGCCGTCAGGATGGCGGGGAACGTCAGCTGCACGTCGGCGACGCGCATGATGACCGCGTCGGCGACGCCGCCGAAATAGCCCGCGACGAGCCCAAGCGGCACGCCGATCGCGATGGCGAGCAGCACGCTGGCGAAGCCGACCGCCAGCGAAATGCGCATGCCGTAAAGAATCGTCGAGAGCACGTCGCGGCCCTGGTCGTCGGTGCCAAGCAGGTAGGTCGCCGTGCCGCCATGGCTCCAGGCCGGCGGCAGCAGGCTGTCAGTGATCGACAGCGAAGCCGGATCGAAGGGGTTGTGCGGCGCGATCAGCGGCGCCGCGAAGGCGGCCGCGACCAGCAGCAACGCGATCACCGCAGAAGCGACCGTCACCGGCGAGCCGATGAAGGAATGAAACACATCACTGTCGAAAAAGCGCGCAAGCGCCGACCGGGGTGCCGGGGCAATGTCGGCTTCGCCGGCAAGCTCGCTCATGCCTCGATCCCCTTGATGCGGATGCGCGGATCGACGGCAACGTAGAGAATGTCGACAATGAGATTGACCACCGTGAAGATCACGGCGACGAGCATCAGATAGGCCGCCATGATTGGGATGTCGACCTGCTGCACCGCCTGCAGGAAAAGAAGGCCCATGCCCGGCCACTGGAACACGGTCTCGGTGATGATCGAAAAGGCGACGATCGAGCCGAGTTGCAGGCCGGTGATGGTGATGACCGGCACCAGCGTGCTCTTCAAGGCGTGGCCAAAGTTGATGGCGCGGCGCGACAGCCCGCGGGCGCGCGCGAATTTGATGTAGTCGGTGCGCAGGACCTCGAGCATCTCGCCGCGCACGAGGCGCATGATCAGGGTCATCTGGAACAGCCCGAGCGTGATGGTCGGCAGGATCAGCGAGCGCAAGCCGGATACCGTCAGGAGCCCGGTTGTCCAGTCACCCCAGACCGTCACCACGTGCCCTCGCCCGAAGGACGGCAACCATCCGAGATCGACCGAAAAGACGAAGATGAGCAGGATGCCGATCAGAAATGTCGGCAACGACACGCCGAGCAGACTGGTAGCGAGAAAGGCGCGCGACAGCCAGCTCGACGGATAAAGGCCGGTGAAGACGCCCATCGGCACGCCGACCACCACGGCGAAAATCGCCGACAGGATCGACAGTTCGAGCGTCGCCGGCATGCGCTGCGCGATGAGCTGAGAGACCGGCTGCTTGAACTGGTACGAAATTCCGAAATCGAAATGCGCGGCGTGGTCGACGAAGCGCGCGAACTGAACGACCACCGGATCGTCGAGCCCCAGCGATTTGCGCAACGCGGCACGCTCTGCCGGCGTCGTGTCCTGACCGACCATCTGGTTGATCGGATCGCCGACAAAACGGAACATCGTAAAAGAGATCAGCGCCACCGCGAGAATGACGCCGACCGACTGCAGAAGCCGCCGGATGGCGAACGCAAGCATGAATTAGAAACCTTATGAATATCGCGGGCCCGGACCGCTGGGATCTGGGCCCGCATTGGCGCCCCGCGACTAGTGCAGATTGGCCCAGTAGAACAAGACCTGATCGTCAGCGCGCTGGTCGATGTCGAGGTTCTTGCTCTTGCCCCAGACGAGGTACTGCTGGTGCAACGGGATGTGCGACACGTCCTTGGTCAAGATTTCGAAGGCCTGGTGGATGAGCGCGTCACGCTTGGTCTTATCGGTTTCGACCAATATCTTGGCCGCGAGCGCGTCGACCTTCTTGTTGCAGTAGTCGCCGAGGTTGAACGGCCCGCCATTACCCTTCGCGTCCCGGCAGGTCGCCAGGTTCGTCAGCACGTTCCAGGAGTCGAACGAACTCGGTGTCCATCCGAGCAAATAGAAGTCCGTATTGTAACCGCCCGGCGCCAGCACCTTGGCGAAGTACTTCGCTTTCGGCACCGCGGCGAGGTTCACCTTGACGCCGATCTTGGCCAGCATCGACACCACCGCCTCGCAGATCCTTTCATCGTTGACGTAGCGGTTGTTCGGGCAGTCCATGCCGACCGTGAAGCCTTTCGGATATCCGGCTTCCGCGAGCAGCTTCTTGGACTCGGCCGGGTCGTAAGGCAGCCGCTTGAAATCCTTCGAACCGTCGAAGAGCTGCGGCGCAATCAGGAGAGCCACCGGCTTGGCGAGGCCACGCATGATCCGCTTGTCGATCGCGTTGATGTCGATCGCCTGGTAGAACGCCTTACGCACCCGCAGATCCTTGAACGGGTTCTTGCCCTTGATGTTCGAGCTCGCCAGTTCCTTGCTGTGCTGGTTGAAGCCGAGATGGATGACGCGTAGCTCGGGACCGGACAGCACCTCGGTATTCGGGTTGGCGTTGACGCGGGCGACGTCCTGCACCGGCACCGGCTCAATCAGATCGACCTGGCCGGAGAGCAGCGCGGCGACGCGGGTGCTGTCGGAGGCGATCGGCGTAAAGACCACTTTGTCGACGTTGCTATTGAGCTTGCCCCAGTAATGCGGATTGCGCTTGAAGACCGTCTTCACACCGGGCTGGTGGCTGACGATCATGAACGGCCCGGTGCCGTTCGCCATGAAGGCCGCCTTGGTGGAGCTGATGTCCTTGGCCGAAACCGGCTTTGCGAGCCCCACTTTCTCGCTCCACTTCTTGTCCATGATGTACAAGATGTCGAGCTGCGAGGTGAGGATCGGGTCCGGCGACTTCAGCGTCACCTCGATCGTGTACTTGTCCTTCTTGGCCCACACGGAATCGGCCGGGATAAAGGCCCTGAAGTCGGAGCCGGTCATCTCGACGCGCTTCATCGAGAAGACGACATCGTCGGCGGTGAAGGGATCGCCGTTCTGGAATGTGACGCCTTTGCGTAAGTGGAAGACCCAATGCAGCGGGTCGACCTGCTTCCAGCTCGTCGCCAAGCCAGGAATGATCTTCAGGTTCTTGTCGCGCTTGGTCAGGCCCTCGTAGACGTTACCGAGCATGCCCTCCGTGAAGGTCTCGTTCAACGAATACGGATCGAGCGAGTTGAGTGTGCCCTGGAACGCGTAGCGGAGCGTCTTCGCCCCCGCCGGGGCGGACAGTCCGGCCACCGCAACGAGCGCGGCCGCTAGCGTCAACTTCTTGAACATCATGACTTTCGCCTTCCCCTCTTATTTCCTAAAGCTTAGGAGGTCGCGAGCGCAGCCGCAAGCGTCGGCCTTTGGAACGCCATGGCAACGGCGCCCCTCCGCGTGGTTCCTTGAGCCCACGGAAATTATTGCAATAATCGGGCCATGCGGCGGGCAGACGGGCTGCAGTCCTGGCATTGGGTTCCGGTGCTCGCCCGCTAGTCCGGTGCCTCACGTAAGGGCACCTCGTCCAATTTTTCTTCGATCAGCCGGACCACTCGAGTTCCGCCTCGGGTCATTTCCTATGGCAGGGCCAATCCTATGGCAGGGCCAAGTCGCCAGCAGATCCGCCACCGCTCTGATAGCCGGCGTTTGGCACACTCTACCCGCATAGCCGGATTGGGTCATTTCAAGGCCCGCAGGAACCAAGGTATTCCGCATGCATGCGCGGAATGACCTTCGGCTCGCCCTTAGAGCCGCCCGAGAACGTTTCTTAGGCCTACTCCTTGAGATGACCTCTTAAGTACATCGACCGTTCAGTGGAAAGGCACACTCTTCAATCCTCTCGCAAACGCCTTTGCAATCCGACGGACGACTTCGCGTGTGCGCTCGGCGGCAAGGGCTTGAGCGTGAAGACATCGAGGGTGGCGGCAACGCGCCTCGATCTCGGGAAATCTTTCCGCGCCGTAGACCCCGCTGGGGTCGAGCCCATACAGATTCGTACCCGGTCCGTTCAAGAGATAGATGGTGTATTTCATCACCTGCCTCTCGCGTCACGGCTTGTCCGTAACGCGAACCGCGATGTTCATAAACACGAAAGCGCCTGATCAACAGAATCGGCTGGGCTGATACCAGACCGCACGGCGGCAGGCCTGGTCGATGAATGAAAGGTGATATGGAGTTCGCCGCTCGGTCCGCCGGTCCATCATGGGGATAATGCCAAAGCGTCTTTCGAGCACGGTTTCTCGGTCGTTCCTGGCGTAATGACGTCTTCGCAGCGGACATAATCCGTCCGATGAGGCGCTCATTCCGGCTTGTTGCCGCCCATTTCAAGCTGACTCAAATGACCAAAATTCACCGACTCGATCCCCAACCAGTTTCACCTTCTTCGGTACGAGATCAGTCGCGAAGACCACGTATGGTCGGCATCGCCTAACTCTGCCTCACCCGTGCCGATGCCGGACACCGCGGCAAATAACCGGGCGTTGCGAAAGCGGCGTCAGCCCCGCTTGGTGAAGCGGGCGGGAGAAAGGGCGACATCGAGGGCGGCGGCGAGCGCCGACAGGGCCGGGCTGGTCTGAATGCCGTAACCACCCTGACCGGCAAGCCAGAAGAAGCCTTCCGCCTCAAGGTCGTATCCCGCGACCGGCGTGCGATCCGGCGCGAAGGTTCGCAGGCCAGCCAGCTTCGCTCGACCCGCGTCACCGGCATGGTGACCGCCTGCTCGAAACGATGAAGGCCTTCGGCAAGCACCATGTCGTCGACGAAGGCGTCGTGCGGTTCGACCGGGTCTTCGTCGGCAGGCGAAACGAGAAGACGTCCTGCCTCCGGCTTGAAGAAGTACCATCGCTCGCGCGTGTCGGCGACGAGTGGCCAGCCGTCGGATGCGTATCCCCCGGCGCGGGCAGGACGGCGATGGTGCGGCGCATTGGCGTCATGCCGATGGTGCGAACGCCGAAGCTCTCCGCGACACGGTCCGCCCACGCGCCGGCGGCGTTGACCACGACCGGCGCCGTGATCCACGTGTCGCCCGATGCAATCGCCCACGCGCTGCCCAAACGCCGGCCGCCTTCGACGGGCGCGCGCGTAACGATCCGGGCGCCCGCATCCTTCGCCTTGCGTAGCCAGCCCTGATGCAGGGCATTAACATCGATGTCCTGCGCCTCGTGTTCGGCCTTGCCTTCCTCGTCGGAGACGAAAACGCGATTCAAGCGGCCTACAACGCGCAGGGCCGGCAAGAAACGTATCGGCTCGTTGACCTTTACCTGGTGGCCTTAATAGACCCCAACGACGGCACGCCTGATGCGAAGGCAGCAAGGGCTGCTCGCATCTGGGTCGAGGGCGCACGCGACGTTAATGCGAATATCGGACAGTTCGCGTCGCATATCCGCGCTTCATCCTTCCTTCGCAGGGGCTATCGCCACATCACGTTGCGCCAACGCGCAGATCGAGGCAGCCAGCGCCCGCGTGCGCGGCAGCAACGTCTCGAGCCGGCAGAACTCTTCGTCGGTGTGCGCCTTGCCGCCCACCGGGCCGAGGCCGCACAATGTCGGCACGCCAAGCGCCGCGGTGAAGCCGGAGTCGGCGCAGCCGCCGGTGAACTCGCCACCGACGGCGAAGCCCACCCGCGCGGCGGCCTTCTCATAGAGTTCGAACAGCCCCTTGGAATATCTTTCTTCAAGCGGCAGGAAGGTCGTGCCCGGAACGATCTCGGCGAACGTGCCCGGCACGTCCTCCGCATGCACGATCTCTTCAATCTTGGGCAAGATCTGCGCACGCTGTTCTAGCGTCAGGAAGCGCAGGTCGAGCTCGGCCTCCGCCCAGGGCGCCACGGTGTTGTGGGTGTTGCCGCCCTTGATGACGCCGACATTGGTGGTGATGCCGCTGGCGTAGTCGGTGAGCGCGTGCAGGCGGACGATCTTGCGCGCGAGCGCCTCAATGGCGCTGGCGCCGGCGTCATGGTTGACACCCGAATGCGCGGCGACGCCGGTGACCTTGATATGGAACGAGCCGCCGCCCTTGCGGGCGGTCACCACGTTGCCGCTGACCCGGCCCGGCTCGGTGTTGAACACCGCACGGGCGCCGTCCACCGCCATCTCGATCGCGGCGCGACCCGTGGGCGAGCCGATCTCCTCGTCCGAGGTGAACAACGCCACCACCGGAAACGGCAGACCGCCGACGGCCTTGATGGCGCGCAAAGCAAAGATGTTGGCGACCAGGCCGCCCTTCATGTCGGCAACGCCCGGCCCGTAGGCGATATCGCCTTGCCGCGTATAGCCGCGAGTCGCAACCGTGCCCTTGGCGAACACGGTGTCGCGATGGCCGAGCAGCAAGGCATGGCTGTTCCGCTGCGTACCCGGCACTTCGGCGCGGAACACGTCGCCGAATTTCTCGTTCGGAATGCGGCTCACGGCGATGCCGTCGGCCGCGAGCACCTCGGTAATGGCCTCGCCGACCGCATCCGTGCCCGCCTTGTCGAAGCTATTGGAGTCGATGTTGACCAAGCGCTCGAGCAGCGCTTCCATCTCGTCGGCGCGCGGCGCGAGCCACGCCAGCACCTTGTCCGTCAATGCGGCGCTCTCGCCGGCACCCGATTGAACTGTCACCGATTACGTTCCTTCACAATGCGCGGGCCGTCCTCGCCCAGATCATAGAACAGACCCGCCATGATTTGCAGGGCCTCGCGCGCCACCGGCGCCAGCAGATGCTCGTCGGGTGCGTGCTGCGAGCACGACGGATAGGAATGCGGCACCCAGACGGTCGGCATACCGAGAATATCCGTGAACGCGTCATTGGGGATCGAGCCGCCCAGGTTCGGCAACAGCGCCGGCTTCTTGCCGGAGGTCCTGGCGATCGAGGCAAGCGCCCAACCGACCCAAGGGTCGGTCGGATCGACGCGGGTGGCGGCAAACATTTCCATCCGCGCGGGTCTTACCTCAACGCGGCGGAGGTCATGAGCATCGAGATGGGCGCGCACCGCCGGGATGACGTTGTTGGGATCGGTGCCGACGACGAAGCGCAATTGCATGGTCGCCTTGGCGGTCGGCGGGATGGCGTTCACCGGCGCGCTCGGCGTGCCGGTTTCGAAAGCCAAGACCTCCAATGTGTTCCAGCCGTAGATCTTTTCTTCCGGCGTCAGGCCCGGCTCGCCCCAGTCCGGGTCGATGGCCGGATCGTTGGCGCCTTGCGCGATCTTCACGTCGGCCAGCGCCGCACGCACCGGCTCGGGCAGGTGCGTCGGACGCAGCGCATCGACCAGGATGCGGCCCTTGGCGTCCACCAGGCTGGCGATGGCATGGGCCAGAATGGTTCCCGCGTTGGCGAGCACGCCACCCCAGTTGCCGGAGTGGTGGCCGCCGGCGCGCAAGTCGACACTCAGTTCGAAATTGACGGCGCCGCGCGAACCGAGAAACACGGTCGGACGCTCGGCGGAAAGACGCGGGCCATCGGAGCCGATGAAAACATCGGCAGCCAGCGCCTCTCGCTCGGCGGCGGCCAACGCCCGCAAGCCGGGCGAACCGCACTCCTCGCCCATCTCCAGCAGGATCTTGCAGTTGAACCCGAGCTTGCCGCCGCGCGCGGCCATCGCCTGCTCGAGCGCGGCGAGATTGATGGTGTGCTGGCCCTTGTTGTCGGCGGTGCCGCGCCCGTACCAGCGGTCGCCCTCGACGACCACCTGCCACGGATCGAACCCTTTGCGCCACGTCTCGGCGTGGCCGAACACCACGTCGCCATGGCCGTAGGTCAGGACGGTCGGCAAGTCGTCGGCTTCGTGACGCTCGGCGATCAGGAAGGGCCCGTAGCCCGCGGCCGGATTGTCGAGCACGCGGCACGAGAAGCCGAGGCGCTCCACCGCTGGGATGATCTCGTCGGTGAGATACGCCTTCAAGACATCGAGACGGTCGCCACCCTGGCTCTCGGTCGGCAAGGCGACGCGGCGTGCGAGATCGGCGCGAAACGCGCCGCTGTCGAAATATTCTGCCGCCCCGGCGACGGCATCTTGGCGACTCATGACGCGGACAAAGCCTCTTCTTGTTCTTGGTTCAGATGACAGGTGGCCCAGCCGTCCGACAGCGTGCGAACGGGCGGCGCGGTCGTGCGGCAGATATCCATCGCGCTCGGGCAGCGCGGCGCGAATGGACAGCCGCTGTCGTCGGACATCGGATTGGCCATCATGGCGCCGATTTGGGTGTCCGGCAGGCCGAGCTCGGGATCGGGTGTCAGCACCGAATCCAGCAGCGCGCGCGTGTAGGGATGGCGCGGCCCGGCGAACAGGCCGGCGCGGCTACGCTCCTCAACGATGCGGCCGAGGTACATCACCGCCACGCGGTCGGCGAGATGCTCCACCACCGCGAGGTTGTGACTGATGAAGAAATAGGTCAGCCCCAGCTCGCGCTTGAGCTCCAGCAGCAGGTTCAGGATCTGCGCCTGCACCGACACGTCGAGGGCCGAGGTCGGCTCGTCGCAGATCACCACCTCGGGCCGCATCACCAGAGCGCGTGCGATCGCCACGCGCTGGCGCTGCCCGCCCGAGAGCTGGCCGGGATAGGCATCGAGCAGCCGCCGCGGCAACCCGACCATGTCGAGCATCTCCAGCACCTTGGCGCGACGGGAGGCACGATCGCCGACACCATGCACCACCAGCGGCAGCGCGACGAGTTGGGCGATCGACTTGCGCGGATTGAGCGAGGAATACGGATCCTGGAAGATCGGCTGGATGCGCCGCGCAACGGCGACGCGGTTGCGGCGCGACAGCGGCGCGTTGTCGATGAGGATTTCGCCCGACGACGGCGGCAGCAGGCCGAGCAGCATCTTGGCAAGCGTCGACTTGCCCGAGCCGCTCTCTCCGACCAGGGCGAACACCTCCCCTCGCCTCACCTGCAGCGACACGTGCGAGACCGCGGTGAGCATGGCCGAGCCACGGAAGGCGCCTTGCGAAACCTCGAAGCGCCGCGTCACGTCCCGCAATTCGAGCACGGTATCGCTCATGCGGCACCTGCCAGCGCCGGCAGACGCACGCAGCGGACTTCGTGACCCGGTTCGGGCTCGGCGGTGGGGATCTCGCCGGCGCATTCCGGCGCGGCGAATGCGCAGCGGTCGCGGAAGGTGCAGCCCTCCAGCCAGCCGATCAGGTTGGGCAACTGGCCGGGAATAGCGCCGAGCGGTGCGCCCGGCGCGGTGCGTCCCGGCACCGGGATGCAGCTCAACAGCCCGCGCGTATAGGGATGACTTGGCGCGTTGAAGACCGGCCGCACCGGCCCGCTTTCGACCACGCTGCCGGCGTACATCACGGCCACCTTGTCGGCGACGCGGGCGACCACGCCGAGGTCGTGACTGATGAGGATCATCGCCATGCCGAACTCCTTCTTGAGATCGGCCAAGAGCCGCAGGATCTGCGCCTGGATGGTGACGTCGAGCGCGGTGGTCGGCTCGTCGGCGATGATGAGGTCGGGGCTGCACATCAGCGCCATGGCGATCATCACCCGCTGGCGCAGCCCCCCGGACAGCTGATGCGGATATTGCTTGAGCCTGCGGTCGGCGGCGGCGATGCCGACCCGCTCCAGGAGCTGGACGGCGCGGTCGCGCGCCGCACTTGCGCTCACCGAGCGATGGCAGCGCAGCGCCTCTGTGAGCTGATCGCCAATGGTGTAGGCCGGATTGAGCGAGGTCATCGGCTCCTGGAAGATCATGGCCATGCAGTCGCCGCGCAATTTGCGCATGCCGCGCTCCGGCATATCCAAGAGATCGTTGCCATCGAAGGTCAGACGCGCCGCCTTCCGCTTCATCAGTTTCGGCAGCAGGTTCATCAGCGCCAGCGAAGTGAGCGATTTGCCCGAGCCGCTTTCGCCGACGATGGCAAGCGTCTCGCCGCGCTCAAGCGTGAACGAGATATCGCGCACGGCGTGGAAGACGCCACGCTGTGTCGGGATATCGACCACCAGGTTCTGAACGTCCAACAGCGCCATGACCGTCAGTTCCTGTTCTCGGGCGCGGAAACGTCGCGCAGGCCGTCGCCGACCAGGTTGATGGCCAGCACCAGGAACACCAACGCCGTGGCGGGAATGCCGATCACCCACGGGCTGAAGAACATGTACTGCTTGCCTTCGGCAATCATCAGGCCCCACGACGGCAGCGGCGGCTGCACGCCGAGCCCGAGGAACGACAGCGCGGCTTCGAGCAGGATGGCGTGCGCCATCTCGAGCGTCGCCACGACGATCAAGGCGTTGAAGATATTGGGCAGGATCTCCGAAAACAGGATGCGCGGCGTCGAGCAGCCGATGGCGCGGGCGGCCGCCACATAGTCGGCCTGCGCCACCTGCTTGGTCGCCGAGCGCGTGACGACGGCGAAACGGTCCCACAACAGCAGGCCGAGCACGAGGATGACGCCCTGCAACGAGCCACCCACGAACACCGCCAGGGCGAGCGCCACCAGCACCACCGGCAAGGCCAGCCGCGTGGTCACGATGTAGCTCAGCACCGCGTCGACGCGGCCACCGAAATAGCCGGCGCAGACGCCGAGCAGCGTGCCGATGGTGCCGGCGATGACCACGGTGAGTGCACCAATGAGCAGCGAGATCTGCGCGCCATAAAGCAGGCGGCTGAAATAATCGCGCCCCAGCTTGTCGGTGCCAAGGACGTGGTTCCAGGTGCCATGGGCGTGCCAGATCGGCGGTATCAGCCGCTGGGCCAGGTCCTGGTGATAAGGATCGTGCGGCGCGATCAGCGGCGCCGCGAGCGCCAGCACCACGATGATCAAAAGAATGCCGCCGCCCAGCATGAGCCCGCCGTGGCCCACGCTGCGCCGCAGGAAGCCGCGCAGCCACGCCCCGCGCGGCGGCGCCGCGGCCAGCACGTCGGCTTCCGATGCGGCGGCCGGCGGCTCGACAATGGCCGGGATCGTTTCGCTCATGCCAGGCGAATCCTCGGGTCCAGGAAGGCGTTAGCGACGTCGGACACGAAGGTCAGGCCAACGTAGATTATCGCCAGGATGAGCACGATGGCCTGCACCACCGGGTAATCGTTACGCGCGATGGCCTCCCAGGCGAGATAGCCGAGGCCGTGCATCGAGAACACCGCCTCGATGACGATGGAGCCGCCCAGCATGAAGCCGAACTGCACGGCGGCGAGCGCGACCACCGGGATGATGGCGTTGCGCAGTGCGTGCTTCAAGATCACGACGGCGGGCGAAAGCCCCTTGGCGCGCGCGGTGCGGATGTAGTCGGCGGACAGCACTTCGAGCATGCCGTTGCGCGACAGGCGCATGACCGCCGGGATTGCGTACCAGCCGAGCGCGATCGACGGCATGACGTAGTTCTTCCAAGTCGCGGCGCCCGAGACCGGCAGCCAATGCAGGTTGACCGCGAAAAGAATGATCAGCGCCAGCCCCAGGCAAAATGCCGGCACCGCCTGCCCGAGCACCGAGAAGCCGAGCGCCAGCCGGTCGATGATGGTGCCGTTGTAGACCGCGGCCACGACGCCGAGCGGAACCGCGACGACCAGCGAAAGCCCGAGTGCGACCGCGCCGAGCGTCAACGTCACGGGGATGCGCGACTCGATGAGCGAGGTCACTGTGGTGCGGAAGAAGAAGGAATTACCGAAATCGAAATGCAGCGCCCGCCACAGCCAATGGAGATACTGTATCGCCAAAGGCTGATCGAGGCCGAATTGCTGGCGGATCGCCTCGACCTGGGCCGCCGTGGCGTCGGGCCCCGCGATCGAGATCGCGAGATCCCCGGAAAGGTGCAGCAGGAAGAAGGCGACGATCGACACTGTTATCGCGACGCATATTGCGATGACAAGCCGCTGTAATGTGAAAGCCAGCATGAGGTCTCCCTGACGGACACTCCCTTACGCCCGCCGCGGCGCGATCTCATGATCGCCCCGCGGTCAGGTCAAGGCCCGGCACGCCACATACCACGAATGGCCGAGGATGCAGCGCGCCCGACAAGCGTCACTTCCAATGCGCCGCATAAAAGCGCGGCACTTCGTCGGACTGCGCGGTAAAGCTCAGGTCGCTGGTGAAGGCATAATTCACCGGATAGGAGAACAGCGGAAAGAGATAGTCCTCCTTGGCGATCTTTGCGAGCGCCTTCTGGTACAACGCGTCACGCTTCTTCGTATCCACCGTGACGTCCGCTGTCTTGAGCAGCTTGGTGACCTCGGCGTCGTGCGCCATATCGTCCGACGTGCCCTTGAACCACACACCGGTGAACGCGGACGCATCATTGACGGAATACGACCCCCAGGTCCAGAAGGCCATTGGAACCTTGCCTTGACGGGCCAGTTTGCGCATGGCCGCGTATTTCAGGTAGTGGAGCTTGGCCTTGATGCCGACCGCCCGCAGATAGCCGATCATCGCTTCCGCATAGTCTCGATCACGGTAGGCATAGATATCGACGGAAAAGCCGTTGGGATAGCCGGCTTCCGCCAGCAGCTTCTTCGCCTTGGCCGGATCGTAGGCGTAGCGCATCACGCCCTTGTCGGTGCAGGCGGCCTGGTCGATGAAGCAGGCCGAGTTCATGATGCGGGCGGTGCTGCCGACCAGGTTCTTCACCATGCTCTTGCGATCGATGGCGTAGGCGATGGCCTGCCGCACCCGCACGTCCTTGAACGGCTTGGCGCCCGGCGTCCGCCCCAGCGCGTCGAACTGCAGGAAGCCGATGCGCATGCTCTCCGCCTGCAGCACGGTGATGTTGGGGACTTTCCGGAGCTGCTGGGCCTGGTCCTTCGGCACGCGCCAGACCCAGTCCACGTCGCCCGCCATGAGCTCGGCCATGCGCGTTTCGGGATCGGGAATGACCTTGAACACCAGCTTGCCGATCGACGGCTGACCCTCGGGGCTACCCTTCCAATAATGGGTGTTCTTCACCATCGTCACGCCCTTGCCGGGATCGACGGCGGTGATGCGATAGGGACCGGAACCGATGGGCGCTTTGGAAAAGCCGTCGGCACCGACCTTCTTGAAATACTTCTCCGGAAGAATCGGGATCGGACCCGACAGGTATTCGAGCGCCGCCGGGAACGGCCCGGCAAGATGAATGCGGACCTGGTCCTTGCCGATCTTCTCGGCACTCTTGATCCAGCCCACGTTCTGCTTGGTGACGACCTTGGAAGCCGGGTTCACCGCATAGTTCAGCGTAAACACGACGTCGTCGGCGGACAACGGGTCGCCGTTCTGGAAGGTCACGCCCTTGCGGATCGTCATGTCGAGCGTCGTCGGATTGACCCAATGCCATTTGGTGGCGAGTTGCGGCTCGTATTTGCCGGTCTTCGGATCGCGGTAGATCAGCGTGTCGAAAACGTTGCGCGCGATGATGATGCCTTCGCGCACATTGTTGAGATAGGGATTGACGTTTTCCGGCTCGGTATTCGACACGTAGACCAACGTATCGTTGGCCTTGTTCGCCAGCGCGCCGTGGCTGGCTAAGCCGACGACAAGCGCCGCCGCACTCATGAGAAGAAGGTTTGCTTTCATCTGCTTTCCTCCGACGCCATCGCGCCGTCCCTCTCGCTGTCTGGTATTATATTGTAATACTTCCGATTACATGATAATGAACCGTATGAATGGTTTTCCGGGCTGTCAAGAAAACGCCGAACGGTTCCGCGCATCAATGATGGGCATTCTGCTAAGGGGGGAGACTTCGTATTGGGCAAACGAGAGCAAGATACGCTGTTCGTCGGCTCGCTCGAAAAGGGGATGCGGGTCCTGAGCGCATTCGGCCCCGGCAACACGGCGATGGGGCTGACGGACATCGCCGAGCGCACCGGTCTCGAGAAGAGCGCTGCCCAACGATTGACCAATACGCTGCACAAGATCGGCTTCCTGACCAAAGATCCCGAAACACGACGCTACAGCCCCTCGCTCAAGTGCCTCGAACTCGCCAACGCGTATCTATGGGCGGATCCGCTGGTGCAGCTTGCGATGCCCAAGCTCATCTCGCTCGGGCAAACGTTCAACGAACGCGTGAACCTGGCCCGCCTCGACGGCCAGGATATCGTCTACGTCGTGCGCATCCCGACCCAGCTCACGCGGTTCGAAGCAATGATTGCCGGCCGGCGGCTGTCCGCGCTGACGACGTCCAGCGGCCGCGCGATGGTTGCCCGCTTTGCCGATGCCGAACGCAGGAAGGCCATCAAAACCTGGCCGATCAACACTATGACTCCGAAGACCACACGCGATCGGGCGAAGATCGCAGCATCGGTCGAGGAAGCGGCCAAGCTCGGCTATGGGCTGACGCATAACGAAAACATGCTGAACGAGATCGGCATTGCAGCGCCGGTCCTCGCGCAGGACGGCCGCCCGATCGCCGCCGTCCAATGCTCGGTGTCCGACCTGACATGGAGCATCGACAAGGTCCGCCGCGAGATCGCGCCGCGCCTTATCGAGGTCGCCAATTCGTTCAATCCGGCTCCAATGGGCTGACCGCCCTCGCCTCGACGCAACGCCTATCGCGCTGCCGATCCGCTCAGGACTTCTCGGACAACGCGACGGAAGCACGACGCGATCACCCGTTTCGGTAGGTGTAACTGTAGCCGTTCAGCGCCGGTGCACCGCCGAGATGGGCGTAAAGAACCTTCGATCCTTCCGGGAAATAGCCCTTCTTCACCAGGTCGATCATGCCCTGCATCGACTTACCCTCGTAGACCGGATCGGTGATCATGGCCTCGGTGCGCGCCGCCAAACGGATGGCGTCGCTGGTCTCGTTGCTGGGCACGCCATAGGCCGGGTACGCATAGTCCTCGAGGATGACGATTTCGTCGTCGCGCACCTTGCGGCCGAGTTCGACCAGTTCGGCGGTGTTATCGACGATCTCACGCACCTGGGCGCGCGTCTGCGCGGGCGTCGCCGAAGCATCGATGCCGATGACGCGGTCTGCGCGGTTGTCGGCGGCAAAGCCGACGATCATGCCGCCTTGTGTCGAACCAGTGACGACGCAGACGACGATGTAGTCGAACTTGACGCCCATCTGCGCTTCCTGCGCGCGCACCTCTTCGGCGAAGCCGACATAGCCGAGGCCGCCGTATTTGTGCACCGACGCGCCCGCCGGGATGCCGTAGGGCTTGCCGCCGACGTCCTTCACCGACTGGATGGCGTCTTCCCAGCTCTTGCGGATGCCGATGTCGAAGCCGTCATCGACGATGCGGCTATCCGCGCCCATCAGCCGCGTCAGCAGGATGTTGCCGACGCGGTCGTAGACGGCGTCCTCGTGCGGCACCCAGCTCTCCTGCACCACCACGCACTTCATGCCGATCTTGGCGGCGGTCGCGGCCACCATGCGGGTGTGGTTCGACTGCACCCCGCCGATCGACACCAGCGTGTCGGCATTGGAGGCGATGGCGTCGGGCACGATGTATTCGAGCTTGCGCAGCTTATTGCCGCCCATGGCGAGACCGGAATTGCAGTCGTCGCGCTTGGCGTAGATCTGCACCTTGCCGCCGAGCGCCTCGGTCAGCCGCGGCAGGTGCTCGATGGGGGTGACCCCGAAAGTGAGCGGGTAGCGTTCGAACTTGTCGAGCCTGAGCATGCGGATCTCCGAGTGACTTTGGTGCCCGGAGGGTAGCGGAAAGGCCTCGAAAGGTGCTTTCCAATTTGAGGGAAAATATCTATTCTAATGGTCGCCATGTCCGACTTATCCAAATTTCTCTTCCGTAATTGGATAAATATATGAGAGATTCTTCCACGCCGACTCCACTCGACCGCATCGACCGCCGCATCCTCCACCGCCTGCAGGCCGACGGCCGGATGACCAATGCGGAGCTCGCCAAGGCGACCAACACCAGCCCGGCGACCTGCCACCGCCGCACGCAACGGCTGTTCGACGAGGGCTATATCCGCAGCGTCCGCGCCGAGATCGCGCCACGCCAGGTGAGCCGCGGCACGCTGGTGATCGTCGGCGTCGTGCTCGACCGCTCGACGCCGGAGAGTTTCGGGGAATTCGAGGCGGCCATCGCCGACCTGCCCTTCGTGCTCGACTGCCATCTGGTGGCCGGCGACTTCGACTTCTTCCTCAAGATCCGGGTGCGCGACATCGACGACTTCAACCGGCTGCACGGCGAGCAGTTGATCGCCCTGCCCGGCGTGCGCCAGACCCGCACTTTCTTCGTCATGAAGGAAGTCGTCGACAACCGGCCGCTCGATTTCTAGCGGCCAGCCACCTACCGGTCACCGGACATCCGTTTCGGGCTTCGATGTTCGAGCCCCGCGATCAGGCTTTCGATCAGGCAGTCGTAGCCGCCGGTGAGCGGCACGCTCGAGCCGTTCTGCCAGCGCAATACGAAACTCTTGTTGCGCATCAGCGGCATGTACTCCGCAATGGCGGGAAACGCCTCGACGTCAAGCGCGTCCAGGCGCTCCGACATGATCTGCGCCCATTCGCCCTCGCCGTCCGGCGGCGCCGGGCCGAATTCCATGGTGACGTAGCCGGCCAGCCCGCCGATCACCGCGTTGAAGGCGTCGACCAGCGGCTGCCCGCTATAGCCCGCCTGTTTCAGCGTCCGCAGTACGATCTCGACCATCGGCGCGTTGGGCGGACCGTTCGACTTCAGTTCGGCGCCGAGCAACTGCGCCACATTGGGATGCTTGCCGACGGCGTCGCGGTAGCGATGAAACAGGATGCGCAACGTCTCGCGCCAGTCGGCGTGCATCTCATCAACCGTCATCAGGTTCGAGGTGATGGCCGCCGCGATTTCGGCGAACAAATACTCTTTGGCGTTGCCGACGTGCCAGTAGATGGTCGCGGGATAGACGCCAAGCGCGCGCGACAGCTCGCGCATGGAAAATCCCGCCAGCCCTTTTTCATCGATCAGCGCGATGGCGGCGTCGACGATCCGGTCGCGCGTCAGACCGATCTGCGCCGGCCGGCCGACCGGCGCCTTGCCGCGGCGCGCCTTGGCTTTTGCGACCATCGGGACCTCACGTCATCTGCGCAATGCGCGTCCGCTCTCCCCGGCGCGCATCATCCGCCGCTCTCAAGATCACGCGAAGCCGAGGAACCCTTCGGCTTCGCCGATCGGCGGCGCTTTCGCCAGCATCGCCAAGTCCGCGCGCGGCGGACGCAATTCGTCATCGCCGGCGCAGATCGCTTCCATCTCCGCCGCCACCGCCAACGTGCCAAGGTCGTCGCCCTTGCGGCCGACGATCTGCAGCCCGAACGGCATGCCGAGGCCGTCACGACCCGCCGGGATCGTCACCGACGGATGGCCGGCAAGCGTTGAGGCGCAGGCCATCGCCAGCCAGTGGTAATAGCTCTGGGTCGGCACGCCGTCGATTTCGGCGGGATAGAGTTCGTGCCAATCGCGGGGGCTGATGGTGACCGCCGGTGTCAACAGGTAATCGGCCGTCTCGAAGAAGCGCTGCCAAGCGTGATAAAGCTTGGTCTGCAGGTTGAAGGCATCCGCCACATCGAGCGCGCTGTAGCGCAGCCCCTCTTCCACGTTGGCGCGCACGTTGGGGCCGACCTTGTCCGGATGCTTCTGGATCAAGCCATGATGGAAGCCCAGGAACATGAGCGCCCGCAGCACCGCGAAGGCGCGATCGGCGCCCGTACAGTCCGGATGCTTCTCGTCGAGCGCCACGAGGTGATGGTCGAGCCGCGCGATCTTGTTGCGGAAGCTTTTGCGGATCAGCTTTTCGGTCATGGCAAAGCCGAAGTCCTCGCTGAACGCGAATTTCAGCGCACCGAGATCGACGCGCGGCAGCCGGCGCAAATCGGCCGGATCGCCGTGGGTCTTGCCGGCGATCACCGAGGTCCAGGGATCGAGACGGTCCGGCCGCATCTGCACCGACAGCATCAGCGCGGCGTCGGCAACCGTGCGCGCCATCGGGCCCGAGGTGGGCAGCGGAATGAGACCCATGCCGCGGGTGTCGCCCGGCACCACGCCCGGCGACGGCCGGAAACCGACCACGCCGCAATAGGCCGCCGGGTTGCGAAGGCTGCCGCCGGTGTCGGAACCGGTCGCCAACGGGCTCATGCCGCAGGCGAGCGCCACCGCCGAGCCGCCCGATGAGCCGGCGCAGGTCTTGGTGAGGTCATACGGGTTGGGCGTGACACCGTAGACGGCGTTGCGCGTGTTGGCGCCGGCGCTCCATTCCGGATTGTTGGTCTTGCCCAGCATGACGGCGCCGGCCGCGCGTAGCGCCGCGACCATGGCGTCGTCCTTGGTCGCGACATTGTCCTTGAAGATTTCCGAACCATAGGTCGTGGGCAGCCCTTCGACGTCGGCCATATCCTTGACCGCCATCGGCAGTCCGTGCAGCGGACCCAAGGGCTCGCCGGCCGTGACGGCGACCTCCGCTCGGCGCGCCGCGTCCAACGTCCGCTCGAAATCGAACGCCACCAACGCGTTTACCGCGTGATCGATGCGCTCGACCCGAGCAATACAGCTCTGCGTCAGTTCCACCGGCGAAAGCTGGCGGCGCGATATCAGTTGGCGCGCCTCGATGGCGGACAGATCGGCAGGCTCCATGGTTGATCTCATTGCGCGGTTCGGATGGCGCCGCTTTCCATTCACCTATTGCCCATCGGAACGGGCCTTGGCGAGCTTTGCTTTGGGCCTTCCGGTAGCCTAAAATGACCTTATTGTACACCGTACAGGACGCGCCGATGACCCCGCAATCCGCCCCCTCACAAGCCCCCGCGAGCGCCGCTCTGGCGGATGCCGTCGCCGCGGCCATCGCGGATTACCGGCGCCGCAATCCGAAAAGCGAAGCGCGCTATCGCGCCGCCACCGACACCCTACCCGGCGGCAACACGCGCAGCTCGCTGTTCCACGAGCCGTTCCCGCTCTGCATGGTGCGTGGGCAAGGCTGCCGGCTGACCGACGCCGACGGCCACAGCTACGTCGACTTCCTCGGCGAGTTCACCGCCGGCATCTACGGTCATTCCCCCGAACCGTTGAAGCGAGCGATCAAGGCCGCGCTGGACGACGGCATCAACCTGTCGTCGCACAACGCCATCGAAAGCGAGCTTGCGGGCCTGATCTGCGCCCGCTTTCCCTCGATGGATTTGCTGCGTTTCACCAATTCCGGCACCGAGGCGAATCTGATGGCGCTGGCGGCCGCAACCGCCTTCACGAAGCGCCGCAAGATCGTGGTCTTCGAAGGTAGCTATCACGGCGGCGTTCTGACGTTCGCGCACGGCAATTCGCCGGTCAATGTACCGCATCACTTCCTCATCGCGCCCTACAACGATCTCGCGCGCACCCGCGAAATCATCGACGCCAACAAGCGTGAGCTTGCCGCCATCCTGGTCGAGCCGATGCTCGGCGCCGGCGGCTGCGTGCCGGCGGCGCCGGAATTTCTCGCCGGCCTGCGAACGGCCGCGACCGAAACCGGCGCGGTGCTGATCTTCGACGAGATCCAGACCTCGCGGCTGTCGGTCGGCGGACGCCAGGAACTGCTCGGCATCACGCCGGACATGACCACGATCGGCAAGTTCTTCGGCGGCGGGCTGGCCTTCGGCTGCTTCGGCGGCCGGCGCGACATCATGGCGCTGTTCGATCCGCGCCGGCCCGGCTCGCTCGGCCACGCCGGGACC
>JARRQH010000047.1:0-9535 GCA_037381985.1 Pseudolabrys sp.
CTCGGCTACCAGACCAACCTCCTGGTCATGGGTGCGGGCCACTACCGGTTCCGCGACTTCATCAAGGTGGGCACGCCGCTGGTCTTCATCGTTTGGATCGTGTTCAGTATTGTTGCGCCATGGTAGCACGCCATCGGCTCGCGCGGTACGATGCGGCCACCACCGGCGACATGATCGAGCACGTTGAGGATCACCCGCGAGTCGTACCAGACGGTACCGTCCTCCATGATCAACGCCGGGATCTTGCCGAGCGGGTTCTGCGCGCGGATGCTGTCGGCTGGGTCGTTGAGGTCGACGTCGCGCTCGTCGACCTTGTCGGCGAGGCCGAGCACGCGCGCGCCGATGCGCGCCTTGCGCACGAACGGCGAGGCAGGAGAAGAACGTAGAATCATCATGGCGCAGTTATTCGCTCCCGGTTAAGACCGGGGAGGATGACCGCTCCGCAGTCCGATGAAGTGGTCTATTTTGGCGCGGCCGCCCGCGCCGTCGGCGTCAGCCGGTTATCACTAGATTAACCGCCTTGGGGCCCTTGCCCTTCTTGTCCGGCTCGACGTCGAAGCTGATGCGCTGTCCCTCGTTCAAACCTTTCAGCCCCGCTTGTTCGACCGCGGTTATGTGAACGAAGACGTCGCGGCCGCCGTCGTCCGGCTTGATGAAGCCATAGCCCCTCTCGGTATTAAAAAACTTCACAGTCCCAGTCTGCGCCATCGGGAAAACTCCTCTTCCCCGCACTGCTCCGCTGCCGCGCCCCACGCACGACGGCTCGGCCGGACATTCGCAAGTCGGGGAAAGCATCGGCCCCTCATGGCCTCAGTCACTCCGCCGGCCCCCCACGAAGCGGAGGCGGAACGTCACTGCCAGTCTTGGAACTAGACACCACTTCGCGGCCTGTGGAAAGGGGCTGTGTCCGTCAACCACCGGCCGCGGCACGCTCGCCGGCAAGCCAGTCCAACTTGAAACTGCCCTTGAATCCGCTCTGGTCTTCGCGGCGCAGCATACGGAGAAGCGCCGGCAGCAGCACGGCGAGCTCCTTTTCGAGCGTCCAGGGCGGGTTGACCACGATCAAGCCGGAACCGTTGAGGCGCGAGGGGTCGCTCAAAGGAGCGACGATGAGCTCACTGCGCAGGACTTTCGCTATGCCGAAACGTCGCAGCTTCTTGGCCAACGCATCGGGTTCCGTTCGGCCCTTGATGGGGTACCAGATCATGTAGATGCCGGTCGCCCACTTGCGGTGCGCCTGCGCGAGGCTGTCCGCCAGCCGCGCGAACTCGCGCGCGTCCTCGAACGGCGGGTCGATCAGCACCAGGCCGCGACGCTCCTTCGGCGGCAGGTAGGCCGACAGCGCGGTCCAGCCGTCGATGGCGATCGTCTTGATGCGCGGGTCGCCGCCGAGGTTGCGCGCCAGCGCGGCGGCGGCCTGCGGCTCCAGCTCGCAGGCGATCATCCGATCCTGCGGGCGCAGCATGACGCGCGTGAGCGCCGGCGAGCCGGGATAGCGCACGAGCCGATCGGGCGTATTGAGCGCCGCGACCGCATCGCGATACGGCGCGATGAGCGCCGCCGCGTCAGGCGCAAGCGAAGCCACCATCAGCCGCGCGACGCCGTCGCGCCATTCGCCGCTGCGCTGCGCTTCCGGCTCCGAGAGATCGTAGAGCCCGGCGCCGGCGTGGGTGTCGAGAACGCGGAACGCGGCCTGCTTCTCGCACAGGTAATGCAGGATGCGCGTGAGCACCACGTGCTTGTGCACGTCGGCGAAATTGCCGGCATGAAAGGCGTGGCGGTAGTTCAACGCTGACGTCTCCAGCCTTGGGCTCAAGGCGCGGCATTGCGCCCACGCCCGCAAGGGTCAAGCCACCGGGACCTAGACACGTTTACGGCTCAACGCAAATGGTGAACGTGCCCGAGTTCCTGTCCTGTCGCGTTTCCCAGACGGCGAACCGATTCCCGCTTCGCCTGGAAACGCTCCTTTGTCCTGTCGCGTTTCCGGACGGCGAACCGGTCCCCACTTCGCCTGGAAACGCTCTAGTGCGGCGTCCCGCGCAAGCCGAAATGCGCGCGCGGTTTCACCGTGCGCAGGCGGCGTGTCGGCGCCTGAGACGGGCGCGCCGGCAACGGGTTGGAATAGCGTGTCGCGGGCACGCCGGCCAGACGCGCCCGCACGCGCTGCAGCAAATGCCAGCAAAACCGTATGCCGACCGCGATCGCGGCGGCCAATCCCATGAGATGCAGACCGAGCAGCAGCGACACGGGACGCGGCAGCCCGCACAGCGCCGCCGTGACGTCGCGGCCCGCACCGCTGCACAGTAAGGACGCGCCGAACAGACGGCCGCCATTGCCGACCGTGGCCAGCGGCCATAACACCACGTAGCCGATGCCGGCGAACCAGTCGGCAAAATAGAAATAGTCCTTGCACCATTCCATCGACACTTTCCCCGGCGTCCGTTTGCGGGCGCAACATTGCCGACTTGGTTTACGGGAATCTTGTTTCGATCTCAGGCTCGCACGCGTTATCCCCACAACGCCCGCCGCCGTCGTTATCGACCGCTTAATGGAATCGCGGACTCAAAGGCGATAAAGCGGACCTTTGTTCGCGCAATCGATTAGTCGCCTGGTAGCGAGTGGGCGCGGACATCGCGTGCCGGCAGCCCTTTCAATCGTCGGCATCAATCGGTTGCCAGCGGCGATGCTGGCCGGAGGCGATTGCGTGCGCCGCGGCGGCGAGACGGCGTCAGTTCGCGCGCGCGCCGCGCACCGCCGGCATCGATATGCTACCGCGCCGGCAAGCCCGGTGCACGATCTGCGGACAGGCGTGGAATTTGAAGTCGCGCGTGAGGCACAGCCGCACCTCGGTCAACCGCTTGTGGTCGCAGCCAACCGCCATGTCGTCGCGGGTCAGGCCCGGGTTGGCCTTGATGAAGGCCTGCGCCACCGCGGCCGGCGCCACCGTGATCGGTTTTTCGAGGTCGCGATAGGCCGGCGGAACGGTCACCGCCGCGCGCGCCCGGCGGATCGCGGCGAAGTAGGCCTGCTGTGACAGCCCGCTGCAGGTGCCGTGCCGGTTCCACTCGTGATAGATCAGCGAGCGGCTCGGCATCAGCGCGAGCGCTTTGTCGACGAGCGCGCGGTCGAGGCGCGGCGCCGGCACCTGGCAATAGGACGGGTAGCCGTGCTCGAACTGCGGCCACAGCCCGTGCACCACGAAGGCATAGGAGCGCCCGCCGCATTGCGGCTCCCTGGCCCGCCGGGCCGACGACTGCTTGGCGCAGAACGACGGCGACCATGACAGCGCCAGCACGTAGAAATCGAAACGGCCCGGAGCGTCGGTTCGCGATCCCGTCGCCTGCGCCTGGGTGGAGACGGTGGCAACAAAGACGATGACGCCGATGGCGAGGACCGTGCTGGCCACCACGCGCGCGGCGCCCCGAAGCCGATGGCGGAACCCGCGGCCGGATAACTTAGGGCCAGACAATTCAGGGCTAGACGGCTTGGCGCTTGATGACTTGGCGCTGGACATGGACGCCCCCTTCACACGGGACCGGAACAAACCTGAAATTGATCCATCTCAATCGTTCCTATCAACCTATAATAGCAAAAAGAACAAGACAAGAACAAATTAAAAATAGACCGGGTACGCGCCGGGGCACCCCCAGCGACCTCAGCTCGGCGCCACGGCCCGCTCAGGGCCGCGCCATCTTGCAGGCAGGATTGAAGGCCCAGTTGCGGTCGAGGCCGACCACACACCAGCGCACGCCCCAGTTGGCGCCGATGAAACCGATATCCTCGCCGATCCAGTAATAGACTGTGTGGCGGCGCACCGGCGCGCCCACGCCGGCGCTGACATAGGCCACCGCCCGGCAATAGCGGCGCGGAATGGTGCCGCGGACCCACGCGTTGTGGGCGATCTGGCGCACACCGCGGAAGTCGACGATCTGCAGGGGCGAGTTCCAGAAATGGCTTTCCTTGTCGGCGAAGCCGGAGGCGATCTCGTCGAGGCCGGCTTGGCAGGGCGGCACCTGGTTGTCGTAGTTCTGCCCGCTCAGCCAGAAGTTCCGTTCCAGCCACCCCGCGGCGCTTGCCGGCGCGGGCGCCATGGCCATCAGGCCGAGACCGAGCAGCACGGCCAGAATCGACGTGCGGAGGGCAATGGTGCGACGGAACCGGGACGCGCGCGACATGAAAGTACTCCTGCTGGCTAGCTTTTAAGCTTATCACAAAAACGCCGACGACAGCGACGAATTGACCACAGGATTCCGCCGCGCCTCAACCGCCGCCCCAATCGCCCAGCACCCCCTGCACCAGGGCAAGCGCAGCCACCGCCGCCGTATCGGCGCGCAGGATGCGAGGTCCGAGCGACAGCCGTACGACATTCTCCCGCTTCGCGAGCCGGGCACGCTCCTCCTCGGAAAAGCCGCCTTCCGGACCGATCAGCACTGCCATCGGAGCCCCGCGCGGGGCGCCACGAAGCGCGGCCACCGGATCCTTCACGCCGACGTCCTCGTCGCAGAACACCAGCAGCCGCCCCTCGTCCGCCTGCGCGGCGTCGAAGGCCACCGGCTCGGCGACGTCCGGCACCGCCAGCACGCCACATTGCTGGGCCGCCACGATGACGTTCGCCTGCATGCGCTCGAGATTGACGCGCTCGACTTGCGTGTGTTTGGTGATCGTCGGCCGCAGCCGCGAGACGCCCATTTCCACCGCTTTCTGCACCAGATAGTCGAGGCGCGCGTGCTTGAGTGGCGCGAACAGGAGGTCGAGGTCGCCGGCCTCGGGCTGCGGGCGGGTTCGGGCGCCGATCACCACGGAGACCGATTTCCGGCCCTCGCCCGCGAGCGCCGCCTGCCACTCGCCGTCGCAACCGTTGAACAGCAACACGCCATCGCCACGCTTCAGCCGCAGCACGTTAACCAGATAGTTCGCCTGGTCGCGATCGAGGGCAATCTCCCGGCCCTCAGCCAGCGGAGACGCGATATAGAGGCGGGGGGTGCGGAAATCGTAACGCGGCATGGCTCTATCGGCTCGTTAGGGCTCGTTACGGCGGGCCCGGGCACCGGCGCGCGGGCGGGGCGGCGATTTCGCGTGCTCTGCCGCCTTCCCGACGTATTCGCGGGCTTGTTATAAGCGCGCAATTGGTTCGATTCATCGCTATTATCAGTGGCAGGAACCAGGAGGGGTTTAGCCATGAACTTTCGCCGGGCAGCGCTCATCGCCGCTGTGGGCTTGGCGGCCGCCGCCGGTCCCGCGTGGGCGCAGCAGCAGCCGGGGGTGGGGCAGCAGCGGCAATGCGTCCAGAAATTCATGGCCCTGCGCAACGTGGCCCAGGTCAAGGGCAAGCGGCTCGAGGCCATGGGGAAGCGCAAGCACAAGCCCACCGCCGCGGTCGCCTGCCGTATGTTGTCCGAATTTTCGACGGCCGAGGGCAAGCTGCTCAAATTCGCCACCGAGAACCAGAGCTGGTGCGGGATTCCGGCGCAGATCGTGACCCAAATGAAGAAGGTGCACGCGCGGACCACGCAGACCCGCGCCCGTGTCTGCCACGTGGCTGCCGTGGAGCGGGAGCGCCCGCGCGGGCCGACCCTGAGCGACGCCCTCGGTGCCACCGCGCCGAGCGCCGATAACGTCAGGTCCGGTGGCACTTTCGACACGCTGACCGGCTCGGCGCTCGGCCAGCAATGACCGATAGTGCCGGACGCGTCGCCGATGCGACCGGTAACTGGGTCGACGGGCTGGCGCCGACGTGGACCCGGCCCTACCTGCGTCTCGCCCGCCTCGACCGTCCGATCGGCTCCTGGCTCCTGCTGATGCCGTGCTGGTGGTCGGTGGGTCTCGCCGGCATGAAGACGGGTGCCTTCCCGAGCCTCTGGCACATCGTGCTGTTCTTCATCGGCGCCTTCGCCATGCGCGGCGCCGGCTGCACCTGGAACGACCTGGTCGACCGCGATCTCGACGCCCGCGTCGAGCGTACGCGCTCGCGCCCGATCCCCTCGGGCCAGGTGAGCGCGGCGAAGGCCACGCTTTTCATGTTGGCGCAGGCGCTGGTCGGGCTCGCGGTGCTACTGCAGTTCACCCGCTTCACCGTGTACGTCGGCCTGGCGTCGCTGTCGGTGATCGTGGTTTACCCATTCATGAAGCGCATCACCTATTGGCCGCAGATCGTGCTCGGCCTGGCCTTCTCGTGGGGCGCGTTGATGGGTTGGCCGGCGGCCTTCGGCCGTCTCGATTGGCCGCCGCTGCTGCTTTACGCCGGCGCGATTTCATGGGTGATCGGCTACGACACCATCTACGCGCACCAGGACCGCGAGGACGATCTCCTGATCGGCATCAAGTCGACCGCGCTCCTGTTCGGCGAGCGCACGCGGCCGATGCTGGCCACGTTCTATACCGTCGCCGTGGTGCTGATCGCGACCGCCGGCCTGCTGGCGAACGGCCATCTCGTATTCATGCTCGGGCTGATCGGCTTTGCCGCGCAACTGGCTTGGCAGGTGGTCCGCCTCGACATCAACGATCCCGCCTATTGCCTGGCGCTTTTCAAGTCCAACCGCGACGCCGCCCTGATCCTGTTCGCGGCGATGCTGATCGAGGCGATGTTCTGAGAAGCCGGGCGGGATTCCTTCGCCGCGGCGCCCGAACTCATTCAGCGCTAGTAGATCTGCGAAGCGCTACCCTTGGCACCGAACGGATGCTGACTCGATGGCGGTGACGGCCACGGGATCGAGTCGGTGATGCTGGAACGGTTGCGCGACGGCCCCGCTTCCTCGCCGCCCTTGTCGCGGTCGGCGAGACCATCGGCCCCGGCCACGGCATCTGGCACGCTGCGGTGCGAGCCGATCGAGCCGGTATAGAGCGGGCCGCGACCGCGGCTGGCGTAGTGTGCGCGCACCCTTGCCGCTACGATCTCGCCGCGAATCGCGGTCGGCCGGCATGGCCGGTAACCCGGCCGCCGCTTCATCAGATCGACGTGGATATGGTTGTAGTGGAAGATGTTGTAGCCGGGCGCCAGCACAGTGGTGAAGGTCTCGCAAGCGTAGAGCTGCACGTCGTGCAGGAAGCCCTGCTCCTCCGGCGAGCCGTGCCAGCCCTTCTTCACGGTGATGGTGCGGCCGTCGGCGAGCGTAAAGCCGGAAATGTCGAGGGCGTTGCCGAAGGCGTGCTCGGAAGTGTGCCGCGTGCCCGCGCCCACCATGTCGCGGCAGGAATAGGCGCCGATCTGATGAATTTCCACGACCGGCGAATGGAACCAGTGCAGCGCCGCCGGCTGTACGCCGTCGCTCACCCAACGGTCGAGCGCCGAGACGATCGGACAGGCGAGCTTGGCCGCCGGCTTCAGCTTGGCCTCCGGCACGGGCGTATAGGGCCCGCGCGCGGGTCCGAGCGCCGGCGGACGGCGCGTCGCCGGCTGCCGATAATCGGGCGCGTTATAGGCGCTTTGCATACGCGGCGCCGGACGGCGGCCACCGGGCAGGATAGCGTCGGGTGGAATGTCGTTGGGCTGCGGCGCGGCGCGCGCCGCAGCGGCTGGCGAACCCCAAGGCCGCGAAGGGGCGCGTAAAGATGCTCGCGGCGGCGGGCTATAAGCGTCATGCGAACCCTGTTGCGAATTCTGCGGCGTGATCGACATCGGCGTGCCGGCCGCCGGCTCGCCGGTCGGCGCGTTGACCGCCCGCGGCCCGGTTACCCAGCGAAGCTGCCGGTGCGGCGCGACCCGCGCCAGCGGCGCCGACTGCACAGAGCGCGCCGAGAAGTACTGGTCACGCACCGGCCAGCGCGGCATGCTTGCGTCCCGCGGAATGCCGGCCGGCGGGCGAATGTCGGCGAAGCTTAGGGTTTTCTGCTCGCCCAGCATGGAGACCTTGAGGGGGAAGTCCATGCCGCAGACGCCCGGCCCCTCGATGGGCTTGAGCTGCACGTCGCTGGGGCCGATCTTGACCGCGCCCGAACGCAAGCACTTGACCTCGGCCTCGTGACGCCAGGGCGCGCGCTGCCCCTGGAAGAATCCGCGGCCGCAGCCGGCGAGCATCACCAGCGCCACCGCCCCCACCAACGAGAAACGCACGACCGCATTCATGCTCGCGAGAATGCGGCCGGTTTCTTTAACGAGGTTTCAACGATGGTCGCCGAGACTTCATTAAGGATAAGCATTGGTTGACGACTGCAACCATCGGCGCGCCCTCCTGCGCCGTCCGCAACTCAAAATCGTTCTCAAATACGAAGAAAGGAATATTTCAGAACGGCGCTCGCGCCCTCGGTACGAATACCGATGGCCGTTAACCGGCAATGCAATTTTGCAGCGGCTGAATTTTGTGCAAAGCGAAATCGTGTCGAGTTTGCCGGCAATTGCCACACAAAGCGGCGCCCTCTCTTACCGCCGAGCGCGCCGTGCACCGGATTTCCAACGCGGGCGAGGTTTTTGCGTTGTGCAATCAATCTGTTGTCGTCGCCATTCCGCCCGCGCATGACAATTTCGGCAAATTTCGCTTGCGGGACTTGCAACCCGCTTCGGGGCCTTGGCGTTGTGTGCTAGTCTTTCGCCATGTCAACAAGGGAGCCACTTGCCTTGGATCTGACCTTGAAGCTCAATGTCGTCGTCGTGTGCGCGGTGTTCGCATTCGTCGGCGCGATTTTGCTGGGGGCATTCTAAGCTCGGGCGTTCGAACGACAACGCGATCAACAAAGCCGGTAAGAGAACCGGCCAACAATTAGAGCACCGGAGAGCGCGCGGCTCTCCGGTGTTTTGTTTTGACCGGCCCAACCCTTGATCTTTTCCGAAAACCGGGTCCAATTCGGCCCAGCGGGGCCGTCCGCAGCTGCGTCTCACACAGACGACTTAAGAAGCGGAACTCCATGCGTCCGAAAACTCTCCTTGAAATGGCGGGCGCCAGCGCATCGCCGACCCACCTCGCCGACTCCGTTCTGCTCGTCGTCGACGCCTAGCATGAATATCTCGACGGCGAGCTTCCGCTGAGCGGCATCAGTGCTGCGCTCGACGAAATCGCCGCACTGCTGACGCGGGCCCGCAGGGCCGGAACGCTCGTCATTCACATTCAGCATCGCGGGCGGCCCGGCGGCGCGTTTGGGACCGATACGAGCGGTTTCACCATCGTCGACGAAGCGTCGCCCACCGACGCCGAAACCGTGACCGAAAAGAGCCTTCCCAATTCGTTTGCCGGCACCACGCTTAGCACAACGCTCGAAGCCCCCGGCCGCAAGCAGCTCATCCTCACCGGCTTCATGACGCACATGTGCGTGGAAGCGACGGCACAGGCTGCGCTCGATTATGGCTTCAAGACCACTGTCGTCGCGGCCGCGACGGCGGCGCGCGATCTGCCCGATCCGCTGACCGGCGTTCCGCGCCACCGCCAAGGCCGGCAATATAGTCGTGATGGCGATCACGCCCGACACCGTCACCGAGATCAAGGTCCCGCCGCTCGAACTGTTCGCGACCCAGAAGGCGATCATGGGCGCGGTCTATGGCTTCACCCGCCAGCGCGTACAGATTCCAGAGTTGCCGCGGCTCTATCGTAGCGGCGATCTGAGACTG
>JARRQH010000047.1:9611-27684 GCA_037381985.1 Pseudolabrys sp.
CACGAGATCAACCAGGGCTATGCCGATCTCGAAGCGGGCAAGAACCTGCGCGGCGTCGTCGTTCTGGAGTCCTGAGCGCGGCAATCGGGGCCGCTCGCACGCCGAATCGCCTATGGTGCCGGCGCGGCGCGAACCGCGCTCACATCACCAGAGCGGCGCATGGCTTCCGGAACCCTTCAACGCATCGACAACCGGCCCTTCGACGACGGGCCCGGCGAAATCCGCGCCTTCCTGACCGTGCGCAACGAAGCGCTGCGCCTGCCGTCGACCCTGCGCCATTGCCGCGCGCTGGGCGTGCATCGTTTCTTCGTCTTCGATAACGGATCGACCGACGGTACCCTCGACCTGCTGGCCGGCGAAGCGGACGTACACGTCTTCGCGATCGCCGACAGCTACGCCGCCAGCCATTGGGGCGTGAACTGGATGAACACGATGCTCGACGCCTTCGGCGACGGCCATTGGACGCTGACCACCGACGCCGACGAGCAATTCATCTACCCGCATTACGAGGATCTCAAGCTTCCGGCGTTCTGCCGCTATCTCGACGAGGCCAAGGCGGAGGCCGTGTTCTGCCTGCTGCTCGACATGTATGCGGACCGGCCGGTGGCGGAGACGGTGCATGATCCGAAAGCCGCGCTTCTCGACACCTGCCGATATTTCGACGTCGGCGAGTATCGCGCCGTGGCGACGCCGCACTGTCCCTATTACGAAATCTACGGCGGCCCGCGGGCACGCGTCTTCCAATCGATCGGGGCGCCGCATCACGCACCGACCGTCAGCAAGGTGCCGCTAGTGCGCTGGCGCAAGGGAGTGCGCTTCCTGCAAAGCACGCACCTCCTGAGCGCCGTGACCACGGCGCAGGTGATGGGCGCGCTGCTGCATTTCAAGTTCCTGAGCGATTTTCACGACCGCGTGGAAACCGAGGTGGCGCGCGGCGAGCATTTCGACGGCGCACGCGAGTACCGAGCCTATCGCGACCTCATGCGCAAGGACGGAGCCGTCAACCTGATGGCCGCCAAGTCGGCGCGCTACGAGGACAGCGGGCAGCTCGTCCGGCTCGGTCTCATGCGCACGACGGAAAGTTGGGAACGGTTCGCGCCGACGGCGCAATCGGAGGCGGAGCGGCCGTCGGTCGCCGAGCGTGGTTGACACACGCCGCCCGTCGCACCGCCGCCGGCCGGCCATCATGGCTCAAAGGACTGCAGGCAGCTACTTCTGAAAGCCGCTATTGAACCTCTTGAAGCGATTCTGTGGACTCTGCTTGTGCCGGCTACGCGGGTTCTTGATTTCTGAGCCCGGAACATACTGCTGCGTCCCAAGTTGCCCGTTGTGATTGTCAAATTCACCCATGGTGCAGCCATCCGAGCCGACCCAGACGAGACGGCCGGTACCCTTGCGCGCCGCATTGGGCTCGGATGACGGCGCGGCCGCAACCTTTTGCTCCAGCGTATAGATGCGATCCAACCCCGCGTAAGCCATGAGAAACAGCGCGGCGAAAATCCCGATGCACATCACGCCCACCCAAAAACGAGCGCACCGGAAGCGGCGCAGGCTTTCGGAATGCTTCGCGGAATGGGTACGCAATGGTCGTCGGCGGCCCGCGCGCTGCAAGCAAGTCTCACGCGCCACTCTGAGGCTGGAGGCTTAAGATGCTCTGAATGAGAGCATGCACGGGCCGTCTTGGGCGCCCGACGGCAATGGCCAATAAGCGGTCTTCCGTTACCTGCCCTGTGCACAAGGGCGTGGTTCGGAACCGATCAACATGGTTAGTCGAGATTAACAAGCTAGTTGAATCGCTTCTTACGGAAGGTTTGAATGTCGCGTGTACGAACGCGACGGTACGGGCGCCTGTCATCAAACTATCATCGAACGGTCGCTAGAAGGCCGGTGACGAATTCACCAGCCGATTCGAGTGCCGCTTGATTCCGACACCCAACGATCGCCTGAACCAGGCCGTCCGCCGCACCCGCATCCTGTCGCGCCAGGGCGCGCTGGAATTCCTGTTCGCCTGGATGTTCAAGGGACTGGTCTATCCGCAGATTTGGGAAGATCCGGAAATCGACATGGAGGCGCTGGCGATCGCGCCCGACAGCCACGTGGTCGCCATCGCCTCGGGCGGCTGCAACATCCTGTCCTACCTGATCGCCGATCCCAAGCAGATCACGGCCATCGACCTCAACAAGGCGCACGTGGCGCTCAATCACCTGAAGCTGACGGCGGCGCGCCACCTGCCGACCGGCAAGGCTTTCTACCGGTTCTTCGGCGAGGCCGACGAGAAGGCCAACGTTGACGCCTACTGGCGCTTCCTGGCGCCGCATCTCGATGCCGAGACGCGGCGCTATTGGGAAGGCCGCGACGCGTTCAGCTGGGGCGCGCGCCGCATTACCATGTTCTCGCGCAATCTCTATCGCTACGGAGCGCTCGGCCGCTTCATCGGCGTCGGCCACGCCTTCGCGCGGCTCTACGGTGTCAACCCTGGCCACTTCCTGCGGGCGCGCAGCATCGAAGAGCAGCGCAGCTATTTCGACACCGTGCTCGCGCCCTTGTTCGACAAGAAGCTGCTGCGCTGGGTGACGGCGCGGCGCATGTCGCTCTACGGCCTCGGCATTCCGCCGGCGCAGTACGAGTCGCTGGCGACCGCCGGCGGCGGCAACATGGCCGCCGTGTTGCGCGAGCGGGTCGAGCGGTTGACCTGCGATTTCAGCCTGCAGGACAATTACTTCGCCTGGCAGGCCTTCGGGCGCAGCTATGCCGACGGCGGCAGCGGGCCATTGCCGCCTTACCTGCGCGCCGATCATTTCGAGGACATCCGCGCGCGCGCGGATCGCGTCGAGGTGCTCAACCGCTCCTTCACCGAATATCTGCAGGGCCGACCCGACGCGACGCTCGACCGCTACGTGCTGCTCGACGCCCAGGACTGGATGACCGACGCGCAGTTGAACGCGCTGTGGCGCGAGATCACCCGCACCGCCAAGCCCGACGCGCGAGTCATCTTCCGCACCGCTGCCGAGCCGAGCCTGCTGCCGGGCCGCCTCGACGACGCCCTGCTCGCGCGCTGGCGTTACGAGGCGGAAGCCTCGCGCGCCTATTCGACGCGCGACCGCTCCGCCATCTACGGCGGTTTCCACCTCTACGTCTTCGAAGGCTGACGCCATGGCTGCCGTCACCGCCTCGACGGCGCTGATGAACCGCATCTATCGGCGCCAGCGGCATATCTACGACTTCACCCGCAAGTACTACCTGCTCGGCCGCGACCGACTGATCGATGGCCTCGATGCCAAGCCAGGCGACGGCGTGTTGGAGATTGGCTGCGGCACGGGCCGCAACCTGGTGCTGGCCGCCCGCCGCTATCCCAAAGCGCGCTTCTTCGGCATCGACGTTTCAACCGAGATGCTCACTTCCGCTATTGAGCAGATCGGCCGCACCGGCATCGCGGCGCGCGTGCGCGTGGCACACGCCGACGCCACCAACTTCGATCCTGCACGGCTGTTCGGCCGCGCCCAGTTCGAGCGCGTGTTCATCTCCTACAGCCTGTCGATGATCCCGGGCTGGCAGGCCGTTCTCGACAGCGCCGTCGCGCTGCTGGCGCCCGGCGGCGAATTGCACGTCGTCGATTTCGGTACACAGGCGCGGCTGCCGCGCGTCTTCCGCACACTGCTGCGGCACTGGCTCAAGCTGTTCCACGTCGCGCCGCGCGATACGCTCGAAATTTCGCTCGCCCGCCGCGCCGCCGAGACCGGCGCGACGCTGATTTTCGAGCGGCCCTACCACACCTATGCGCAGTATGCGCGGTTCAGCGCGCCGCAGACATCGCGGGACAAAGCCGTCCCTTGATTACGCCGCCGCGGTGCTCGGCGCGCGGTGCGGATCGTAGTTGAGGATCGGCGCCAGCCAGCGCTCGGCCTCTTCCAGCGTCCAGCCCTTGCGCCGGGCATAGTCGGCGATCTGGTCGCGCTCGACCTTGCCGACGCCGAAATAGGCGCTCTGCGGATGGCTGAAATAAAGCCCGCTCACCGCCGCGCCGGGGGTCATGGCGTAGCTTTCCGTCAGCTCCATGCCGATGCGCTCGGGCTTGAGCAGGTCGAACACCGTGCCCTTCTCTGTGTGGTCGGGCTGCGCCGGATAGCCCGGCGCCGGGCGGATGCCCTGGTATTCCTCGCGGATCAGCGCATCGTTGCTCAAGGCCTCGTCCGGCGCATAGCCCCAGAACTCCTTGCGCACCATCTGATGCAGCTTCTCGGCGAAGGCTTCCGCCAAGCGGTCGGCCAGCGCCTTGACCATGATGGCGGAATAGTCGTCGTTAGCCTTCTTGAAGCGCTCGGCGATCACGTCCTCGCCGATGCCGGCGGTGACCGCGAAGGCGCCGACGTAATCCGGCACGCCACTCTCGGCCGGCGCGACGAAATCGCTGAGCGCAATATTGTTGCGGCCTTCGCGCTTGGCGAGTTGCTGGCGCAGCGAATGCAGCGTGGCGATGGGCTTTTCACGCGCCTCGTCGGCGTAGAGCCGGATGTCGTCGCCCTCGGCCTGCGCCGGCCAGAAGCCGACCACCGCACTAGCGGTGAACCAATTCTCGGCGACGATCTTGTCGAGCATGGCGCGGGCGTCGTCATAGAGCGAGCGCGCGGCCTCGCCGACTTTCTCGTCCTTGAGAATGGCGGGGTAGCGGCCAGAAAGTTCCCAGGTCTGGAAGAACGGCGTCCAGTCGATGACGTCGATCAGGTCCTTGACCGGATAATCGTTCAGCACCTTGGCGCCGAGGAACGCCGGCCTCGGCGGCTGATAGGCGCCCGACCAGTCGAGCTTGAGCGCATTGCCGCGCGCCTGGGCCAGCGGCAGCCGCGCCTTGTCTTCCTGCGCGCGCGCGTGCGCGGCAGCGACCTTGGCATATTCGCCGCGCAGGTTCTCAATATAGCCGGCCTTCTGCTCGGCCGACAGCAGCGCCTGCGCCACGCCGACCGCGCGGCTGGCGTCGGTGACATACACCGCCTGCCCGCGCGTGTAGTTCGGATGGATCTTCACCGCGGTGTGCACGCGGCTGGTGGTGGCGCCGCCGATCATCAGCGGCACCGAGAAACCCTGACGCTCCATCTCCGCCGCCACATGGCACATCTCGTCGAGCGAGGGCGTGATCAAGCCCGACAAACCGATGATGTCGGCCTGCTCGGCCTTGGCGGTTTCCAGGATCTTGGCCGCGGGCACCATGACGCCGAGATCGACCACCTCGTAATTGTTGCACTGGAGCACGACGCCGACGATGTTCTTGACGATGTCGTGCACGTCGCCCTTCACGGTCGCCATCACGATCTTGCCGTTCGACGAATTGTGGGAGCGGCCATCCTTCTCCTGCTCCATGTAGGGCATGAGATAAGCGACCGCCTGCTTCATGACGCGCGCCGACTTCACCACCTGCGGCAGGAACATCTTGCCGGAGCCGAACAGGTCGCCGACGATGTTCATGCCGTCCATCAGCGGGCCTTCGATCACATGCAGCGGGCGCGCCGCCTTCTGGCGCGCTTCTTCTGTGTCCTGCTCGACGAATTCGGTGATGCCGTGCACCAGCGCGTGCGCCAACCGCCTCTCCACCTGCTCCTCGCGCCACGACAGATCGGCGGACTTGGCCTCCTGACCCTTGCCTTGGAAATTCTTGGCGATATCGAGCAGCCGCTCGGCCGCCTCCGGCCGGCGGTTGAGCACCACGTCCTCGCAGGCCTCGCGCAGTTCCGGATCGAGGTCGTCATAGACCGCCATCTGGCCGGCGTTGACGATCCCCATGTCCATGCCCGCTTTGATGGCATGATAGAGGAACACCGAGTGCATCGCTTCGCGCACGCGCTCGTTGCCGCGGAACGAGAACGACAGGTTCGACACGCCGCCGGAGACATGACTGAAGGGCAGGTTTTTGCGAATCCAGCGCGTCGCCTCGATGAAGTCGACGCCGTAATTGTTGTGCTCCTCCATGCCGGTCGCGACCGCGAAGATGTTCGGGTCGAAGATGATGTCTTCCGGCGGGAAGCCGACCTTGTTCACCAGGATGTCGTAGGCGCGCTGGCAGATTTCGGTCTTGCGCTGTTGCGTGTCGGCCTGGCCCTTCTCGTCGAACGCCATCACCACCACGGCGGCGCCGTAGCGGCGCACGGTCTTGGCGCGGTCGATGAACGCCTCCTCGCCCTCTTTCAGCGAGATCGAGTTCACCACCGGCTTGCCCTGCAGGCACTTGAGGCCGGCTTCGATCACTTCGAACTTGGAGGAGTCGACCATCACCGGCACGCGCGCGATATCCGGTTCGGCGGCGATGAGGTTCAGGAAGGTCGTCATCGCCTCTTCCGAGTCGAGCAGGCCTTCGTCCATGTTGACGTCGATCACCTGGGCGCCGTTCTCGACTTGCGCGCGGGCGACGTCGAGCGCGGCGGTGTAGTCACCGGCGGTGATCAGCTTGCGGAACTTGGCTGAGCCGGTGACGTTGGTGCGCTCGCCGACGTTGACGAACGGGATTTCCGGCGTCAGCGCGAACGGCTCCAGGCCGGAGAGACGAAGCTGGCGCGGCACCTCGGGAATCTCGCGCGGCGTCTTGTCGGCCACTGCCCGGGCGATGGCGTTGATGTGCTCCGGCGTGGTGCCGCAGCAGCCGCCCACCACGTTGACCAGGCCGGCACTGGCGAATTCCTCGAGCAGCTCGGCCATGTATTCCGGGCTCTCGTCGTAATAGCCGAACTCGTTGGGCAGGCCGGCGTTCGGATAGGCACAGACGTAAGTGTCGGCGATACGGCCGAGCTCGTCGATATGGGCGCGCATTTCTTCGGCGCCGAGCGCGCAGTTCAGGCCAACGGTGATCGGATCGGCGTGACGCACCGAATTCCAGAACCCAGCCGGCGTCTGGCCCGAAAGCAGGCGGCCGGAGCGGTCGGTGATGGTGCCGGAGATCATCACCGGCATGTCGAGGCCCCGCTCCTCGCAGATCTCCTGGATGGCGTAGATCGCCGCCTTGGCGTTGAGGGTGTCGAAGATGGTCTCGATAAGCAGCAGGTCGGCGCCGCCGTCGATCAGCCCGCGCGCCTGCTCGCCATAGGCGGTGCGCAACTGGTCGAAGGTGACAGCGCGGTAGCCAGGGTTCGAGACGTCCGGCGAGATCGAGGCGGTGCGGTTGGTGGGGCCCAAGGCACCGGCAACGAACCGGCGCTTGCCGTCTTCCTTCTCGGCCAGCACGGCCGCTTCCCGCGCCAGCTTGGCGCCCGCCTGGTTGAGCTCGTAGGCGATCGATTCCAGCGCGTAGTCGGCCTGGGCGATGGTGGTCGACGAGAAGGTGTTGGTGCAGACGATGTCGGCGCCGGCGCGGAAATACTTGAGGTGGATGTCGCGCACGGCATCCGGCCGGCTCAGGTTGAGCAGGTCGTTATTGCCGCGCAATTCGCGGTTCCAGGCGTCGAAACGCGCGCCGCGGAAATCCTGTTCGTCGAGCTTGAGTTCCTGGATCATGGTGCCCATGGCGCCGTCGAGCACCAGGATGCGCTTCTTCATTTCCGCCAGGAACGCGGCGCGGACGCTGGTCCGGGCGCTGATCTTTGACTCGGTCACGATCGGGGCCTTCCGAAATGTCTCAGTGAATTTGGTTCGGCGCGTCGGGCACGCGCGGTTTCGGTCACGCGGAGCCGTGCTCCGCGCAACACTATGCCGCCGCCTCCTTGGCTGCCGTCTCCTTGGCTGCCGTCTTGGGCGTCGGCGGAAGCCCGATCAGATGGCAGATCGCGTAGACCAGGTCGGCGCGGTTCATGGTGTAGAAATGGAACGTTGTGATGCCGCGGTCGAGCAGGTCGATCACCTGTTCGGCGGCCACCGCCGCGGCGATCAGCTTGCGGGTCGCCGGATCGTTCTCCAGTCCCTCGAAGCGTTCGGCAAGCCAATCCGGCACCGAGGCGCCGGCGCGGGTGGCGAAGTTCTTCGCCGCCTTGAAGTTCTGCACCGGCAGGATGCCCGGCACGATCGGGATATCGATGCCGCGCGCCCGCACCCGGTCGAGGTAACGGAAGTAGAGCTCGTTATCGAAGAAGAACTGGGTGATGGCCCGCGTCGCCCCGGCGTCGACCTTCGCTTTCAGCGTGTCGATATCGGCTTCCAGCGTCGGGCTGTCGGGATGGCGCTCAGGGTATGCCGAGACCGACACCTCGAAGTCGGGCGCAATGCGTTTGATGCCGGCGGTCAAATCGGCGGCGTTCGCGTAGCCGCCCGGATGAGGCTTGTAGCGCGTTCCGGGGCCGTCGATGCTGTCGCCGCGCAACGCAACGATATGGCGCACGCCGGCATCGTGGTAGCCGCGCACGACTTCGGCGATTTCCTCGCGCGTCGCCGCCACGCAGGTGAGATGCGCGGCCGGCGTCAGCGCCGTCTCGTTGAGGATGCGCTTGACCGTATTGTGGGTGCGCTCGCGCGTGGAGCCGCCGGCGCCGTAAGTCACCGATACGAAATTGGGCGCGAGCGGTTCCAATCGCTCGATCGACTCCCACAGGATCTTCTCCATCGCTTCGTCCTTGGGCGGGAAGAACTCGAAGGAGACCGACAGCCGGTCGCTGCGGATGAAGCGGCTGGGACGGAGTGCTGCCTGCATCACGCCACCTCCTGCGCCGCTTTCGGCGCGGCCATCAGCACGCGCGGGTCGCGCGCGAGCCACAGCGAGACGGCGATCTTGACGTCGGAGCCGCGCTCGGGCGCCAGCAACTTGTGCATGACCGGATCGAGGCCGGCGGCCTTCATCCATTGGGTGACGGTCTCAGGCGCAAAGCCGAGCCGGCGATGGGCAAATTGTTCGCGCAAGAATTCCTCTTCATGGGGTGCGAAGTCGACGACCAGCAGCCGCCCGCTCGGACGCAGGACCCGTGCGGCTTCCTGGACGGCGCGGGCGCCGTCCTCCAGGAAGTGCAGCACCTGGTGCAGGATGACGACGTCGAAGCTGTCGTCGGCGAGCGGCAGGTCATAGAGATCGCCCTGCCGGACGCTGCAATGCTTGAGGCCGGCGCGATCCAGCCGATCGCGCGCGAACTTCAGCATGTCGAGCGAAAGGTCGATGCCGAGCCCGCGCTCGATCTCTGGCCCGAACAGCTCCAGCATGCGGCCGGTGCCGGTGCCGAGATCCAGGAGCGACCGGAACGGCATGTCGCCGAGCGCCGACTGGATCGCCTGCTCAACCGCCTCGTCGGGCGTATGCAACTGGCGGATGCGGTCCCACTCAGCGGCGTGCTGGCGGAAGTAGGTTTGGGCAGCCTGGGCGCGCGCCTTACGCACGGCGGCGAGGCGCTCGCGGTCGCGAGCGATGATGGGATCGGCGGGATCGAGCCGCTCCAGCAGGGCGCGGGCGACCGTGGCGCCGCCGCCGTGCTCGGCCAGGCGGAAGAAGGCCCAGGTGCCCTCGCGGTAGCGCTCGACCAGGCCGGCCTCCACCAGGAGCCGGAGATGGCGCGAAATGCGCGGCTGCGACTGGCGCAGGATATCGGTGAGGTCGGACACTGTGAGTTCGGCCTCGCCCAGCAACGCCAGCACGCGCAGGCGCGTTTCCTCGCCCGCGGCTTTCAGCGCCGCGTTGAGGGCCTCGAAACCGAGCTTGATGCTTGCGCTCTGGGGCATCCCGCCTCAATTGATGACGAAGGTCGGACGGCCCACACTTGGGCCGCCACCCACTATATAAAGATATCTTTATACCTTTAAACCGGTTCTCGCAAGGGGGCCCTCCCCGCGCCCGTCATTCCGGGGCGCGGCCGGGACAATCGCGGGCCTATCGGCACGGTCATTGCCGGGCTTGACCCGACAGCCGTCATTTGCGCTGCATCATGGATGGCGGGCGCGGGCCTCGGCATGATGCGCGCGGAATGAAGCGGAAAGGGTATCGCCTCCAATGACCACCACCGAAGCCTTCAGCATCCGCGACGGCGAAGTGACCACCGAGCTGCCGGCCACGGCCGACGCCGGCGTCTATTACATCGGCCGCATCCGCACGCCCTGGACCGACCGCAAGCAATGCCCCAAGAACCCCCTCGGATCGGACGCCGTGTGCACGATCGAGCTCGACCCGCGCTTCACCGACGCGCTCAAGGACGTCGAGACCTGCACGCACCTGGTGCTGCTCTATTGGATGGACAAAGCGCCGCGCAATCTGGTGCGCCAAGTGCCCGGCCACGGCGCCTCCGGCGGCGCGCAGCACGGCACCTTTGCGCTGCGCTCGCCGGCGCGGCCCAACCCCATCGCCATGAGCGTGGTGAAGCTCGTCGGCGTCGAGGGCGACAAGCTCTCGGTGGTCGGGCTCGACTGCCTCGACGGCACGCCGCTGCTCGACATCAAGCCCTACCTGTCGTCGGTCGATTCCGTCCCCGAGGCGGTCTGCGGCTGGCGCCAGAACAAGACGTGAATTTCACGAATTTCACGAATTTCATGGGGCCCCGCGAGCGGCCGCTAACATGCAATTAATTTGACACGGACCCGCGCCCTGGGCGATTACCCCCTCCTCCGCCCTCGCCCGTGCGGGCAGAGGACAGGAACATCCCGCGCGAACCGGCCCCGAACGCCCTGAACGCGCTTCGGTTCCCGACGTTGACGCGATTTTGAGCCGGAACCATTGAACCGCTTTCGCCATTTTCCCGAGTCATGATGGTTGCGGGAGATTCGGAGGGATTCGATTGATGTCACGCCAGTTCGCCATCGGTCCGTTAGCCGCGCTGATCGCGGTTGCCGCCTGCGCCGGCAGCGCGAACGCGCAGCAGGCCGCGCCGGCGCCGCAGCAGATCGCCCCGGTGCCGCGCCACGTGGTTACGCCGCCCCCGGCGCCGGTCGCCGCGGCCGGGACGCCCGAGCAGATGCATGACGACGCCAGGATCCCCGACGAAAACGCCAAGCTGGCCCCGCGCTTCCAGACCCAGGTGGTCCCGTTTTCCGACAGACTGGCGCGCGGCAGCATCGTCGTCGATACGCCGCACCACTTTCTCTACTACATCCTCGGTAACGGCCAGGCGATCCGCTACGGCATCGGCGTCGGCCGCTCCGGCTTCGCCTGGTCCGGCGTCAAGAAGGTCGCGCGCAAGCGCGAATGGCCGGACTGGTATCCGCCGCCGGAAATGATCCAGCGGCAGCCCTATCTGCCGCGCATGATGGCCGGCGGCCCCGGCAACCCGCTCGGCTCGCGCGCGCTCTATATCGGCGGCACCGAATATCGCATCCACGGCACCAACGATCCGACCTCTATCGGCAAGAACACGTCCTCCGGCTGCATCCATCTGACCAACGACAACGCCATCGATCTTTACGATCGCGTCAAGGTCGGCGCCAAGGTGATCGTGCTGCCGCGCGACGGCGCGCCGACCCTGGAGGCCAAGAACGAACCGCGCAACTGGCAGCGGCAGGTGCAGGCCGCGATCGCGGCGGCGGACCAGTCGCTGCGCGAGACGCAAACTCGGCCGATCGAGGAAGCGCGCGCGCCGCAGGTGGCCGCGGGCCAGCAACCCGACACGACCGGAATGCTCCCGCCGCCACCGGCCGGCAGCGAGCAGGCCTCAGCCGGTGCACCGACAATCCCCGCGAACACCACCCGGCATGGCCTTCCCGGGCATTGGCTCTACTGAACGCGCGAACTTCTCAAACAGGTCGGCGCGCGGCCCGGGTTGGTCGCGCGCGCCCTTGGCGCTATACCCCGCGCGATAGAAACCGAGCGGGAGAACGACGATGCGAATTGCGGCGATGGCGGCGGGTGGCGTCGGCGCCTATTTCGGTGCACGCCTACAGGCGGCCGGACACGAGGTGTTCTACATCGCGCGCGGCGCCCATCTCGATGCCATCAAGAAAAATGGCCTGAAAATCGAAAGCGCGCATCACGGCGATCTGCACCTCACCGACGTCAACGCCACCGACGATCCAGCGACGGTCGGCCCGGTCGACGTGGTGTTGTTCGCGGTCAAGCTGTGGGACACTGAAAAGGCTGCCGAACAGACCAAGCCCCTGCTCGGTCCCGACACCCGCGTCGTCACGCTGCAGAACGGCGTCGACAGCTACGAGCGCATCGCGCCTATCGTCGGTGCCGAACGCGCCGTTCCCGGCATCACCTATGTCGTCACCGTCATCGACCGGCCCGGTGTCATCAAGCAGGCGAGCACGTTCCAGTCGATCGTCTGCGGCGCCCATGACGGCCGACCGGACGCCAAGCTTGCCGCGTTCGTCGACGCCGCCAAGGCGGCCGGCATCGACATCACGCAGTCGGACAACGTCCAGCGCGACCGCTGGCACAAATTCATCCTCCTCACTGGCACCTCCGGCGCCACCGCAGTGACGCGCACCACCATGGGCCCAATCCTCGAGGATCCGGATATGCGCAACCTGTTCCGCAACATCATGAGCGAGACATTGGCCGTCGGCCGCGCCAAGGGCGTCGACATCGATCCCGGCTACGTGGACGAGCGCATGGCCTTCGCCGACTCCCGCGTGCCGGCGGGCATGAAGGCCTCGATGGCCAACGACCTCGACCGCGGCAACCGGCTCGAGCTCGATTGGCTCGCCGGCCGCGTCTCGCAGCTCGGCAAGGAATTGAACGTGCCGACGCCGGTCAACGACACCATCTACGCCGCGCTCAAGCGCTATCGCATGGGCAAGCCGGACTGAGGCGGCGACCCACCGCGGCTACAGGAATTTCATCACATCCGCGCGCGCTGGCCCCGGGCGCCAGCGCCCTTTAGAATCGAGCGCAAGACGAATCGCCTCTTTGCGGAGACGCCGGCCGCCATGAACACCGTCATCTACTACATCACCGCACCGATCCGCCTGTTCGGCCGCTCGCGCGCCTTCCGCTGGCTGGTCGTGGCGGTCATCGTGCTCGGCGGCTCCTTCGTAGCCGCGAACTGGGCGCTGGAGCGTTTCCTGCCGGGCGACAACGGCGCCGCGCAGCTGCTCGCCAAGGCACCGCCCCCGCCACCGTTGAAGGCCGTGAGCAGTGCCTCGGTGGTCATCGCGCCTGTCGCAATCTCACTCAACGCGGTGCGCGACGCACTCAACGCCACCGCGCCGCACCAGTTCAGCGGCAACGGCAACCAGACGCCGCTCAGCGGCCTGCTCAGCAAGGCCGACGTCGGCATTGTCGTCACGCGTGGGCCGATTTCGCTTTCGGGCAGGCCCAAGATGCTGACCGCCTCGGTCCTGCTGACCAGTCAGGTACACATCACCGGTGAGTTCGTTGGACGCACTGCCGACCAAGCCGCCAACGCCGTGAGCGATCTCAGCGGCAAGCTCGGCGACAAATTAGGCGGCCAGCTCGGCGGCTTGCTCAACGGCTCGCTCGGCAAGAACATCGGCCGGGCTGTCGGTCAGGTCACCACAAAGGCGCTCAACCAGACCAGCACGCTGCACAGCCGGGTGACCCTGCATGCGCGGCCCAAGCTCGAGCGCAATTGGCGGCTCGATCCCAATCTCAGCGCCGACCTCGCGATGGGCCGGGGTTCGATGCGGGTCGCCGGCGTGCCGATCGATCTCGCCAGCCAGGCGCGCCCCTTGATCAGCCAGGGCGTGAACGAAGGCGTGCAGCGCCTGCAGGCGCGGATCAGCAACGATCCCTTCATCGAAAATGCCGCGCGCGCGCAGTGGGCCAAGATGTGCCGCTCGATCCCGCTCGGCGGCGGCAAGACCGGCCTGCCCAGATTGTGGCTGGAGATGCGCCCGGTACGCGCCGCCGCCGCGCAGCCGCAGATCAACGCGCGCGACATGACGCTGACTGTCGGCGTGCAGGCCGACACCCGCGTGACCGCCACGGAAACCAAGCCGACGTGTCCGTTCCCCAAGACCATCGAGTTGGTGCCGCCAATGCAGAACGGCAGGCTCACCGTCGGCCTGCCCATCGACATCCCCTTCACCATGCTCAACGCGCTCCTGGAAGCGCAGCTCAAGGGGCACCACTATCCTGAAGAGAAAGACGCTCCCGTCGACGTCACCGTGCGTTCCGTCCACGTCGCGGCAGCCGGCGACCGGCTGCTGATTTCGCTGAAAGTTCATGCCGTCGAAAAGAAGAGCTGGTTCGGGCTCGGCGCCAATGCCACCGTCAACGTCTGGGGCAAGCCGGTGCTCGACACCAAGAACCAGATCCTGCGCTTCACCGACATCGTGCTGGCGGTGCAGTCGAAGGCGGCCTACGGCCTGCTCAGCGCGGCGGCGCGCGCGGCCACGCCCTACCTCACCAAGGCGATCGCCGACAGCGCGGTGGTCGACCTGAAGCCATTTGCCGCCGACGCGCGCAAGAAGATCGCCTCAACGCTCGGCGATTTCCGTAGCGCCCAGCCGGGCGTGCGGGTCGACGCGGCGGTGAACGACCTGCGCCTCACCGGCATCAACTTCGACGCCAAGACGCTGCGCGTCACCGCAGCGGCGGGCGGCACTGTGAAGGTGGCGGTCAGCAAGCTGCCGCGACTATAGCCGATTGAGACTATGAATCTCTCGTGCTGATATAAAAAGCCAGCGCGCGCGGTTATGGGCCAAGGCGCGACCGCTCGGCCGCTCTTTCACCCCTTGAGAAAAGGCGGATGGTCAACGACCGGCTAACGGATCGAACGACTTCCATTGTCATAGGCTATATTGTGCCGGTGCGACCGCCGCGCAGACCTGCACACTTTCCGAAATTCCTGCAAGGCGGTTTATTTTCAGAATCTGATTTGATGCAAGCAAAGAACCGTCCCGATACTGGCGGAGCACGAATTCAATGCTCCAATTTGATAACGGCATTACGTGGCGTAATGCGCGGATACTGGGATACCGGGCGATACGTTGGCACCGTTTCACAACACGATACGCCGCCAGAGGCTATACAGCGAACGCATCGCCGACAGAGAACGGCACCGCCGGGTGTTGCGCGATAGCGACCGGATACGGGCGATGACCGACGGCGTACTGTCGTTCTTGCACGACGAACCGCGCGAGGCAGGGATCCGCATCGACCCACCGGTTCGCTACAAAAGATCGATGGCGGATTCGGCGTTCTCGGTCTCGCCATACGCGACGAAGGGCCCGACCGTGTCGTCGTCGCGACGCGCCCACGTGACGCTACCGGCCGCCGCAACCGTTCGGTAGATCGTCTCAGATCTGGCGCCAAGTGAAGACCGAGGTCAGTGCGTAGTTCCACACGGCACCCATCGCGGCGCCGGCCAAGCCGGCCAGCCACCACATGGTATTGTTGGCGAATAGCAACGCGGCGATGCCGACATTGGCGACTCCCCCCACACTGCAGACCAGGCAGAACGACATCAGCCCCAAGACGAATTTCCAGCCGTGCAGGCGGCGGTCGCGATAGGTCAGCATGTTGTTGAGCGTGAAGTTGCCGACCATCGCGACGCCTGTTGCGAGCGTCTGCGCCACCACGAAGGGCAGCGCCGCAATCGCGAGGCCCATCCACAGCACCGCGAAATGCACCAGCAGCCCCGCGCCGCCGACCGCGGCGAACATCAGGAAGCGCACCGGCACGATGTGGCCAACCAGCTTGTCGGCCAGCAACATGAGATACTCGATGCCGATCACCGCATCGAACTTGCTCTCGCCGGCGTGGCGATCGCGGAACTCGAACGGCAGCTCGCGTGCCCGCAGGGGCTCGGGCGCCGACGCGAACAGGTCGATCAATATCTTGAAGCCGATAGCCGAAAGCCGGTGCGCGGACGCGTCAAAGGCCTCGCGCCGGATCATGAAAAAGCCGCTCATCGGATCGGCCACCGGTACGCGCAGCATCTTGCGCCCGAGCCGGGTCGCCAGCGCGCTGATACGGGCTCGGCCCGCGTCCCAGGCCCCGATGCCGCCGTGCTCGACGTAGCGGCTGCCCACAACGATATCGATTGGCTCGCTTTCCAGCATTTGCAGCATCTGGGGCAGCAGCGTCTCGTCGTGCTGCAAGTCCGCGTCGATGATGGCGATGTAGTCGGCGGTACTGGCCTGCACACCTTCGACGTAGGCGGAGGCGAGGCCGCGCCGCCCGATGCGGCTCAGTAGCCGGACGCGCCGGTCGTGCTGCGCCAGCCAGCGCACGACGTCACGCGTGCCGTCCTTGGAATCGTCGTCGACAACCAGCATTTCCCAGTTGCGCTTATCCAACGCGGCGCCGAGACGACTGTAGAGTGGAATGATGTTGTCGCGCTCGTTGCGCGTCGGCACGATGATCGTGAGCTCGGGGCCCGGCGCGGTTTGCGACAGCCGCTCGAGCAGCGTTTCACGCTCGTTGGCAGCCTGCGGCCCGGCCGCCGCGGAGAGCACTGCGGACGGTGCGCTCATGGCCGCACGCCTTTCATGGCGGCGGGCGCGCCATCACGCACATAGACCACCGCGACGCCATCGGCGTAGAGACGTTTCCAACCGGAAAGATGCGCGAGCAGACCGTTGGCCGGCACGCCGGTCGCAAGCAATGTCGCATCGATTTTATATTTCTTGAGAAGTCTCAAGAAGCCGCTGACATCCTCCAGCGTTACCGCACGATTGTTGCGCAACATGAAATCCTTGCCGTAAAGCTCTGTGCGGCCGTCGATGAAGGGCTTGAGGCCGGCGGCGATCAGGTAACCGCCGAAATCGTAGCTGTTGAGAATGCGCGTCTTACCGGCAGCGCCGATCGCGGCCACCGCGCGCGCCGGCGTGATCGCCGCGCGCGGCCGGTAGTGCGCCGCATAGGCGGCGCCCACGGTGGCGACTGCGAGCCCCGCCACGAGCGCGAACGGCGCGATCCGGCGCCCGCCGCCCGCGGCAGCCGGCTTCGTGTCTTCGCGACCGCCGAACTGGCGGGCGAGCGGCGCAGCAATGAACAGCGGCCCCAGCATCCCGAGCAGCTCGGCGTTGCGGTCGTGCGACAGCGCCATATAGAGCAGACCAAGCAACACGAGCAGCCGGATCGGCGGCAGCGTAATGCCGCGATGAAGCGCAAAGCCGATGCCGGCCAGCAGACACAGCATGAAGCCGCCGACGGTGGCGAAGTCTTGCGGCTGCCACTCACCGATCAGCGCCAGCGCCGGCCCGAGGCCGAGCACGCGAGCTGTCACCAGGATCGATTGCGGCCCGTAAGGCGTGATGCAGGCAGCGGCGAGGGCCAGCACACCGAACAGACCCCAACGGAGCGCCACCGTCAGCCGCTCGGCCGGCGCCGCGCGCAGCAGCGCCTCCAGCCCCACCGGAGCCAACAGCGCGATTCCGAAGGTGAAGCCGCCGTGCAGGTTGGCCCACAACGTCATCAACGGCAGCAGTACGAACGACGGCAGCCGCCGCTCGTCGAGCGCGCGCACCAGGCCGGCGACCCAGACCACCATCACCGGCATCGCCAACACGTGCGGCCGCGCCAACATGTGCGACGAAGCCAGCACGAAGGCCGCGCCGACCAGCACCAGTGCCGGCTTCGGCGCCAAGCGTTCGAGCAGAAAGCGCGTCAGCAGGCCGAAGGCAGCGGCGATGGCCGCCGCGGCGAGCACCACTACGCCGGTCCAGCCGAGGAGATCGTAGGCCTCAGCATAGAGCGCTTGCGCCAGCCATTCGCTGGAGATCCACGGTTTGCCGGCCATGGTGAAAGAGAAGGTATCGACATGGGGTACGGCGCCGTGCGCCATGATCCAATGGCCGAGCGCGACCTGCCAATAGCTATCCGCGTCGTTGAGCAACCGGGTGCCGAGCGCCAGCAACAGCAGATAGAGCAGCGCCGTCACCGCCAGCGGCCAAGAGAGGGAACCGGCGAGCCGGCGCGCGCGTTCCGCGGACGACGGCATGTGTGCCCGCCGTTCGGGGCCGCCTGTCTGCTCTGCGTGCGAATAGGCCATGGAGAGTTCCGCCACCACCGGCGGCCGGGTTGCCACCGGGCGGCAGTAGAGAGCGCAAGATATAATTGTCCGTAAATGCGGGGCCAAACGACATTTAGGCCGGAATTTGCGGGGGTTAGGGCGGGCCCCCGCGTTGACAGAGAAGCCGCCGCGCTTACATTGACGCCCGTGTTCCGAGGGGGGCCCCGATGACGGGGCTGAGAGGCCGCTTGCTGCGGCGACCCTTTGAACCTGATCCGGGTCATGCCGGCGAAGGGACAGGACAAAGATGCAGGCCACGCCAGACGGCG
>JARRQH010000048.1:0-17944 GCA_037381985.1 Pseudolabrys sp.
GGGCATTTTCGCCGCTCCGGCGGCCGGGATGCGCCCATGCCACCGGCGCGCTAAGCTCGCGCATTACGAGCCACCGGGGCCGAGCACCACAAGCATACCGGGAGGAGTTCATGAAGCTCTATATGCACCCCGTCTCCATGACCAGCCGCCCGGTGCGGCTGTTCGCGGCCGATAACAACATTGCCATGGACGAAGAGGTGGTCGATCTAATGACCGGCGCGCACACGCAGCCGCCCTACTCCGAGATTAATCCGAACCGCCTGGTGCCGATGCTGGAGGACGGCGACCTCAAGCTCACCGAGAGCTCGGCCATCCTGAAATATCTCGCCGACAAGATCGGCTCGCCAGCCTATCCGAAGGACCTCAAGGCGCGCGCCAAGGTCAACGAGATGATGGACTGGATCAACACCAATTTCTATCGCGATTGGGGGTATAATCTCTGCTACCCGCAGATCTTCCCCCACCTGAAGCGGCGCAGCGACGAGGCACAGGCGGCAACGCTGGAATTCGGCGCGGAGAACTCCAAGCGCTGGCTGAAGCTGCTCAACGACTATTGGCTCGGGCCGAACAAACCCTATCTATGCGGGGACCAGATCACCATCGCCGACTATTTCGCCGCCGGCATCGTGACGCTGGGCGAAGTCATCGGCGTCGATTTTTCGCCCTACCCCAACGTCAAGACCTGGATCGGACGCATGAAGAAGCTGCCGAACTGGGACAAGGTCAACGAAGTGTTCAACGGCCTGGTCGAATCCGTGAAAGGCCGGCCGTTCGTGACGCTGGCCTGAATGGTGGCGGCGGAGCGGCATTGCAAGGACAAGGAGGCGTCTCATGAGTTTCGCGCCCGGCAAGGACCCGCGAGCGGGTGACGCCTATAGTTGCGACGCGCTCTCCCAGGTGATCGTGCCGCGCACGGTCGATCTCGGCGACGGCTTTTCGGTGCGGCGCGCGCTGCCCTCGGCGCGCTCGCGCATGGTGGGGCCGTTCATCTTCTTCGATCATTTCGGCCCGGCAGAGTTCAAGGCGGGCGCCGGCCTCGACGTGCGTCCCCATCCGCATATCGGGCTCGCCACCGTCAGCTATCTGTTCGACGGCGAGATCATGCACCGCGACAGCCTCGGCACCGAGGTGGCGATCAAGCCCGGCGAGGTCAACTGGATGACCGCCGGGCGCGGCATCGTCCATTCCGAACGCACCGACAGCGCGCTGCGCACCACCGGCAGTCCTATTCACGGGCTGCAGATGTGGGTCGCGCTGCCGCAGGCCAAGGAAGAGATGGAGGCCGGCTTCGCCCACCATGACACGACCGAGTTCCCGGTGGTGGCCGACGACGGCAAGACCGTGCGGGTGGTGGTCGGCTCGCTCTACGGCGCGTCGTCGCCGGTGCCGGTGGTGCACGAGACCATCTTCGGCGACGCGTATCTCAAGGCCGGCAGCAAGCTGCCGATCGACGCCGACCACGAGGAGCGCGCGCTCTACGTCGTCGACGGCGTCATCGACATCGCCGGCGACAGGTTCGAGCCCGGTCGGCTGCTGGTGTTCAAGCCGGGCGACAAGATCGATGTCACGGCGGTGCGCGACGCGCATGTGGTCGTCCTCGGCGGGGCGCCCATGGACGGCCCGCGTCACATCTGGTGGAACTTCGTGTCGTCGCGCAAGGAGCGCATCGAGCAGGCCAAGGACGACTGGAAGGCCGGGCATTTCCAGAAGGTGCCCGGCGACGAGATCGAGTTCATTCCGCTGCCGGAGCAATAGCCGCTGCGGGCGCGCCGTAGGCATCGACCGAGCCGATGTCGTTCACGTCGAACGGCGTCGTCTGGTAGAGCTGGTTGATCCAGTTGCCGAACAGCAGGTGGGCATGGCTGCGCCAATGGTTGAGCGGCGCCCGTTTCGGGTCGTTGTCCGGGAAGTAGTTCTTCGGCACCGCGGTCGACGGATCGTTCGCGAGGTCGCGGTAATATTCGTCGGCGAGCGAGCCGCTGTCGTACTCGATGTGATTGAACATGTGCAGCGCGCGGTGCGCCGGATCGTCGAGCAGGCAGAGCCCCGCCTCCTCCGAATCCATCAGCACCTTGAGGCCGCGGCCGGGCGGCACCTCGCTCGCCTTCACCTCGGTCCAGCGCGACACGGGGATCGCGAAATCGTCGGAAAAGCCGCGCAGATAAGGCGACGCCGGCGCCAGGTTGCGGTGTCTGAACACGCCGAACTTCTTCTGCTTGAGCAGATACTTGTTCATGCCGTGGAAGTGATGGACGGCCGCCTGCGCGCCCCAGCAGATGGTCATCAGGCTGTGCACGTTGGCCTGCGTCCAGTCGAAGATGCGCCGCAGCTCGTCCCAGTAAGTCACCTCTTCGAACGGCATGGTTTCGATCGGCGCACCGGTAACGATGAAGCCGTCGAACTTCTCGTCGCGCACGTCCTCCCAGTCCCGGTAGAATGAGACGATATGGTCGGCGGGCGTGTTGCGCGGCACGTGGTCGGTGACCTTGACCAGCGTCATCTCGACCTGCAGCGGCGAGGCGCCGAGCAGGCGCGCGAACTGCGTCTCGGTCTTGACCTTGTTGGGCATCAGGTTGAGCAGGCCGATACGCATGGGCCGGATGTCCTGGCGCACGGCATCCGCCTCGAGCATGACATTGACGCCCTCCGCTTCGAGCACGGAACGGGCGGGCAGATTGTCGGGAATCTTGATGGGCATTTCACACCGGCCTTCGCAATAGCGGACAAAGACCGAGAGTGTGACTGAGCCCGTTTCGTTGCCGGTTCGGCCACATCCTCCCCCCGTCGTTTCGGGGGAGCGCCACCTTGCTCGGGAAGCAGGTTGGCGTCGGGCAATGCCCAACTCTTGATGTATGCCGCTTAGATACGCCTTCCGGAGCGGTTTGACAAGATGGCCCGGATTGGCCGCGTGGTGGGCGATATCCCGCGCTATTTCTTCGGCAGATCGAGCCGGATGCTCAGCTCGCGCAACTGTTTCGTCGTCACTTCCGAGGGCGCGCCCATCATCAGGTCTTCGGCGCGCTGGTTCATCGGGAACACCACCACCTCACGCAGGTTCTCCTCGCCCGCCAGCAGCATGACGATACGGTCGATGCCGGGCGCGATGCCGCCATGCGGCGGGGCGCCGAGCGAGAGCGCGTGCAGCATGCCGCTGAACTTCGCCTCCAGCACGTCCTCGCCGTAGCCGGCAATGGCAAACGCCTTGCGCATGATCTCGGGGCGATGGTTCCGGATGGCGCCGGACGACAGCTCGATGCCGTTGCAGACGATGTCGTACTGAAGCGCCTTGATTGACAAGAGCTTGTCGTGGTCGCTGGGATCGAGCGCGAGGAAATCCTCGACTCGAAGCGGTCTTGCGCGATGAGGCCGAGCTCCTCGCCCACCTTGGTGCGCGCTGGGCCTGCGAACTTGACGAAATCCTTCGGCTTGCCGGCGACGAAGAACACCGCGTCGCCGACGCCGAGACCGAGCTGGTCGGCGATCTGCTTGGTGCGCTCGGGGCCGATGTTCTTGGCGAGCGGGCCCGCGCCGGTCTCCTCGCCCTCGCGCCAGAAGATATAGCCGAGGCCGGGCTGTCCCTCGCCCTGCGCCCACGAGTTCATGCGGTCGCAGAAGGCGCGGTTGCCGCCCTTGGGCGCGGGGATCGCCCACACCGCGTTGCCTTCGGTCTCAAGGATACGCGCGAAGATCTTGAAGCCGGAGCCGCGGAAGGCGTCGCTGACGTCCTGCATCACGATCGGGTTGCGCAGGTCGGGCTTGTCGGAGCCATATTTCGCCATCGATTCCGCGTACGGGATCATCGGGAATTTCGGCGTCACCGCCTTGCCGTCGGCGAACTCCTCGAACACGCCGCGGATCACCGGCTCGACAGCCGCGAACACGTCCTCCTGGGTGACGAAGCTCATCTCGAGATCGAGTTGGTAGAACTCGCCGGGCGAGCGGTCGGCGCGCGCGTCCTCGTCGCGGAAGCACGGCGCGATCTGGAAGTAGCGGTCGAAGCCGGCCACCATCAGCAGCTGCTTGAACTGCTGCGGCGCCTGCGGCAGCGCGTAGAACTTACCGGGATGAAGCCGCGACGGCACCAAAAAGTCGCGCGCGCCTTCCGGCGACGAGGCGGTCAGGATCGGCGTCTGGAATTCGAAAAAGCCGGACTCTTTCATGCGGGTGCGGATCGAGTCGATCACACGCCCGCGCAGCATGATGTTGGCGTGCAGCTTCTCGCGGCGCAGGTCGAGGAAGCGGTACTTGAGCCGGATGTCCTCCGGATAGTCCTGCTCGCCGAACACCGGCATCGGCAGTTCGGCCGCCGGCCCCAGCACCTCGATCTCGTCGATATAGACCTCGACCTGGCCGGTCGGCAGCTCCGGGTTCTCGGTGCCCTCGGGGCGCACACGCACCTTGCCGTCGATGCGCACCACCCACTCCGAGCGCAGCGTCTCGGCCAGCTTGAAGGCCTTGCTGTCCGGGTCGGCCACGACCTGGGTCAGCCCGTAGTGGTCGCGCAGGTCGATGAACAGCACGCCGCCGTGGTCGCGGATGCGATGGCACCAGCCCGAGAGCCGCACGGTCTGCCCGATGTCACTGTCGCGAAGCGCGCCGCAGGTGTGGGAACGGTAGCGATGCATGGGGAAATCCGGCCGTTTCGGGGGTGATTCAGGGTTTTGCGCGGAGGCGGCGGGAAAAGCGCATGGGGGGTGGGCTTTGTCAAGGCAACGGGGCTGGACGGCCACCAGACAGCCGCAGGCGGCTAACGGACGGCCAACAGAGGCGGTGCCTCGGGGTGCGGCCCCGGTATCATGCGCTATAGTGGCGGCGAACCATCGGGGCCTCGCTGGACCGCCCCACCCTAAAACGAGAAACCGCCGGGAGACGCCCGCGATATGCGACGACTGCTTATCCTGGCTGCGGCCCTGGTCCTGGCGTCGCAGGCGGCGCTTGTCGCCCCGCGGGCGGCCCTTGCCGGCACCCTCGACCGGGTCAAGGAAACCGGCGTGTTCCGCATCGGCTACCGCGCTGACGCCAGACCTTATTCCTATCAGGACGCGCGCGGGCACCCGGCCGGCTACGTCGTCGATCTCTGCCGGGTGTTGGCCGCCGCGCTCGGGCCCGGCGTGCGCCCGCAATACGTGCTGGTGCATGCCGGCGAACGCTTCAAGGCGGTGCACGACGGCAAGGTCGACATCCTGTGCGACCCCAGCACCATCACCATCGCGCGGCGCGAGGTCGTGGATTTCTCGATCCCCACCTACCTCGACGGTGCCGGCATCCTGTCGCGCCAGAGCGCGCCGGTGCAGCGCTTCGAGGACCTGGCGGGCAAACGCGTCGGCGTCCTGATCGGCACCACCACCGAGCAACTGCTGCATCGCTCGCTCGAAGAACTCGGCATCACCGCCACCATCGTTCCGGTGCGCGACCACCGCAACGGCATGGACCTGGTCGAGGACGGCAAGCTCGATGCCTACGCGGCCGACCGCGGCATCCTCGCCGCCATGCTGCGCCAAGGCGGCCGGCCCGGCTTCGAACTGAGCAAGCGCTATTTCAGCTACGAGACCTATGGGCTGGCGCTGCCACGCGACGACAGCGCCTTCCGGCTGTTCGTCGACAAGACGCTGGCCGCGCTCTACCGCTCCGGCCGCATCCACCACATCCTCGCCCGGACCTTCGGCAACGCGCCGCTCGACCCGATGCTCCAGGCCATGTTCACTATCAATTCGCTGCCGGAAAGGTGATCGTGACATCAACCAAGAAGAAGTCCGTCAAGAAGACGAAAAAGCCGCGCCGCACGTCAGTCGAGACCCGGACGATGACGACGGCGGAAGCTGCCGTCGAAACCCTCATCGCCCACGGGCTCGATACCATCTACGCACTGCCGGGCGTGCAGAACGACCATCTGTTCGACGCACTCTACAAGGCCTCGAACCGCCTGCGCACGGTGCATGCGCGTCACGAACAGGGCGCGGCCTACATGGCGCTGGGCGCGGCGCTCGCCACCGGCAAGCCGCAGGCCTACGCGGTGGTGCCGGGGCCGGGACTGTTGAATTCGAGCGCGGCGCTGCTCACCGCCTACAGCATGAACGCGCAAGTGCTGGCGCTGGTCGGCGAAATTCCGCAAGCCGCCATCGGCCGCAATGTCGGCCATCTGCATGAGCTGCGCGGCCAATCCGACATCCTCGCGCACCTGACCGACTTCACCGGGCGCCTGCGCAACGCCAGCGCGGCGCAGCGCCTGGTGGCGCAGGCGATGCGCGCCATGGCCACCGGCCGGCCCGGCCCCGCCGCGCTCGAATGCTCCATGGACGTGTGGGGCAAGCCGGGCGAGGTGGCGGAAATCGCGCCGCCCAAGCCGTTGCCGCGCCCGCGTATCGACGAAGACGCGCTGCGCCGCGCCGCGCGCAAGCTCGGCTCCGCCAAGCGGCCGCTGATCTGCGTCGGCGGCGGCGCGCAGGACGCTTCCGCCGAAGTGACGGCGCTTTCCGAGATGCTGCAGGCGCCTGTCTATTGTGGCTTCCGCCGAGGCCAAGGCGTACTCGACAGTCGTAATCCCTTCGCGGTGACGGTCCCGCTCGGCCACGAGCTCTGGGGCGAGGCCGACGTGGTGATCGGCATCGGCACGCGGCTGTACTTTCCGCAGCAGATGTGGGGCGTCGACCGCGACCTCACGATCATACGTGTCGATGCCGACGCCGACGAAGTCAAGCGCAACAGCAAACCGGCGGTGGCGCTGATCGGCGACGCCAAGCCGATCCTGCAACGGCTCCTCGACGTGCTGCCCGCCGACAACGCGGCGCGGCCCTCGCGCCGCGACGAGATGCAGGAGCGGCAGGCGAAGATGCACGCGCGCCTCGCCGACGAACTCGCCCCGCAGATCGGCTGGCTCGACGCCATCCGCGCCGAATTGCCGGAGGACGGCATCGTCGTCGACGAGGTGACGCAAATGGGCTTTGCCGCCCGCCTCGCCTTCCCGGTCTACAAGCCGCGCACCTTCCTGTCGTCGGGCTACCAGGATAACCTCGGCTGGGGCTTTGCCACCGCGCTCGGCGTCCAGGACGCACGGCGCGACGTGCCGGTGGTCTCGATCAACGGCGACGGCGGCTTCATGTACACGGCCAACGAGATGGCGACCGCGGTGCGCCACAAGATCCCGCTGGTCGCGATCGTGTTCAACGACGGCGCCTTCGGCAACGTGCGCCGCATCCAGCAGGAGCAGTACGGCGGCCGGCTGATCGCGAGCGACCTCGCCAACCCGGATTTCGTCAAATTCGCCGAAAGCTTCGGCGCCGCCGGCGAGCGCGCCGCCACCCCCGACGAGCTGCGCCAGGCGCTGCGCCGGGGCTTCGCCCGCCGCGACGGACCCACCCTGATCGACGTGCCGGTCGGGCCGATGCCCTCCCCTTGGAAATTTATTTTCATGCCCCGGGTGCGCGGCGCGAAATAAGTTGCCACAACCGTCCCGGATCGCGTTAAGTCACCGCCGCTCAAGAAGTTATTACCGCTCATGGACTTGATCACCACCACAGAAGAACTCCGCGAGGTTTGCGCCCGCATGGCGGCGCACCCGTTCGTCACCGTCGATACGGAATTCTTGCGCGAAACTACCTATTACCCGCTGCTCTGCGTGGCGCAGGTCGCCACCGACGACGAGGCGGTGGTGATCGACGCCCTCGCCGAGGGCATCGATCTGACGCCGTTCTTCGAACTAATGGCCGCCGAAAACGTGGGCAAGGTCTTCCACGCCGCGCGCCAGGACATCGAGATCGTCTGGAACCTGGCGGAGAAGATCCCGCATCCGATCTTCGACACCCAGGTCGCGGCCATGGTGCTCGGCTACGGCGACTCGATCTCCTACGACCAGCTCGTCCACCGCATCACCGGCGACACCCTCGACAAGTCGCACCGCTTCACCGACTGGACCCGGCGGCCACTCTCCGACGCGCAGATCACTTATGCGCTGTCGGACGTCACCCACCTGCGCCAAGTCTATCTCAAGCTCGACGAGGACCTGCAAAAGCGCGGCCGCGCCAACTGGGTTTCGGCCGAGATGGAGGTGCTGACCTCGCCCGACACCTACCGCATGGACCCGGCGCGCGCCTGGGAGCGCCTGAAGAGCCGCGCGCGCAAGCCGAAAGACCTCGCGGTGCTGATGGAGGTCGCAGCCTGGCGCGAGCGCGAGGCGCAGACCCGCGACGTGCCGCGCTCGCGCGTGCTCAAGGACGAGACCGTCGCCGACATCGCAACCCAGGCGCCGACCACCATCGAGCGACTCGGGCACCTGCGCTCGTTGCCAAAAGGATTTGAGCGCTCGCGCTGGGGCAACGAGATCATCGACGCGGTCAAGCGCGGGCTCGAGCGCGATCCCAAGACCCTGCCCCGCTTCGAGCGCCACCGGGCGCCGCCCAGCGCCGCCGCCACGGTGGAGTTGCTCAAGGTACTGCTGCGCATGACCTCGGAGCGCCACGGCGTCGCCGCCAAGGTGATCGCCACCGTCGATGAGCTCGACCGTATCGCCGCCGACGACGAGGCCGACGTGGCGGCGTTGAAAGGCTGGCGACGCGAGCTGTTCGGCGACAAGGCGCTGGCTCTCAAGCACGGCAAGCTGGCGCTGGCGATGGAAAAAGGCCGCGTGGTCACCGTGGAGAAGGACTGAAGCGGCGCCATGAACTTCGCCAGCGACAACACCGCGGCGGTGGCGCCGGAGATCATGGCGGCGCTGGCCCGCGCCAACGAAGGCTATGCGCTCGGCTACGGCAACGACGCCTGGACCAAGCGGGTCGAACAACGCTTTGCCGACATCTTCAAACGCGAGGTCGCGGTCTTCCTGGTGCCGACCGGCACGGCGGCCAATGCCCTGGCGCTCGCGCACGTGACGCCGCCGTGGGGCGCGGTGGTGTGCCACGCCGAAAGCCATATCGCCACCGACGAATGCGGCGCGCCGGAATTCTTCGGCGGCGGTATCAAGCTCACCGGCATCCCGGGCGAAGCCGGCAAGATCACGCCGGACGCGCTGACGAGCGTGCTCGACGCGCCGCATTGGGGCGCGCCGCATCACGTGACGCCCTCGGCGCTGTCGCTGTCGCAGTCGACCGAAGCCGGCACCATCTACCGGCCCCACGAGATTCGCGCGCTCGCCGACATCGCTCATGCTCATGGCCTCGCCGTGCATGTCGACGGCGCGCGCTTTGCCAACGCGCTCATGCGCATGAACGTCTCGCCGGACGAAGCGACCTGGAAGGCGGGCGTCGACGTCATGTCGTTCGGCGCCACCAAGGGCGGCGCAATGGCCGCGGAGGCCATCATCTTCTTCGATCCCATACGCGGCGCCGACATGGCGGCGCGGCGCAAGCGCGGCGGCCATCTCGTGTCGAAGCACCGCTTCATTGCCGCGCAGCTGGACGCCTATCTGACTGACGGTCTCTGGCTCGATCTGGCGCGCCACGCCAATGCCATGGCCGACAAGCTGGGCGACGGGCTGACCGAAGCTGGCTTCAAGCCGGTGTGGCCGGTCGACGCCAACGAAGTGTTCCCGATGCTGCCCAATGACGTGGTCGATAGGCTCAAGGCCGCCGGCGCCGCGTTCTATCCGTGGGCGAGCGACAGCCTGCCGCACGGCACCGTGGTCGGCCCCGAAGCACAGATCGTGCGGCTGGTGACCTCGTTTGCGACGACCACGGGCGACGTCGACCGCTTCGTCGCCGCCGCCAAGGGCGCTTAAGCGCGGGGCGCTCTGCACCGTCCGAGCAAGCCGAGCGCCGCTAATGCGCGGCCGCCAACACCCCGCGTGCCGCCAGCCCCATCGACTCGCTGAGCGTCGGGTGCGGATGAATGGCAGCCGCCATCGCCTCGATCGGGACATGCGTCGCCACCGCCAAAGCGCCCTCGCCGAGCAGCGACGCCGCCCCTTCGGCCAGGATGTGCACGCCGAGCACCGCACGGCTGGTCTTGTCATAGACCAGCTTGAGGATCCCTTCCGCGTGCCCCGACACCTGGGCGCGGGCGTCGACACGATAATCGTAACGCGCGATGCCGACATCGTGGCCGGCGGCGAGCGCCTCTTTCTCGGTCAGGCCTGCGATCGCCACTTCGGGCATGCTGAAGATGACCGCGGAATTGATGGCCGGCATCGGAAACCGCGTCGGCTTGCCGAGCAGATGACGCGCGAGCGCGAGCCCCTGAGCCGTGGCCCAATGCGCGAACATCGGGTGACCGATGACGTCCCCGACCGCGTAGATGCCGGGCTCGTCGGTCTCCAGCGTATCGCCAACCTTGACGCCGTGTTGGTCGAAGCGCACTGCGGTGCTTTCCAATCCAAGCCCGTCCACGTTCGGATGACGTCCGGTCGCTTCCAGGACGATGTCGGCCTCCGCCTCGTGCTGGGCGCCGGCGGCGTCCCGGTACTGCACGGCGACGCCGTCGCCCTTGCCGACGACGCCCAAGACCTGTGCCCCGGCATCAAGCCCGATGCCCTGGGCGCGGAAATGGCCCTGCAACGCGACGGCGATCTCGTCGTCGACCGGCGCCAAAATGCGCGGGCCGTTTTCGATAACCGTCACCGCGCAGCCAAAGACGGCAAAGATCTGCGCCATCTCGACGCCGATGGGACCTCCCCCCATGCCGACGAGGCGCTTGGGCAGGCGCTTGATGTCGAGCAACTGCTCGCTGGTCAGCACCTGCGGCAGATCGATACCGGGGATCGGCAGCGACCGCGGCACCGAGCCGGTGGCGATGACGGCACTGCCGAACAATATTTCCTCGGGCTTGCCGCCATGCGGCGTGATGCGCGCCCGCCGCGGCCCGAGCAGGGTCGCTTCGCCGAACTGCACCGTGAGCGTGGGAATGCTTCGCGCGTGCTGAAGCGCGCCGGCGGCACGGTGCTGCAGCACCGTCGCCTTGCGCTGCATGATGACGTCCCAATCGACGGCGACGTCGCCGGCGGGAATCTTGATCCCGAATTCCTGGGCGCGTCTGATCGCCTGCAACCGGCTGGCGCTTTCGTGCAAAATCTTGGACGGGATGCAGCCCTCGAACAGGCACGTGCCGCCGAGCCCCGCGCCCTTTTCCACCAGCAGCACGCGGCGCCCCGAACTGGCGAGAGCCATCGCGGTCGGCGTGCCACCCGGCCCGCCACCGACGACCAACACATCGACATCCGTCATCTTGGAATTCCTTCGGCCATGCCCCGCCCTCTGGGCGGATCGCACCCCGCTGCAGTCGATGTTTTGCTACGGAGAAGCGCCGCGGACAGCATTGATCCGCGTCAATCCACGCGCCGATTGGAATGTTGGCGGGCATTGGAAAGTGTGGCCGAGCCTTAGGTCTCCATCACCGGCTCGCGGCCGATGACGCGCGCGAGCTGACGCAGGCGGTTGGCCAGCCGGTCGCCGGCAAGCCCATGGTATTTGCCTTTCAGCGTCAGCACCAGCTTGCCGCGGCGGACCTTCATCGGCGTCTTCGGCAACACCCCGCCCTCGCCCGCCGTCAGCATGTAGGCGACGCGCATGGCCGCGCCGAGGATGCGCGCGTGGTCGAGCGTGCGGGTCGAGGCGAGCTCGCGCAGGCGCGGCGACAGATCCCCTTCACCCAAGCCCGCGTGGCGGAAATAAATCGACAGCGCGAGATAGGCACGGCCAGGATGGTCGACCGCATTGAAGGCGCCGTTGGCGACGATGTTCATGGACTGCTCGCCACGATAATCCGGATGCGCGCGCCAGCCGATGTCGGCGAGCAGGCAGGCGGCGTGGCGCAGGCGCCGCTCATCCAGGTTCTCCTCGATCTTGGTGGACGCCATGAAGCTATCGGTCCAGTCGATCAATTCCTCGCCGTGATGCGGCGAGCGCGAGCGCAGCACATTGAGGTCGGCGGCCGCGCACAGCAGCGGGTCGTAGGCGCGCTCCTTGGCCTTGAGCAGCGAATAGAGCAGCCCTTCGCGCACGCCGAGCACGGAGATCACCACCTCCTTCGGCTTGGTCCGGCGCATCAGCTCTTCCAACACCAGCGCGGCATAGGGCAACAGCGGCCGGCGGGCGGCGTTGACGACCTCGATCTTGGAGAGCGTCTCGGTGTCGACGCGGTGCACCAGCCGCGCGAACTCCTGCGCCTCGCGCGCGTCGATGCGGTAGTTGTGCATGACGTGGAAGGGATAGCCGGTCTGCCACATGTGCAAGCGCGCGAGCGCGCGCCAGGTACCGCCGACCGCGTAGAAGGTGCGGCCTGCGCCCTCCTTGAGCATATCGAGGTTCTTGAGTGTCTTGGCGACGAAGCGCTCGGCCTTTTTCAGCGACTTGCCGGCGATGTCCTGCAAGGCGAGGCCGCCGAGCGGCAGCGTCAGGCCGTGACGCACGCGCGCGCCGTGCACGTCGATCAGCTCCAGCGAGCCGCCCCCGAGATCGCCGACGATGCCGTCGGGCTTGTGGATGCCGGACACGACCCCGAGCGCCGTCAGCGTGGCCTCGCGCGTGCCGGACAACACCTCGATCTCGGTGCCGCAGATGCGCTCGGCTTCGGCGATGAAGTCCGCGCCGTTCTCGGCGTCGCGGCAGGCGGCGGTGGCGATCGCCCAGATACGCCTGACCCGCAGCGTGTCGCAGAGCGCGCGAAAGCGCTTGAGCGCGGCAACCGCGGTGGCGATCGCCTCCGGCGCCAGCAGGCCGGTCGACTGCACCTGGCGGCCGAGGCCGGCCAGCACCTTCTCGTTGAAGATCGGGGTCGGCGCCCGGGTCAGCCCCTCGTAGATGACAAGGCGGACCGAGTTGGAGCCGATATCGATGACCGCGATCGGCGGCCCGTGGTCGAGCCGGCCCTTGGCGCCGTGGACGACGGCGGAGCGCTTACGCGCTCTCGGCGAGGCGGCGGATAAGACGACGCGGTGAGGATTCTTTGAGCGATTTGCCACGGCCCGACAAGCTCGGGTTAGTCATGAAGTACTTGTGGGCGTTGAACGGCTCCTCGCCCGGCTCGGTCTGGATACGGACGGAACTGCCGTCCGGCAAGACATCCCAACTCTGCTGATTATCCATCAGATTCGCGACCATAATCTGATCCAGAATCTGTTCATGCACAGTTGGATTGAGGATCGGGCACAGCGACTCGACCCGGCGGTCGAGGTTGCGCGGCATCATGTCGGCCGAGGAAATATAGACCGCGGCCTTGGGGTGCGGCAGCGCGTGACCGTTGCCGAAGCAGTAGATGCGGCTGTGTTCTAGGAAGCGGCCGACGATGGACTTGACCCGGATGTTCTCCGACAGGCCCGGCACCTCGGGCCTGAGGCAACAGATGCCGCGCACCACCAGGTCCACCGCCACGCCCGCGCCGGAGGCGCGGTAGAGCGCGTCGATGATGCCGGAGTCCACCAGCGAATTCATCTTCATCCAGATCGCCGCTGGCTTGCCGGCCTTGGCGTTGGCGATCTCCTTGTCGATATGCTCCATGATGCGGCTGCGCAGGTTGATCGGCGAGACCGCCATGCGCTCGAGCGCGTCCGGCTCGGCGTAGCCGGTGATGTAGTTGAAGATGCGCGCGACGTCGCGGGCGATGACCGCGTCGGCGGTGAAGAACGACAGGTCGGTATAGATGCGCGCAGTGACCGGATGATAGTTGCCAGTGCCGACATGGACGTAGGTCGCCAGGGCGCCGGCCTCGCGCCGCACCACCAGCGACAGCTTGGCGTGGGTCTTGAGCTCGATGAAGCCGTAGACCACCTGCACGCCGGCGCGCTCCAGGTCGCGCGCCCAGCGGATGTTGGCTTCCTCGTCGAAGCGCGCCTTGAGCTCGACCAGCGCAGTCACCGACTTGCCGGCCTCCGCCGCCTCGACCAACGTCTTGACGATGGGGGACTCCGCGCTGGTGCGGTAGAGTGTCTGCTTGATCGCGACCACGTTGGGATCGCGCGCGGCCTGGTTCAGGAATTGCACCACCACGTCGAAGGATTCATACGGGTGATGGACCACCAGGTCCTTTTGCTGGATGGCGGCGAAGGCGTCGCCGCCGCAGTCGCGGATGCGCTCGGGATAGCGCGGATTGTAGGGCACGAACTCAAGATCGGGCCGGTCGACCCTGGTGAGCTGGGCAAGATCATTGAGCGTCAGCACGCCATCGACCAGGAAGACCTCGTCGTCGGCAACCGCGAGCGCGCGCTGCACGAACAGGCGCAACTCCGCCGGCATCCTGGCGTCGAGCTCGAGCCGGATCACCGAGCCGCGGCGACGCTGCTTGAGCGCGGTCTCGTAGAGCCGCACCAGGTCTTCCGCCTCTTCCTCGATTTCCACTTCGGAGTCGCGGATGAGCCGGAACGCGCCCTGCCCCTTGACGTCATAGCCGGGGAACAGGCGGCCGATGAATTGCTGCGTTGCCTCCTCCAGCGCAATCAGACGAATGCCGTCGCCTTTGCCGGCCGGCAACTGAATGAAGCGCTCGATCTTCTGCGGCATGCGGATCAGCGCGTTCATCGCCTTGCCGTCGCGATGGCGGGCGAGCTGCAGCGTGATCGAGAAGCCGAGATTGGGGATGAACGGGAACGGATGCGACGGATCGATGGCAAGCGGCGTCAACAGCGGGAAGATGCTGGCGAGGAAGTACTCCTCCAGCCAGTTGCGCTCGAACTTCTTGAGATCGGAGCCGTCGACCAGGGTGACGCCGGCGGCCGCCAGTTCCGGCCTGAGCTCGATCCAGCGCTGCTGCTGGTCGCTGGCGAGCCGGCCCACGGCTTCCACCACGCGGGTCAATTGCTCATTCGGGGTCAGCCCGTCCGGACTGCGGTCGGCGATGCCCTGGCGCACCTGACCTTTCAGGCCGGCGACGCGCACCATGAAGAATTCGTCGAGGTTGTTGGCGGAAATCGACAGGAAGCGCACCCGCTCGAGCAGCGGGTGGTGCTCGTTGGCGGCCTCTTCGAGAACGCGGCGGTTGAAGTGCAGCCAGGAAAGCTCGCGGTTGATGAAGCGCTCGGGGCGCTCGCTCAATGGAATCTCGGGAATCTCGGGAGCCTCGGGCGCGAGATCGGCCGCCGGCGCGGGCGCGCCCCGGTCCTCCTCGGTCGCGATTTCCTCAACCGCTGCAACAGCTTGTCTACGATCTGCCATGTCGATTCACACCGCCCCCAAAACGGTTTCGGTAGCCGACGAAAATGGCGGCTGGATGACAGTTCGGTCGCCGGCCAATGCTGCCATAACCTGCCATGAATCGATGAATTATCCGTCATCCCTCGCCGTCTCGTCACCATAGCAACGCGGCACGGCAAACCGAAATCCCGAATTCGGCGGCGAGTTTACCGAATCTTTAGCAGGCGTGACGGAAGCTTCGGCTTTCCAGTCCCTGGGGGCGCATTCCCGAACGGTCTGCCCATGAACGAGCGCGCGCGTTGCCGAATGGCACGCAGTTCCCTGATCGCCTTCATTGTCGCAACCACAATTTCCGCAAGCGCGTCGGCGCATCGATGGCAGTACTGCCTCGCCCCCTCGTTTGCGGATAGCAAGTTCTACGTCTCGACGCCCTTTCCGGCGCGCGATCCGTTGAGCGATACCGAGCGCGCCTACGTGCGCGTCCTCAGTCGCGCCGGCCTGCGCTACAGCGACGTCCAGTGTCCGGCGGCCGAAGGCCGGCGCAGGATCGCCGACATGCGCCGCCATGCCCTCAATCTGAACAGGGAATTGGGCATGTCGATCGTGCCGCTGCCGCTCAATGAGCCGCTTCAGGCGCCGTCGATCCCAACCGGATCGTTGAACAATTGAGCGGCGAGCGCCCGGGTTACCGGCCGGTGCTGGCGCATGGCTTCCTCATCGAGGCGCGCGACCGCGGCCCGAGCGGCGGCGAAGGAGCGCTCAATGCGGGTGGCGAGGTAATTCACCAGCGCCCGATCGACCGCGATCTGGCGGTCGGCGGCGAGCTTGACGATGACCGCGCGCAGCAGCTCGTCGTCGGGCGCGTCGAGCGTCACCACCGGCAGGGCGCGCAAGCGCGAGGCGAGATCGCGGATGTCAACCTTGAAGCCCGCGGGCGCCACGCGCGACGTGACGAGCACGTAGGCCCCCTCCTCGCGCGCGAGATTGAGCAGATGAAACAACGCGCGCTCGTCGACGTTGCCGGGCTCGAGGTCTTCCACCACCAGCGCGCCGGTGGCGAACGCCGCCGGCAGATCGGCTTCGCCCAAGAGACGCGCCGACAAGACGCGCGCGCCCGATAGCGCGGCCCAGATGGTGGCGAGATGGCTTTTGCCCGAGCCTTCCGGCCCCACCAGCGCCACCACCGGCGCCGGCCAGTCCGGCCAGCGCTCGATCAGCTTGAGCGCCGCCGCATTGCTGGGCCCGGCGAGGAAATCCTCGCGCGCGAAACTCTCGGCATGGGGAAGCGCCAGCACGAGCTGGCGCGGCGCGGAGGACGCTACCATGGCACTCAACACGTCTCGACTCGTATCAACGCTCGTCTTGTCAACGCTCGGGCTCCCCGGTGTAGAACGAACTCGCTAGGTATTGCCTGAGCCCAAAGCGGCAGAGCACGCCGATGGTGGCGGAAACCGGCACCGCCACCAGGAGACCGACGAAGCCGAACAGATAGCCGAAGGCGAGCAGCGCGAAGATCACCCAGACCGGATGCAGTCCCACGCTTTCGCCGACCAGCTTGGGCGAGAGCACGTTGCCTTCCAGGAACTGTCCGACCAGGAAGATACCGAGCACGATGCCGATCGACGTGTAATGCGGCCAGAACTGCGCCACCGCAACGCCCACCGACAGCACCAGGCCGGTTAGCGAGCCGACATAGGGAATGAATGTGATCGCGCCGGAGAGCACCCCGATCAACAGGCCGAATTTGAGGCCGGAGAGCGTCAGCGCAATCGCATAGAACGCGCCGAGCACCAAGCAGACCATGGTCTGCCCGCGCACGTAGCCGGAGATGGTGGCGTCGATCTCGCGCACCAGCGTGTGCACGGTGTCGCGATGATGCACCGGAATCCAGCCGTCGACGGTGTCGACCATACGGTGCCAATCGGTGATCAGATAGAACGCCACCACCGGCGCCACCACGATCAACGAGAACAGCGACACCAGCGCCTGGCCGCCCGACCACAGCGATTTCAAGAAGGTCGTGACCCAACCCATCCCTTGCGTGACCAGGCCGCCGAACGACTTGGTCGGGCTGAAGCCGGCGCCGAGCAGCTTCTGCAGCCAGGGCTTGCTCTGGTCGTTGATCAGCGTCTGCAGCTTGGTGACATAGCCCGGGATGGAGTCGATGAGCGAGCCGAGCTGACCGCCGATGAGCGGCGCCACCAGCAGGATGATCACCATGAAGGTGAGCACCGCCACGGCGATGATCAGCAGCGCCGCAATCATCCGGTTGAGGCCAAGCTTCACCAACCGGTCGGTGAGCGGGTTGAGTAGATAGGCGATCGCGAGGCCCGCGACGAACGGCAGCAGGATGCCGCGCAAGAGCCACAGCAGGAAAATGAACACGGCGAGCGCAGCCAGCCAGAACACCACCTGGCGCTGGAACGGCATGGCGCGGGCGGCCGCGGGCGGCGCCGGATTTGGGTCTTGCGGGCTCACTGTCCGGCCGTCGCCGAGTTCATGTGGCGGATCCATTCCATCAGATAGGCGGCGACCGAGGCCAGCGTCAGCACGGCCACCAGCCCCATTAGAAGCGTGTCGAGCGGCGCCACGTCGAGGTGGAAGCCGAGCGAGCCCAGCACCACGCAGGCAAAGGCGATCTGCGCCACCGTGTTGAGCTTGGACACCACCAGGGGGCGCATCTTGAGCGGGCTGCCCACCAGCCAGGACAGGACCACCCCACCCACGATCATGATGTCACGCGAGACCACCAGGATCACCAGCCAGCGGGGGATTTCCCCGTTGATCCCAAGGGTCAGGTAGATGGAGACGATCAGCGCCTTGTCGGCGACGGGATCGAGATAGGACCCCAGCACCGTGGCCATGCCGTGGTGCTTGGCGAGGTAGCCGTCGAT
>JARRQH010000049.1:0-14618 GCA_037381985.1 Pseudolabrys sp.
GGCGTGCCCTGGCTTGCCGGCGGCGCGTTGCCCAAGCTGCTCGCCGTGCTCAACGGCGACGGCGAAGAGGCGCGCGTGGTCGGCGGCGCGGTGCGCAACGCATTGCTCGACCTGCCGAGCCACGAGATCGACGTCGCCACCACCGCAACGCCGGACGAAGTGGCGCGCCGCGTCACCGCCGCTGGCTACAAGGCGATCCCGACCGGCATCGAGCACGGCACCGTGACGGTGGTCGTCGGCGACGCGCCGTTCGAGGTGACGACGTTGCGCCAGGACGTGGAAACCTATGGCCGTCACGCCAAGGTCGCGTTCGGTCGAGACTGGCGCACCGACGCCGAGCGGCGCGACTTCACCATCAACGCGTTTTCGGCGACGCCCGACGGCACGGTCTACGATTACGTCGGCGGGCTTAACGATTTGGATGCGCGGCGCGTGCGGTTCATTGGCGATCCGAAGAAGCGCATCGAAGAAGATTACCTGCGCATCCTGCGCTTCTTTCGTTTCGACGCCGCCTACGGCACCAGCGAGCATCCTTACGCGGAAGGTATCGCGGCCTGCATCGCCGGCCGCGACGGGTTCGACCGGCTGTCGCGCGAGCGCGTGCGGCAGGAACTGATGAAGCTTTTGGTGGCGCCGCATGCGCTGCCGTCGCTGATCTCCATGGCCGACGGCGGATTGCTGCTGCGCGAGCTCGGCGGCGTCGGCTATCTCGGCGCCTTCGAGATGATGGCGAAGGTGGAAGCCGCCGCCGGCCTCAATGCCGATCCGGTGCGCCGGCTGGGCGCGCTCGGCGTCGCGGTGGCCGAGGACGCCGAACGGCTGTGGCAGAGGCTGCGCTTGAGCAACGTCGAACAGGCGCGGCTGATGGCGATGGGCGAGGGCTGGCGGCTAATGTCGCCCGCGCTCGGCGAAGCCGAGCGCCGCGCGCTGGTCTATCGCCTGAAGCCGGTCACCTATACCGACCGCGCGCTGCTCGCTTGGTCGCGCGCGGACGCCGGCGCGCACGACAAGGCGTGGCTCGATTTCGTCACGCTGCCGCAGCGTTGGACGCCGCCGGCCTTCCCGATCAAGGCGGCGGATTTCATGGAACGCGGCGTCGAGAAGGGCCCGGCGCTGGGTGCGGCCATGCGCGACGCGGAAGAAGCCTGGATCAAGGCGGATTTTCCAGAAGATGCGGAGGCCGTGGCCGCGATTGCCGACGTGGTCGCAGGGCGGGGCTAATTCGCTGCCCGGCGTTTTGGCGCGCGCCAGCAACGGGCTCGGCAAGGTCACCTGGCTTCCCGGCTGCAATCCGACTATATTACCCGTCATGAGCGAGTATCGGCGTCCGGCCGATATGGCGCGTCGCATGGCGGCGCGCCGGGCCACACAGAAGCCGCGCGACTCCTTCCGCCGCGACACCTTCGCGCTGCCGCGCGAGGCCGCCCGCGCCAAGGCGCGCGAGATGTTCGCGCGCTTTCCGAAGGCCGCCTACATGACCGAGATCGAAAGCTGGCGCGTGCTGCCCGACGACCGCATCGAGTTCACCATGCGGCGATTGCCAAGCGCGGATTAGGTTGTGTATTCGGCTGATCGGACGTGGGCGGCACGGGCCCCCGCCCCGTGTTAAGAACGCCCAAGAACCGCAAAGGAGATATCGGATGAGCACGGCAAGGGCCGGGGCGCCTATCAACCTCAAACAGAAATTGTCGCTGGTGAACGATCAATGGACGCCGCGTGTCATCGCCGAGATGAACGACTATCAATTCAAGGTTGTGAAGCTCGAGGGCGACTTCGTCTGGCACGATCACCCGGACACCGATGAGACATTCATGGTCATCGATGGCGAGCTTCGTATCGACTTCCGCGATGGCTCCGTGACCATCGGCCCCGGCGAGGTCTACATCGTGCCCAAGGGCGTGGAGCACAAGCCGTACGCGGAAAAAGAGGTTCAGATGATGCTGATCGAGCCGCGCGGCGTTCTCAATACGGGCAATGCCGGTGGCGATCGAACGGCAGAGAACGATATCTGGATCTAGATAGCGGCGAGAGAAGCGCTGTAAGATTTCTTGTCTTCGTCAAATAGGAGGCGCCCGGCGCTGGTCGGGCGGTTGCTGAGCCCGCGTCCGGGCGTCTTCTTTCCGACGCGCGATTCACCCCACCGAAACCTGTTTGCGGCTAGCGTCCCGGGTCTTCCCCAACCGCAGGCCGCCGCCGATGCCGCATTCCCGCGCCGCCCTTGAAATCCTCAATCTATGCAAGCGCTTCGAGCGCCCCGCCGTCGATCATCTCGATCTGACCGTGCGCAAGGGCGAGTTCTACGCGCTGCTCGGCCCAAACGGCGCCGGCAAGACCACCACGCTGCGCATGGTTAGCGGATTGTTGAAGCCCGACGCCGGCGCCATCACGGTCGAGGGCATCGACGCGCTCGCCGATCCGGTCGCCGCCAAGCGGGTGATGGCCTGGGTGTCCGACGAGCCGATGATCTATGACAAGCTGACGCCGCTCGAATATCTCGACTTCGTCGCGCGGCTGTGGAGCGTCGGCGCCGTCACCGCCAAGACGCGCGCCCACACGCTGATGGAATGGCTGCAGTTGACGCCGTTCGCGCACCAGCGCTGCGAAAGCCTGTCGAAGGGCATGCGCCAGAAGGTGGCGCTCGCCGGCGCGCTGGTGCACGAGCCCGATCTGCTCATCCTCGACGAGCCGCTCACCGGCCTCGATGCCGCTTCCGCGCGACAGGTGAAGAGCGTGTTGCGCGAGCGCGTCGAAGCCGGCAGCACGGTCATTATGACCACGCACATTCTCGAGATCGCCGAGCGCATGGCCGATCGCATCGGCGTCATCGACGCCGGTCGGCTGGTGGCGGAAGGCACGCTCGAAGAACTGCGCGGCCAGGTCGGCGACGGCGACGCTTCGCTCGAGGACACGTTCCTGGCACTGGTCGCACAGCAGGACATGCCGGCGGAGGTGGCGGCGGCGTGAACGATACCGCAACCCTCACCTGGTTCGCCGGCCACGAATTCCGCCTCGCCTGGCGCGACTGGTTGTCGATGATGACCGCGGGCAAGCGCGGCCGCGAGCGCACGGTCGCCGTTGTGCTCGTTCTCTTTGTCGTGCTGATGCATCTGTTCGCCTGGTCGATGGTGGCGCGCGTTGCCGACATCGGCGCGCATCCGGACAAGGCCGCGCTCATCGGCATCACCGGCTCTCTCTTGCTGTCGTTTTCGCTGATGCTGTCGCAGGCCATGGAGTCGGTGACGCGCGCCTTCTATGCGCGCTCCGACCTGGAACTGATCCTGTCGTCGCCGGTGGAGACCGTGCGCGTGTTCGCCGTGCGCATCGGAGCGCTGTCGGTCTCGACCGCGCTGCTCGGTCTGGCGATTGCCGCGCCGGTCATCAACGTGCTGGCTTTCCTCGGCGGCGCCCATTGGCTCGCCGCCTACGGCGTGGTGGCGGCCATGGGCCTGTTCGCTTCGGCCCTGGCGGTTGCGCTGACGGTTGCGCTGTTCCGCTCGATCGGGCCGAAGCGCACGCGGCTGGTGGCGCAAATCGTGGCGGCGGTGATCGGTGCTGCCTTCGTCATCGGCCTGCAGGTTGCGGCCATTCTGTCCTACGGCACCATCTCGCGGATCTCCGTGCTGGAGTCGGCCGGCGTAGTTGCCCACGCGCCGGCGCTGGCGAGTTGGTTCTGGTGGCCGGCGCGCGCCGCGCTTGGCGACGCGGGCGCGCTCGCCGTCGTGCTGGGCATCGGGGTGGTGTCGATGACGCTGGCCATCGTGGCGTTTTCCGGTTCATTCGGCGACCACGTGGTGGCGGCCGCGGGCATCGCCTTCGATCCGCGCCGCCAGCGGGCGGGCAGGGTCTTTCGCGGCGGCTCGCCGCGCGCCGCGCTCAGGCGCAAGGAATGGATGCTGCTCAAGCGCGACCCGTGGCTGGTGTCGCAGACGCTGATGCAGTTGCTGTATCTGCTGCCGCCGGCGCTGCTGCTGTGGAAGGGTTTCGGGCACGGCCACGGTGCGCTGCTGCTGCTGGTGCCGGTGCTGGTGATGGCGTCGGGCCAACTCGCCGGCGGCCTCGCCTGGCTAGCAATTTCAGGCGAAGACGCGCCCGACCTGGTGGCGACCGCGCCGGTGCCGGCCGGCGCCATCATCCGCGCCAAGGTCGAGGCGGTGATGATGGTGATCGCGGGCGTGTTCGCGGTCTTCCTGCTGCCGCTCGCGGTCGCCGCGCCTTATCTCGCATTGGTCGCGGGCGCCGGCGTGCTCGTCGCCGCGGGATCGGCGACCGCCATCCAGCTCTGGTTCCGCCGCCAAGCCAAACGCAGTCAGTTCCGCCGCCGGCAGACCTCGTCGCGCATGGCGACCTTCGCGGAAGCGTTTTCGTCGATCACCTGGGCCGGCACCGCGGCGCTTGCGGCGGCCGGCACCTGGCTTGCCGTCGTGCTTGGCGTGATTGCGCTGCTGCTGCTGGCCGGCACGCGCGTCCTGGCGCCGCGCGCGGCCTGACTACGCGAGACCCGTCTCGCCGTTACTTGCTTTCTTCGTCGTCGCCGAAGTCGCCCGACAGCCGAAGCCCTTCGATCCAGGTCTCCCCGTCGCGCTTAATGACCGTGCGTGGCGTGACGTCCGTCTGCGCGCTGAAGGCCCGTGCCAGGCGTTCCGAATGGGTCACAACCCAGATCTGAGTGCGCTGCGCCGCGCGCGCGATCAGTCGCGCCAGCGGTTCGAGCAGGTCAGGATGCAGGCTCGCTTCCGGTTCGTTCAAAGCGATAAAGCTCGGTAGCCGATAGCCCAGCAGCGCGCCGATGAGCGCCAGGTAGCGTAGCGTGCCGTCTGAGAGTTCGGCGGCTTCGAAGACGCGCTTAGGATAATCCGGTTGTATCAGGCCGAAGCTCGCTGTCCGCTCCGGCACAGGCACGACGAGTTGGCTTCCAGGAAATGCGTCGTCGATGGCGCGGTCGAGATCGACGGTGTCTTCACGGATGTGGACCAGGGTTGCGAACACTGCGGCGAGGTCGTCGCCGTCCGAGCTCAGCGTCGGCGTCGTCACCGCGAGGCACGGCTGGCGCAGCGCCGCGTCGCGGTCGCTGCGAAAATCGTGATAGAAGCGCCACTCGTTAAAGGTACGCCGCACAGTGTCGACTTCGGGAAATCTGGCCGGGTCGGCCAGTGCGCTAAATGCGGTTTCGGAGGCAAGAAACCCTTCGCCGATCGTCTGTCTGTCGCCGTCCTGATCGAGCGCCGTGGCGGTCGGACCGCGACGGTCGAGCAAGCTGACAGTCTTGCGGCCGTGACGGAAGGTCAGCTTTTCTTCCTTGATCTGGGGTTCGAGCGGAAAGGCGGCGGTCGTCGGCATACGCACGCCGATGTCGATTTGATAAGAATGGGCGACGCCGTTGCTGACACTGGAAGTGAAAGCCTCGGGCTCCAGTTCGGCGGCAAAGGTCATTCGCACCGGTTTGCTGCCGGTGCGTTTGCCGGCCCAGAGCGCGGATTGCATGCCGCCTTCGAGCGCAAGCTCGCGTGCCAACGGTCCGGCGGCGGCGGCCTGCAGGAGCTGCAGGGCGCGATAGAGGTTCGTCTTGCCGACGCCGTTTGCGCCGACAAATACCATCAGGTTGTCGAGGGGAAAGCGGATCGCGCGCAAGGAGCGGTAACCGGCGACGCTGACCTCGCGGATACGCATGATGCTAAGGCCACTTCACCACCGGCGGCATGGACGAGAGGATCGAGTCCACATTGCCGCCGGTCCTGAGCCCGAAGATGGTGCCGCGGTCGTAGAGCAGGTTGAACTCGACGTAGCGGCCGCGGCGGATGAGCTGCTCCTCGCGCTCGGCTTCGTTCCAGGGCTTGGCGAAGTTGCTGCGCACCAGTTGCGGATAGACGTCGCGCAAGGCGCGGCCGACATCCTGGGTGAAGGCGAAGTCGGCCTTCCAGTCGCCGCTGTCGTGCCAGTCGTAGAAGATGCCGCCGATGCCGCGTGGCTCATTGCGGTGCTTGAGGAAGAAGTAGTCGTCGCACCACTTCTTGTACTTGTCGTAGGGCGCGACGTCGACATGCGCATCGCACGCCGCCTTCATGGCGGCATGGAAGGCGAGGCTGTCGGGGTCGCTTTGGGTGCGGCGGGCGTCGAGCACCGGCGTGAGATCGCCGCCGCCGCCGAACCAGGCCTTGCTGGTGACGACGAAGCGCGTGTTCATGTGCATCGCCGGCACGTGCGGGTTCTGCGGGTGGGCGATCAGCGATATACCGGAGGCCCAGAAATTCGGATTGTCGGCGGCGCCCGGAATCTCTTTCCTGAATTCCGGCGCGAACTCGCCGTGGACGGTCGAACAGTGCACGCCGACCTTCTCGAATACGCGCCCGCGCATCATCGACATGACGCCGCCACCACCGGGGCCGCCCGTATGGTCGGTGCGCTGCCAGGGTGTGCGCACGAAACGGCCGGGTGTTGCGTCGCCGAGCGGCGCGGCAGCGGGCAGGGTGTCTTCGAGCTGCTCGAAGGCGGCGCAGATTTCGTCGCGCAGTGCCTCGAACCAGGTGCGCGCGCGGGCCTTGCGGGATTCGATGTCGTCGATGGTCATTCCGCGTCCAGCTTTTCTTCCAGCCAGACTTTGATCAGAGACTGGTAGGGCACGTCACGTTTGTTCGCCGCGATCTTGATACGGTCGAGGGTGCCCTGCGGTAGCCGCAGGGAGATCGCCGTGGTTGAGAGTTTGAGGTTGGGAAAGCGCGCGCGCTGGGCTTTGCTTAGGTCAAAGTAATCCGCAGTGTCATGAGTTTCCCAAAACGCTCGCTCTTCAGTTTCGCTGCGAAAGCGCGGTACCTTCTTAAGATTCTTCGGCATAGCGTTGGCGCTCCTTACGGCTCATGTTGCGCGCGGATATGACGCGAATCAGTGTTTCTCTTTGGCGAAGCGTGAAGCTTACGAGCAGCAGCCGGCCGGCGGCGGATTGCCCGTAGGCGTGGAAACGCTTCTTTTCTCCGCCGTGCTCTTCGTCGACCAAGATCAGCAGGCGCGGGTCGAGGAAGACCTGTTCGGCTTCGCGGAAATCGACGCCATGCTTGTCGGCGCTCTTGCGGATGTTGCCTTCATCCCAGTCGAACCCGACGATGCTGCCGAAATCGATCATTGACGTATATTATCATAATATACCAATATCGCAAGGTCATCGCGGAAATTCCCCCATCTGCCGCAGCGCCTCGCCCGCCATCATGGCGGCGGTCATGGCGACGTTGAGCGAGCGCATATCCGCCCGGATCGGCACCTTCAGCCGGGCGTCGGCCGCCCGGTGCACCGCCTCCGGCACGCCGGCGCTCTCGCGGCCGAGCAGCAGCACCTCGTTGGTCCCGAAACGGTGATCGAGATAAGAGTGGTCCGCCGCGGTGGTCAGGAGCGTGAGGCTGAGCCCAGCGCCTCGGCGCCAGTCCTCGAAAGCCGCGAACGAGGGATGGCGGGTCAGCGCGACCCGGTCGAGATAGTCCATGCCGGCGCGGCGGAAAGCACGGTCCGAGACCGGGAAGCCGGCCGGCTCGATAATGTGGGCCTCGAGGCCGAGGCACGCACACAGCCGCAGGATCGTGCCGGTGTTCTGGGCGATGTCCGGCTCGTAGAGCGCGAGTCGCATGGGGGCCGCCTTCGAGGATCGTTTCGGTCGTCGCGGGCAGGGGGCAAATCGCGCCCGCCGCGCCCATTCATGCGACCCTTTGGCGCGGGCTTGGCCGAGCCGGAATCGGAGCCGGAAGAGACCCGACGGCCTCCCGGCGGAGCCCGCGTTGCCATTTATCGACAAAAGGCCGCTTCTGCGCAAACCTGGGCGGTTCCTCGGGGTGCAGGGCGGTTCTTCGATGTTCTTGGGCTTGCGCTTGCTTCACCAGGGTGCCAATAGAACGCCACCGATATGCCACACTGTCCGCCAGGGCAGTCGCTGGTCGGTGCGCCCGCCGTCCCGTAGGACTTGTCCTGCCGGTGCCTGCCGCGGCGTCAGTCCAAGCCACGGGGGGGAGAGGACTCAAGACGTGACGACCGTGTCTTCGGCGGCACACACGCGCCGCGACTTTCTCTACATAGCCACGGGAGCCGTCGGCGCCGTGGGCGTCGCGGCGGCCCTGACGCCGTTGATTTCCCAGATGAATCCGGACGCCTCGACCATCGCCGCAGGCGCGCCGGTCGAGGTTGACCTCGCCCCCATTACCGAGGGTCAGATCGTCAAGGTGTTCTGGCGCTCGAAGCCGATCTTCATCTTCCACCGCACCAAGAAAGAGATCGAGGCGGCGCAGGCCGTCCAGGTCGCCGACCTCCGCGACCCGCAGCCCGACTCGGCGCGGGTCAAGGCGGGCCACGAGCAGTGGCTGGTCGTCATCGGCATCTGCACCCATCTCGGGTGCATCCCGCTCGCCCACCAGGGCGACTACGGTGGTTGGTTCTGCCCCTGCCACGGCTCTGAGTATGACACCGCGGGCCGAATCCGGCAGGGTCCGGCGCCGTTGAATCTGCATCTGCCGCCTTATCAATTCCTCACCGACACCAAGATCCGGATCGGCTGATCTTCCGATCCGATTGCTTATTGAAGGTTCGACCATGAGCGGACAATCGACCTACCAGCCTGAAAACAAAGCTGTGCAGTGGCTGGAGAAGCGGCTGCCGATCGTCAGCCTGATGTACGATTCCTTCGTCTCCTATCCGACGCCGCGTAACCTGAACTACTGGTGGACCTTCGGCGGCATCCTCACCTTCATGCTCGCCGTGCAGATCATCACCGGCATCGTGCTGGCGATGCACTACACGCCGAACGAGGCACTGGCCTTCAATTCCGTCGAAGCCATCATGCGCGACGTGAATTACGGCTGGCTGATCCGCTACATCCACGCCACCGGCGCCTCGTTCTTCTTCTTCGCCGTCTACATCCACATGTTCCGAGGCATGTATTACGGCTCCTACAAGGAGCCGCGCGAGGTGTTGTGGATCCTCGGCGTCATCCTGCTGCTGCTGATGATCGCCACCGGCTTCATGGGCTACGTGCTGGTCTGGGGCCAGATGAGCTTCTGGGCCGCCACCGTGATCACCAACCTGTTCTCGGCCATCCCCGGCGTCGGCGGCGCCATCGTCACTTGGCTGTGGGGCGGCTACGCGGTTGGCGATCCCACGCTCAACCGCTTCTTCTCGCTGCATTACCTGCTGCCGTTCGTGATCACCGGCGTGGTGGTGCTGCACGTCTGGGCGCTGCACGTCGTCGGCCAGAACAACCCGACCGGCGTCGAGCCGAAGTCCGACAAGGACACCGTGCCGTTCACGCCCTACGCCACGGTCAAGGACGCCTTCGGCATCGTCGTGTTCTGCATCGCGTTCGCTTGGTTCGTGTTCTACATCCCGCACTACCTGCTCGCGGCCGACAACTTCACGCCGGCCAACCCGGCGGTGACGCCGGCCGAGATCGTGCCGGAGTGGTACTACCTGCCGTTCTACGCGATCCTGCGCTCGATCCCGAACAAGCTGCTCGGCGTGACCGCGCTGTTCTCGGCCATCGCCATCATCGCCTTCATGCCGTGGCTCGACACCTCGCGGGTGCGCTCGGCGAAATACCGGCCGCTCTACCGCCAGTTCTTCTGGCTGTTCGTGATTACCTGCATCATGCTCGGCTGGCTCGGTTCCAAGCCGCCGACCGGCACCTACCTGATCCTGGCGCGTCTCTTCACCGCCTATTACTTCGGGTTCTTCGTGGTCATCCTGCCACTGCTCGGGATATTCGAAAAAACCAAGCCATTACCGAATTCGATTTCGGAATCGGTTCTGGGCAAGAAGGCGTGAGCGGGAGGATCGTCATGAAATTCAAGGCCCCCATCTTCGCGCTCGTCCTGGCCGGCTCGCTGGTCGCGCTGGCGATCCCGTCACAGGCGGCCGAGCAACCGACGCCGCCGCGGGAATCGTGGTCGTTTGCCGGCCCGTTCGGCAAGTACGATCCGGCCCAGCTTCAGCGCGGCTTCAAGATCTACCGCGAGGTCTGCTCGGCCTGCCATTCGATGAACTTGGTTGCGTTCCGCAATCTGGCGGAGCCGGGCGGCCCAGGCTACACCGAGGTGCAGGCCAAGCAGCTGGCCTCCGAGTACAAGATCAAGGACCTCGACGATAAGGGCAATCCGATCGAGCGGGCCGGCCGGCCGGCCGACCATTTCCCCGCGCCGTTCCCGAACGAGTTGGCGGCCAAGGCGGCTTTCGGCGTCGCCCCGCCCGACATGTCGTCGCTCGCCGACGCTCGCACCTACGAGCGCGGCTTCCCCTGGTTCATCATCGACATCTTCTCGCAGTACCAGGAGGAGGGGCCGGACTACATCGCGGCGATCCTGCAGGGCTACGTGAAGCCGCCGAAGGGCTTCCACGTGCCGCCTGGGGGGCATTACAACGAGTATTTCCCGGGCCATAACATCGCCATGCCGCAGCCGATCACGGCCGGCCAGGTGAAGTACACCGACGGCACCCCGGAGACGCTGCATCAGTACGCCAAGGACGTCGCCGCCTTCCTGATGTGGGCCGCCGAGCCGCACATGGTCGCGCGCAAGCGCCTCGGCTTCCAGGTGATGATCTTCCTGATCGTGTTCGCCGGCCTTTTGTACTTCACCAAGAAGAAGGTGTGGCACGACGTGCATCACGAGGAAGAAGAGGCGTCCAAGTCGGCGTAAGCCGTGCCGGCGGCTCGCCAAGCCCGAAGGGCCCCGGTTTCGGGGCCCTTTGTATTTGAGCGTGCGATGACCTACGAATGCGGGGAATCCACCGGACGACCACGACAGTGAAGGATCAAGGCTGGTCATGACCAAGGCGGTGCTCGGAATCATTGGCGGCAGCGGCATCTACGATCTGCCGGGACTGGAGAACGTGCGCGAGGAGCGCATCGAAAGCCCCTGGGGCGAGCCGTCGAACCCGCTGCGGCGGGGCGAGATCGCCGGCCTGCCGGTGGTGTTCCTGTCGCGCCACGAGCCGGGCCACCGCCTGTCGCCGTCCGACATCAACTACCGCGCCAATATCGATGCGCTCAAGCGCGCTGGCGTCACCGACATCGTGTCGCTGTCGGCTTGCGGTTCGTTCAAGGAAGAGCTGCCGCCCGGCACCTTCGTGCTGGTCGACCAGTTCGTCGACCGCACCTTCGGCCGCGCCAGCTCGTTCTTCGGCAAGGGCTGCGTCGCGCACGTGTCGATGGCGCATCCGGTGTCACCGCGCCTGCGCATCCACATCGCGGAGGCTGCGCGCGCCGAAGGCATCGAGGTGAAGCGCGACGGCACCTACGTGTGCATGGAGGGCCCGCAGTTCTCTACGCTGGCCGAGAGCATGACCTACAAGCAGCTCGGTTATTCGGTGATCGGCATGACCAACCTGCCGGAAGCCAAGCTCGCGCGCGAAGCCGAGATTTGTTACGCCACCGTCGCCATGGTCACCGATTTCGACTGCTGGCATCCCGACCACGACGCGGTGACGGTGCAGGACATCGTCAAGGTCCTGACCGAGAACGCCGAGCGCGCCAAGGCGCTGGTGGCGCGGCTGGCGCAGGATTTCCCGCGCGAGCACGAGCCGTGCCCGATCGGTTCCGACCGCGCGCTCGATACCGCCATCATCACGGCGCCGGAGGCGCGCGACCCCGCGCTGCTGAAGAAACTCGACGCGGTGGCGGGACGGGTGCTGAACGGGTAAAAGAGTGCCGCGCGCGAGATCGTGGCCTACCTCAGGCCCGCTCTTGCGGGCTTCGTCGTGAGTGCGAATTGAAGAGATAGACCCTGATGAGCTCCACCGACATCGAAACCGATCTGCGCGACACCATCCGCTCGATCCCCGACTATCCCAAGCCGGGCATCATCTTCCGCGACATCACCACGCTGCTCGGCAACGCGCGCGCGTTCCGCCGCACGGTCGACGAACTGGTGCAGCCCTGGGCCGGCATGAAGATCGACAAGGTCGCCGGCATCGAGGCGCGCGGCTTCATCCTCGGCGGCGCGGTGGCGCATCAGGTGTCGGCCGGCTTCGTGCCGATCCGCAAGAAGGGCAAGCTGCCCCACAAACGGGTGAGCGTGACCTACGCGCTGGAATACGGCGAGGACGAGATCGAGATGCACGCCGATGCGCTGGTCGCCGGCGAGCGCGTGGTGCTGGTCGACGACCTGATCGCCACCGGCGGCACCGCGGAGGCGGCGGTGAAGCTCTTGCGCCAGCTCGACGCCGAGGTGCTGGCCGCCTGTTTCGTCATCGACCTGCCCGCGCTCGGCGGCGCCGAGAAGCTGCGCAAGATGGGCGTGCCGGTGCAGACCCTGGCGTCGTTCGAGGGGCATTAATCGCTAGCGAGCCGGCAATTGCCGCTGTCATCATCCGCGAAGGCGGATGATCCAGTAATCACAGGTGCTTCGGTAAAGTTGCGATGCTGCGGCGTACTGGATGCCCCGCCTTGCGCGGGGCATGACAGGAAGAGCCTGCCGCGCGCTCGTCAGGACCGCCGCGGTCCCCAGGGGCCGTCGCCCGCCGGCGGCAGCGGCACGTCGGGCACCGAGCCATGGTCGCCGCCGTGCGGCCCGCCCCGATCGGATGACGGCTGACCGGGTGAGCCCGGCGGAATGCCCGGCAGTCCCGGAATGCCGGGCAGGGGTCCCCAAGGCCCTTGCCGCGTGCCCGTGGGCGCCTGCTGGCCGCCATCGTCCTGCGCCGTATCGCCCCACGGCCCGCCATATTGCTTTTCGCCGATCTGTCCTTGCTCATCCGGCTCCGGCAGGCTGAGCGGCCCCGGATCGTGGCCGCCGGCATATCTCACCAGCGCTTCGACCCGGGCGTCGATCGACGGATGCGTGGCGAACAGGTCGGAAAAATCCGTGCGCGGATTGTCGACGCACATCTCCATCACCGCCGACGTCGCGGCATGCAAATCGCCGCGGTTCTCGATCTTCCGCAGCGCCGAAATCATGGCATCCGGGTCCTTGGTAAGTTCCACCGAGCCGGCGTCGGCCAGGAACTCTCGCCGACGCGACAGCGCGAAGCGGATCACCACCGACAACAGCCACGACACCACGATGAGCGCGATGGCGATGACAATGGCGATGATCGCGCCGTTGCCGCCGCCTTCGCCGTCGCCGCGCCGGCGGCGGCCACCGAAGCCGCCGAAGAAGGTGGCCTGGAAGAACAGGCGGAACACCATCTCGCCGAAGAACGAGACCACGCCGGCGATGACCATGGCGATCACCATCATGCGCACGTCGCCGTTGCGGATATGGGTGAGTTCGTGGCCGAGCACGGCTTCGAGCTCGGCGTCGTTCAACCGTTCCATCAACCCACGCGTCACCGTGATGGAATACTGCTTGTCGTTGAGCCCGGTGGCGAAGGCGTTGAGCGCGCTGTCGTCGGCGATGCGCAACGTCGGCATGGTGATGCCGCGTGAGATGCACAGGTTCTCGAGCAGGTTATAAAGCCGCGGCTCTTCCTGCCGGGTGACCGGGTGGGCGCCGGTGACGGTGTCGATCATCGACTGGTGGAACTTGTAGGCGATGAAGATCCAGACGAAGGCGCCGACGGTGGCCCAGGGCGCCGCCTTCATCCAGTCGTAGACGGCGGCGCGCATCAGATAGTCGAGCGGCGCCCTGACCGTCAGCGCCTCGGCCAGCAGCGCGCCCGCGAACACCATCACGTAGACCAGCGCAAACAGCCCGATCAGCAGCGCGACCGAGCGCCGCCTGTTGGACTGGATATGCGTATAGAGACCGTAAGCGGCCATTATGGTTTTCCGTCATTCCGGGACGGCCCGAAGGGGCGGACCCGGAATCCAGAGATCGAGTCCGGCGTTTGCATCTGGATTCCGGGTTCGCGGCCGTCGGCCGCGCCCCGGAATGACAGCGATTTAAAACTTCACGCTCGGCGCCTGTTCCAGTGCGGCGCGCTGTTCGCCCAGATCGAAGAACGCATGCGGCTGGAAGCCGAAGCCGGCGGCGAAAAGGTTGGCCGGCATCTGCTGGATGCCGGTATTGTATTCCTGCACCGCGTTGTTGAAGAACCGGCGCGACGCGGCGAGCTTGTTCTCGATGTCCGAGAGGTCGCTCTGCAACTGCAGGAAGTTCGTGTTGGCCTTGAGGTTCGGATAGTTCTCCGACAGCGCGAACAACTGCCGGAGCGCGCCGCTCAGCATGTTCTCGGCCTTCACCTTCTGGTCGACGCTGGGGGCGGCGACGGCTTGGTTGCGCGCCTGGATCACCGCTTCCAAGGTGCCGCGTTCGTGGCTGGCGTAGCCTTTCACGGTCTCCACCAGATTGGGTATCAGGTCGTGGCGTTGTTTGAGCTGGACGTCGATGTCGGCGAAGGCCTGGTTGACGCGTTGCCGCATGGCGACCAAGCCGTTGTAGATCGACACGATCCAGATCGCGATGACCGCGATCACGCCGATGACGATCCAGGCGGTTGTGGACATGAGGAGAGGCTCCTGAAGCACCGATTCTCGAATGGAACCAGCCTATCCTAGATGGGGAAGCGGCGAAAAACGGGCAAGAGCGCGTGCCCGGACGGCGTCGCGGGCCGATTCGCGTCCGAAAGCGCACGAAATCAATGGCTTGGACCGGTTGGCGGCGCGCCGCGTCCGCCGGGCGGACCGGGGCCGGGCCTGCCAAGCCCTTGCCGGCACG
>JARRQH010000050.1:0-26737 GCA_037381985.1 Pseudolabrys sp.
ATTGATTTTCATTGATGGTTTTGTTGTCTTTGGTCGCCGGCACAGGCCGGCCTGACGGTCGGGGCCAGAACGTGCACCAGACCCGCCTTCCGGTCAATTGCGAGCCGGTTTTGCCAACACCCCGCCGCGCATCGGCTCCGGCACGCCGGTGGTCTTGGGAAACGTCAGCGGCAGTCCGCGCAAGGAGCGCACCGCCAGATAGGCAAAAGCCTGCGCCTCCAGGGCGTCCGCCGACCAGCCAACGGCATCGGCGGTCTCGACCGTCGCGGGCGCCAACCGCTCCGCCAGCACGCGCATCAGGGTCGGGTTGTGGGCACCGCCGCCGGACACGATCCAGGTCTTCGGCGGCGCCGGCAGATGCGGCACAACCCGTGCCACCGACGCCGCGGTCAACGCCGACAGAGTGGCGGCGCCATCGGCGACCGTGAGTTCTGGCACGGCCAGGTTGGCATGGGCGAAAGCATTGCGGTCGAGGGATTTCGGCACCGGCAGCGCGAAGAACGGATCGGCCAGCACGCGCGCGACGACGTCTGCGTGCACGCGCCCCCGCGCCGCCTGGTCGCCGTCGCGGTCGAGTGGATGGCCGGTGCGCGCGCGCATGAAATCGTCGATCAGGGCGTTGCCCGGCCCGGTGTCGCCGGCGACCGGATCGCCGCCGTCGACGAAGGTGACGTTGGCGACGCCACCGACGTTGAGCACCGCGATGGGGTGCGGCCGGTCAAGCGAGCGCGCCAGCGCCTGATGATAGACCGGCACGAACGGTGCGCCTTGTCCGCCCGCCGCCACATCCGCCGCGCGGAAGTCGTGGACGACCCGCAGGCCAAGCCGGTCGGCAAGCGCAGGGCCGTCGCCGATCTGCACGGTGAGCCGCGCGGACGGCTTGTGCAGCACGGTCTGGCCGTGGAAGCCGACGACGTCGACGGTCGCCCGGTCGATGTGCTCCCGTTCCAGGAAGGCTTCGACCGCCTCGGCCTGGGCGCGGGTGACGAAGGCCTCGGCTTCCGCCAGCACGCCCGGCCGCGCGGCGCGCTCGGTCAGCGTAACGCCCGCCTCGAGCGCCCGGCGCAAGAGGTCGCGTTCGGCCTCCTCATAGGGCCGGTAGCCGACCGGCCCGAAGCCCGAAATGGCCTCGCCGTCGGTCTCGAGCAGCGCTACGTCGACCCCGTCGAGCGAGGTCCCGCTCATCAGTCCGATTGCCCGCACGGCCCCGTTGCCCCTGCCCTTGTCCGCTATCGCGCCGGCCCCGGTGAGTTGAATCCCCGCCCGAACCTGTTACACCACCGACGCCCCCGAGGCGATAAAGCCGCGGACCAAAACGCCGCGCACCATGAGTGATGACCGATGAGTGCCTATAAATCCGATTTTCTTAACATTCTCGCCGAGCGCGGCTTCATCCACCAGATCTCCGAGCCGGAGGACCTGGACGCGCGCGCCAAGGCTGGGCCGATCACCGCCTATATCGGCTTCGACTGCACGGCGGCCTCGCTGCACGTCGGCTCGCTTCTGCCGATCATGATGCTGTACTGGATGCAGCAGACCGGCCACCGGCCGATCGCGCTCATGGGTGGCGGCACCACGCGCGTCGGCGACCCCTCCGGCAAGGACGAGAGCCGGCGCATCCTGACCGACGCTCAGATCGGCGAGAACCTCGCGGGCATCCGCGCCATCTTCGCCAAATTCCTCACCTTCGAGGAGCAAGGCGGCACGGCCATCATGGCCAACAACGCCGACTGGCTGAACACGCTCAACTACATCGACTTCCTGCGCGACGTCGGCCGGCACTTCTCCGTCAACCGCATGCTGTCGTTCGACTCGGTAAAGCTGAGGCTCGACCGCCAGCAGGAACTGTCGTTCCTCGAATTCAATTATATGGTCTTGCAGGCCTACGACTTCGTCGAGCTCAACAAGCGCACCGGCTGCATTCTGCAGATGGGCGGCTCGGACCAGTGGGGCAACATCGTCTCCGGCATCGATCTCGGCCGCCGCATTAACAACGCGCAACTGTTCGCTTTGACCGCGCCGCTGATCACCACCGCCTCGGGCGCCAAGATGGGCAAGACCGCCGCCGGCGCGGTGTGGCTCAATGCCAACCTCATGAGCCCTTACGACTACTGGCAATACTGGCGCAACACCGAAGACGGCGACGTCACCCGCTTCCTCAAGCTGTTCACCCCGCTGCCGCTCGATGAGATCGCCAAGCTCGGCGCGCTCAAGGACGCCGAGATCAACGAGGCCAAGAAGGTGCTGGCGACAGAAGCCACCGCCATGGTGCATGGCCGGGAAGCCGCCGAACAGGCTGCGGAAACCGCGCGCCGCACCTTCGAGGAAGGCGCCTTCGCAGAGAACCTGCCGACTATCGAAATCGCCCGCGCCGACATCGACGCCGGGCTCGGTGTGCTGCAGGCCTTTTCCGAGAAGGCCAAGCTCGTCACTTCGAACGGCGATGCGCGACGGCAAATAAAGGGCGGTGCGCTGAAGGTCAACGACCAAACCGTCACCGATGACAAGATGACGCTATCAGCCAGCGCGGCGTCGACGTCACGCGCCGAGGAGAAGATCAGCTCTTCGACCACGTAGACCTCGTAGCCCGACGCCACCAGCCCGAGGCAGGACTGCATCACGCAGACGTCGGTCTCGCAGCCGGCCACGATAACCTGCCGGCGCTTCTGCCGCGCCAGGTGCGTCCTGATCTTGCTTTCCTTGGTGAGGTCGAAGAAGTCCTTCTCGAAGGTCTTGCCCTGCTTGCCCAGGCGCTTGGCGATCTCCTTGGGCAACGGACCCTTGACGTCCAGCGGCCGTTCCAACGTCGCCATCACCGGGACACCGAAGGCGCCGAGCAACTGCACCAGGTTGGCGGTGTTGGCCCGGATGGAGGCCCGCTCACGCGGCGCGAGTTGCGACAGAAAGAAGCGCTGGACATCGACTATGACCGCGCAACATTGGTCCGGCTCGATGCGCCTTACCGTCGTCATGTCGGTCGCTGCCTTTGTCCCTGCCCGCGCCATGATCCCCCTCACGCCATGATCCTTGCTCATTAATTGTGCTTGTGTCGCGGTGCCAGGGCACGGCCGGGCCCTGTTGCCAACGTCAAGCCCCATCCCATAATGCAACATCGTCAGTGAACCCGCACCCCCAGCCGTGCGACAACTTGACTGGGCCAATCGGATTTGCATGGGTCAGGCTGGGGCGACGCGATGGACACGATGGGAAAGAAGCCGACTTACGTTCTAGGTATCAACGCCTACGACCACGACGTCAGCGCCTGTCTGCTGCGCGACGGCGAGATCGCCTATGCGATCGAAAAGGAACGGATCACGCGCGAGAAGCACGCAAGCGGATTCTTCCAGGAACCGGTCGACTACTGCCTGAACGCCGAGGGCATCACGCTCGATGACGTCGACCTGGTGGTGCGCAACTGCTACGTCCTGCCAGTCGAAGATCTTGAGCTGCGGCTGATCTATGAAGCCGACATGCCGGAGGAAGAGCGCGAGCAGGCCGCCAAGAGCCCCCTGTTCCGGCCCAAGTCGAACAAGGTGATGACCGTGTCGCATCACCTCGCCCATGCCTACAGCGCCTTCGCCGCCTCGCCGTTCGACGAGGGCGTGGTCATGATCGTCGACGGTGTCGGCAGCTATGCCTCGGACATCAAGGAGCCGGGTCAGCTCACCGAGGGCGTCAATCCGCTGGCGCGCGAGTCGGAGAGCTACTACCGGTTCAAGGGCACCGAGCTCGAGCCGATCAAGAAGGTATGGCTGGAGCCGCGCCGCGGCCTCTTGAGCGACGAATTCTTCAACATGGACGGCCTGGGCGCGGTCTACAGCCGCGTCTCGAGCTACATCTTCGCCGACTGGAACAAGTGCGGCGAAGTGATGGGGCTGGCACCCTACGGCCACCCCGACGTCTTCCCGCCGTTGATGACGCTAAAAGACGGCGAGCTCCAGGTGAGGCGCTGGGACGAGACCTTCAACCAGCCCTGGCTGCCGGACGGCGACAAGAGATGGGAAGACAGCCCCGCCATGCCGCATTGGGAAGACCTGGCCTGGCGCGTGCAGCAGGACAGCGAGGAGATCCTGATCGAACGCGCGCGCTGGCTGCGCGAAACCACCGGCGCCAAGAACCTGTGTCTGGCCGGCGGCGTCGCGCTCAATTGCGTGGCCAACGGGCGGATCATTCGCGAATCCGGCTTCGAGAACGTCTGGATCCAGCCCGCCGCCGGCGACAACGGCATTGCCATGGGTTGCGCCTTCTACGGCCATATCGCGGTTCGCAAGAACCCCCGCACCTACGTGATGACGCAGGCGACCCTCGGACGCGAGTACACCGAGGGAGACGTGCGCCGGATCGGCAAGTCGCCGCTGGTCAGTCACAAGGCCTTCAACGGATCCGACGAGGGCATCTGCCGCGAAGCGGCCAAGCTACTGGCGGATGGCAAGGTGTTCGGCTGGTTTCAGGGCCGCTCCGAATTCGGCCCGCGCGCGCTCGGCAACCGCAGCATCCTGGGCGACCCGCGCCGGCCCGAGATGAAGGACATCCTGAACAAGCGGGTGAAGTTCCGGCAGGCCTTCCGGCCGTTCGCGCCGATCGTCCTCTACGAAAGGGCCAAGGACATTTTCGTGGGCGAGGACGAATCGCCATTCATGCTGCGCGCCAAGCAGGTACGTCCGGAATGGCGGGATCGCATTCCGGCGATCGTCCACGTTGACGGCACGGCGCGTGTGCAGACGGTGCGGCGCGAGCAGAACCCGCGCATGTACGAGCTGTTGAGCGAGTTCGAGAAGCTGACCGGTGTCCCGGTACTGGTGAACACCTCGTTCAACATCAAGGGCGAGCCCATCGTCGAGACGCCGCGGGACGCGATGAACTGCTTTATATACACCGGCATCGACTACCTCGCATTGAACGACACGCTAGTATCTAAGAACCTCATCTATAAACTGTTGTCACCGTTCATAAAAACCTACTATGAATCGATGGCGGTGGCGCGCGACGAGACCGACTAGCCCGATATACGGGTGGTGAGCCGTCTGTTCTCGCCTGCACCGGATTCAGCAAAAAGTTATGCGAAAGTTACACGGCCCGACGCGCTAAAATACGGGCCGCAAGGTAGAATCCCCTTTTCTGCCCGGCGGAGCTGAGTTAATTTTCTGCGCCGGTATTGTGAAAAGGGGCGGCAGTTCGCGCACCCGAAACGACCCCGCGAGGCTGTAGAGTGCCTTCCACAAGCCGACTCAAAGTCGCGCACTGAATTGCGCAACCAGGAGGCAGACAACATGAAGAAAACCTTCGTCGCTGTGCTGATGGCCGCGCTCTTCGGTCTGTTCAGCATGCCGGCCCTGCAAGCTGCCCCAAACAACGGCTGGACCGTTGGATCGGCACTGAAGGCCAACTCTCCAATCCAGAAAGTGCGCTGGCGCTGGCGTCGCCGTCGTCGTCGCCGCCGCCGTCGTTGCTATTGGGTCCATTACCGGCGTTCGCGTAGCCGCATGCGCTGCCGCGGATGGTGGTAATACCCCGCTTCGATCTGATCGAAGTGACGACGGGCCGCTGGCTGTAAATGCCGGAGGCCCGTTCGCCTTTTTGAGTACGCAAAACGGATACGCCTCAGCGAAGGCGCCGCTCTATCGCCAGCGGTAGCGCATGCGGGCCGTGCCGCCCTTCCAGCGGTAGCGAGAGACACGCCTCGTAGTCCGACGCCGGAATATCGCGACTGGTCGCGCAACGATCGAAGACTGCGAGCTGCTTCGGGGTGCCGTATTCCATATAGGGTTCCACCGCGAAGCGCGCGCCGTCGGAAAAGCTGCCGTAGCGGTTGATCTGGCCCTTGAGCTCGGGATCTACGGTGAGAATCGCCTGGCGGTAGGCATCGCCCTTGATGAAATTGTCCGGCATCTGGTCGAACGGTCCGTCGAGATAATTGTTCGCCGTCACGTTGCCGCGATAGACGCCGATGAGGATCTTGCGGTCGTGGTGCTGGTCCCGGTACACTGCAAAGCTGGTGCGCTTGCCGATCAGAATGCGGCCGTCGCCGACCGGCGCCGGCACAAAGGTATCGGCGGGCTGGATCGTCTCGTCGAGAATATAGTGAAACAGCTTCAGCTTGGGATTGAACACGAGAAAGAAGCGCACCGCGGAATCGTCGAAGACCGGACCGATATACTGCTCGTTCGGTGCCAGCGCCGCCGGCGGCGGCTTGACGCCGGACAGACCGTTGAGCGCAAAGACGACACTCTTGTTCTTGTAGGTCAGCCGATAGGCCAGCGGGTCGACCTTTTCCACCGACACGCCTTGCGCCGCGCCGAGCACCTTGTTGATGCCGTGCGTGTCTTTCAGCCACACCGGCCTGAGCTCATAATAGGTGAACGCCACCTTCCCTTCGCTGCGCAGGTGCGCATCGATCTTGATGTTGCCGCCGTAGCGGACGCCGTTGAGCCAAAAAGAGAAATAGTAGTGATTTTCGGTGGGATAGACCTCGACCCGCGCCGGGAGGCTGTCGAGCACATAGGCGAACACCGCCATCGGGTCGTCGATCGCGAGGCTCGTCTTGGCGGTGACCGACTCCACATAGGCCTGGTTGGTCGTGAGCTTCGGCGCGTGTTGCGCCACGGCGGCGCCGGATACCGCCAGCACGGCGCAAGACGAAACGATCAATCGGCGCATTACAATCCTCTCATGATTTAGCGGGTCGTCCCCTGCCAATGGCCCTCACCTAACACACGTCGCCCCGGCGGATGAACGCGCCCACTACCCGCGACCGGCGAGAGCCGACAGGCTAAAGGTCAACGACTCCACCGTGGCCGACGACACCGTGCAGCCTGCCACCGACAACATCATGCCGCACGCCGTGATCGCGCTCGGCCGGACGCGCCGCGTGCGGTTGAAACCGGTGCGACGCCGCGCGGGACCGGGCAGCCTCACCGTGACGGCGGCTGGAAATCGGGGTCGAAGTCGCCGGGCGACGGGATGAACTTGCGCAACAGGCCCGGCGCGATCGCGGTCACCGGATTGACCAGGATGCGCGGCGACGAAATCGGGCCCACCGCCTCGTAGGTGATGCCGACCAGCCCCTCGTTGCTGCCGCCACCCAGCACCAGGCCGACGATCGGAATCTGGCCGAACATGTTGTTCAGGCCGTAGAACGGCACGAAGGTGCCGCGCAGGTGCACGTCGTTCTTGACGTAGTTGATCTGCCCCGAAATGGTCACGCCCACCAGCGGCCCACGCACGACGCCGTCGCGCACCGCCATCTTGCCGGCGTAACGGGTGAACTGGGCGTGCAGTTCGGAAAACGGCACGCCTTTGCGGTTCTGCGCGGGCGCGCTCGCGACGATGCGGTCGAGCCCCTGTTCGCCGCGCACCGTGAAGTTGCGGATCGACAGGAACCCGATCTGTGGCGCGCTGTCCGGGCGCGGCGGATCGATCGCCACCCACATCTTGCCGCCGTAGACGCGCGAATACATGTCGGCGAAGCGGAACAGCGCCCCGGCGTCGCCGCTTTCGATGTAGATGACATGGTGATTGTCGCGCTGCCGCAGGCGCAGGTCGCCGAGCAGCTTCGCGTCGCGGCCGATCTTGGCGTGCATCACGAAGTTGCGGATATCGCCGTCGCGGCGCGACAGCTTGAGGTCCAGCCCGCGCAGGGTCTCGCCGTTGTAGCCAACGACGGTGCCGATCTTGGCGTTGAGGTCGACGTCGACGGGCTTGTTGCCGGATTTCGTCGAGTTTCCGCCGAACAGCGAATTCTTGATGAAGGCGCGGCCGTCATAGACCGCGCCGCGCATGACCACGTGCAGCACGCCGCCGCTGCCGCGCGCGACCTTGAGTGAAGCCTTGTCGCCCTCCGACACGCCGAACACCGGAAAATCCGCCGACCGCAGGTGGCCGTTCCTGTCGAGAACGACGTCGCCTTTGACGTTGACGCCGGAACCGGTCAGCACGAGATTGTCGAAGCGCTTGCCGTTCGCGTTCTCGGTCAGCTTGGCGCTCGCATGCGCCGGGGCGCCGCGCGCCTTCACCCAGCCGGGCAAGAGGTCGTCGATCTTGGCTTGCGTCAGATCGGCATCGAGATCGAACGTGGTGTCCTTGCCGCTCTCGCTGGGATCGAGCTTGCCGGTGAGCCTGACCGGGACGGAGCCGCTCAACGCGTCGCCGACGTCGAGGCCGAGCTTGCGGCGCGCGCTGCGGTCGAGCTTGGCCGTGAGCTGGAAGTCCGCCGCCGCGGCGCCGGGCTTTTTCTGCAGATCGATCGCCGCCGGCAGCCCGTTGATCTTGACGTTGCCCTTGATCCGATAGGCGCCGCCGCTCGTGGCCTTCACCGAGAGCGAGGACGCTTCGAGCTTCTCGCCCAGCAGCACCTTGTCGGCCCCGAAGCTCGACAGCACCGCGCTGACGCGGTAGCGCATCGGTGAGTTCTTGGGCTGCGGGTGCGCGAGCACCATGTTGACCGTGACGTTGGCGGCGACGGTGCCACGGCTGGTGGCGGGATCGAGCTTGAAGTCGATGTTGTGGCTCAGCGCCTTGTTCTTCAGCAGCATGGCCGCCACAGGAACACTGCCGTCGATGCGGAACGTGGCCTTCGCCGGCGACGGCTTGGAATGCGTATCGGGCACCGAGAACACGCCATCGGCGATGTTGAGGCTGCGGCCCGGCGCGACGTTCACCACGCCGCGGCCGAGATGGACGGTGGCGGTGCTGCCGGTGATGTGCACCGTCAGATCGGCGTCCTCGATCGGCGGCAAGTCGGGCATCGGCCGCAACGTCGTGCCGCTGGTCTCCAGGTCGATGGAGAGACCGTCTTCCGGCGTCGGCGGGCCGCCGGTCTTGAAGTCCGCCGTCGGCGCGTTGCCCGCGACCACCAGGCGCTCGACGACGCCATCGCCGATGTGCTTTTCGACCCACTGGCGCACCGGATGGGCGATGAAGACCGGCCATAGCCGCATCAGCACCGAGACCGGCATACGGGTTCCGGCGCCGCCGAAGGCGAGATGCGGCTTGGATGTCGAATAGTCGAAGCTGCCGCTCATCGCGGCACCGACGTTATACAGTGGCCGCGGATCGCTGCGGCTGATGTCGCCCTGGTCGAGATCGATGCGGCGCTTCTTGGTGTCGATGCGCCCGCGCACGTTCACCCGGTTGAGCGCGAGGCCCTCCTTGTCGCCACCCGGCACCGGCGCCAGGATGACCGGCGCGATCACCGGATTGCCGCGCGTAATGGCAAAGCGCCATACGCCGCTGTCGCCATGCGGCGCGGTCACAACGGCGCGCAAGGTGAACTGGTTGCCGCCCGCCTGCACCTGGAACGGCATCACCAGCGTGCGCTGATGCACATTCCACCGGAAGCGGAAGTCGGCGCGCTCGACGGGGATAGTGATGAGATCGGGTCCGTCATGATCGATGACGGTGCCTTTGCCGGCGATCACTTCGCCCCTCACCTGTTGCGGGGTGCCGTCGGCGGCGATGTCGGCGCGGATCGAGGCCGACACCGGCAGGTCGGCGGTCACCTGACCGTCCTTGATGCGCATCGCCAGCATGATGTCGCGCATGGAGACCTGGCGCGCCTCGAGCCCGATCGCGCGCACGCCGCCATCGAGCGGACGCATCGCCGCGCTGATCATCCAAGGCCGATTCTTGTCGTCGGAGGCCAATTGAAAGACCACGCCGCCCTGGTCCGGACGCCGCAGGCTGGCGTTGATGTGATTGAAGGTCCAATGCTTGCCGTTGCGCCGGTCGTCGACGGTCAACTGGCCGTTCTTCAGGCCGAGCTCTTCCAGATCGTGGCCGTCGAGACCGGACGCGCCCACAGAATCGATCCAGGCCAGCACGCCGGCCAGGTCCTGCATGCCCGTGCGCAGCTTGCCGCGCGGCACGATGGCCCGCACCTGGGGCGTGCCGCTCGCTCCATGGGGCGGAGCGGTCGCGATCGGCCGCTTATCGGCACCGGCAAACACGGTCACCTGGCCGTCGCGCTCGATGCGCACCGCCATCTTGGCACCGACTAGATTGAGGCTCTCGGCGCGCAACTGGCCACTGAACAGAGCCGTCCCCGACAACCCCACCTCGGCCTTGGGCGCGCTTGCCACCACCGTGCCGTCGGCGTCGCGCACCACGATGTCGCGCAGCCGCAAGGTCGGGCGCCCTTTTTCGTCGCGCTCGATCTGGGTGCCGCCAACCTCGACCGTGTGACCGCCGCCGAAATTCTGCTCGATCGCCGCCTTGAGCCACGGCGTCGCCACGTCGACTTCGATCGGCCCCTGCGCCAGCCGCCACCACAGGCCGGCGGCGCCCAGCACCGCCAACACTGCGGCGGCCGTCGCGCCAAGCATGAGCCGCTTGACCCAGCGCCGGCGCAGCACCGCCAGCACGCCGCGGCCCGTGCGCGCGCCGTGGCGCCCGGCCCAGCGCCGGCCTGCATCCATGGTGCCGGCAACGCCGGACAGTCCCTGGCGCAGGGTCTTGGCGAATGCGTTGCCGGCGCGGCCGCCGGTCTCCTTCGTGTCGTGCTTGCCGTGCCGCGGCAGGCGCGTCGATGGATGTTGGGGATGGTGCGGCTGATGAGGATGCTGGGGATGCTGATGCTGGGGATGGTGCGCGCCCGCGTGATGCCCCTTTTTCGGGTGCGGCTTGGCGTGGCGCTTGTGGTCGCCACCCGATTTGTGGTCGTTCCCCGTCATGCCCTAAGGGCGCCCCTCGTCCGGCGCGTCACGCGCGTTGCTGCGGCCGCCCGACGGACCGGCTCTGGTGCGGCCCTTGGCCTTTTTGGTGAGCCCCGTTGCGCCCGCCCGACGCAACTGGCATCTGCGACATTGAAGCGTCGAAAGCGACGAAAGGAAGGCATATGGCCCGCGAGCTTACCGAGGGTGCCAAGGCACCGGCGTTCACCCTGCCCCGAGACGACGGAACCCGCATTTCGCTCAAGGACTTCAAAGGCCGCAATTTGGTCCTCTATTTCTATCCGAAGGCGGACACCTCCGGGTGCACCAAGGAAGCGATCGCGTTTTCGGGCCTCAAGGCGGCGTTCGCCAAGGCGGAAACCGATATCCTCGGGGTCTCCGCCGACCCGGTGGCCGCCCTGGAGAAGTTCAAGACCACGCACAAGCTGACAGTCGGCCTAGCCACCGACGAAACCCGTAAGATGCTGACAGACTATGGCGCGTGGGGCGAAAAATCGATGTATGGGCGCAAATACATGGGGATTTTCCGCAAGACCTTCCTGATCGACGGCGAAGGCCGCATCGCCCGCATCTGGCCCAAGGTAAAGGTTGCCGGCCACGCCGAAGAGGTGCTGGGCGCCGTCCGCGCCCTCGCCCGCTGACAAGTGACCATCCCATTGGCCGCGCCACGGATCAGGGCGCGAGCCAACATACGGCCCCTTCGGTCCATTTGCCGCATGTCATTATCCGTCGTCCCGCGCGTGATTTGGCACGTTAGTGGTCCGCTTCCGACACTTGCATTCCGTTGCCGGAAGCTCCCGAGCAAATGTCGGAAGCAGAAGACCACTAGCAATTATTTGATTCTAGTGGAGCTTTGAATTTGACATTTGATGAGAGACCCGCAGCAAGTGGGTATCAAATGTCAAATTCGCTCCACTAGCGGGCCGCACTTACCGCTTTATTAACCATATCCGATTGATATCGACCCACAGTGTTTTACCGGTCGAACCCGCTCGTTTTCGGCCGGTTTGGGGTATCGATGTCGCATTCGTCTCATTCTTATTCACATGACCGCAGCGGCGAACACGCTGCGCGCCACGGCCGGCATCATGCGCATTCGGCCACCGCGGTCTCGCAACACATCAGCCGCACCCACGCCGCCCTCGGCGACTACACGCTGGTGCACGGCGGCCGCCAGGTGCGCGTCGGGCCGGTGGCGTTCTGGATCGTGGTCGGCACGCTGATCGTCATGGCGGCGTGGTCGATCGGCACCGGCACCTATTTCGCCTGTCGCCAGGACGTGCTGAGCGGACTGATCAGCCGCCACGCGCGCATGCAGATCGCCTACGAGGACCGCATCGCCCAGTTGCGGAGCGAGGTCGATCGCATCACCAGCCGGCAACTGCTCGACCAGGAGCAGTTCGACAGCCGCCTCAATGCCCTGCTCTCCCGCCAGAAGCTCCTCGAGCGGCGTACCAGCGCGCTCGCCGACGATGGCCTCACCACCGGCTCGCTGCCGCGCGGCAAGAACGACAAGGACGCGCGGCTCAAGGTGCCCGACCTGCGCTCGTCGCTCTATTTCGAGAACAACGAAAACCAGGCCGGCGTCGGCGGCAAGCTCGCGCGCGTGTCGCACTCGCTCGACCGCGTCGCGCATGAGCAGAGCGCGCTGCTCGACGGCATGGAGCAACGCTTCGACAGCAAGGCCCGCCGCATGCACAGTGTACTCAGCACGCTCGGCGTCAAGCCCGGCCGCGCGCCGGCCGAAGGTGGTCCGTTCATTCCGCTCAAGCGCCCGCACCGCAGCGCCAGCGCCTTCGACAAGACGCTCTATCGCGTCAGCGTCGCGCGCGCCAAGGTCGCCCAATACGCGCACACTTTGCGCACGGTGCCGGTGCGCAAGCCGCTGGCCGGCCAGCTCGACGTGACCTCCGGCTTTGGCCCGCGCCGCGATCCGTTCCTCGGCACGCCGGCATTTCATCCGGGGCTCGACCTCGCCGGCGCGGTCGGCACCCACGTGCACGCCACCGCCGACGGCAAAGTCCTGCGCGCCGGCTGGGACGGCGGCTACGGTAACCTGGTCGAGATCGATAACGGTCACGGCATCGTCACCCGCTTCGGCCATCTCTCCAAGATCCTGGTCAAGGCCGGGCAACGGGTGCATCGCGGCCAGCTCATCGGCCTGATGGGCTCGACCGGCCGCTCGACCGGCCCGCACCTGCACTACGAGGTCCGGGTGAACGGCAAGGCGGTTAATCCCGAGAAGTTCCTGCGCGCCGGCGCCCGCCTCGGCATGCTTTGAGGCCAACCTCAGCCCCGGTTGCCCTTCGCGCCCGGCTCATCCATTAATCCCCGCGCGAATTTGACCAGCTTTTGAGGGGCATACCGTCAGGTGCGGATCGGACCACGTCATCCATGGCTCGGCGCCATGGGCTATCGCCTCGCGCTGGCCTTCGTCGACCGCGCCTGTCGCAGCCGCAATATCGTGCGTGCCGGGAGCGCGCCGGCGCGCGCGCGCATCGCCGCTATCGCCGACAAGATCGCGCGCGGCGAGACCGCTTACCTTGCCGGTGTCTCGGCCTCCGGCGCCCATAACACCGGCATCGCGCTGGTCGAGGTGACGCGCGACGGCCCGCGCCTCCTCTTCAACAACGAGGAAGAGCGCTTCTCCGCGGTCAAGCACACCAACGCGTTCCCGGCCCAGTCGATCGACACCTTGCGCGACGACATGGCGCGAAGCGGCCTCGATATCCGCGCCATCGACGGCTGGTTCAGCGGCTGGGATCATCCCGCGCTCTCCGCCACCTTGATCCGCGCGGCGCTGGAGGAAGCGCCGCAGACCTTGCGCATGCTGGCAGGCGAACCCACCGGCCTGTTCAACTCACGCGCCATCGATAGCGGCATCCGCTCGGCGCGTCATATCGGCCGGCTGCTCGGCATGGACGAGACGCCGCTCTTGATCGGCACCGCGCATCACGACAATCACGCCTGGTTCTCGTTCGCCGCCTCGCCGTTCGCGCGGGCGAGCGGCCCGACCATGCTGGCGGTGATCGACGGGCTCGGCGACGCCGGCTCGATCTCGCTTTACGTCTGCGAGGACGGCCGCATGACGCAGGCCTACTGCAACGACAGCGTCTTCGACTCGCTCGGCCTCTATTACGCGGTGATCTCCTCCACGCAGGGCGGCTGGACCTGGCTCTCGAGCGAAGGCCGCTACATGGGCGCCACCGCCTATGGCGACAACGACCGCAGCAGCAATCCCTATTACACGCGGCTCAAGGATATCTTCGTGCTGCAGAAGGATGGCCACGTCGCGCTCAACCGCGACCTCGCCAACTGGCCGCGCAGCATCGTGCGCGAGCCTTACACTGCAGCGCTCACCGACATTCTCGGCGAACCGATCCCGGCCGACAAGATGTGGAACCCGGACGCGGTGCTCAAGATCGAGGACATCAAGCACCCCGAGGCCACCAAGGCGCGGCTCGACAAAGCCGCCGCCTGCCAGATGGTGTTCGAGGACGCTATCTTCCATATCGTCGACGGTTTCATCCGTTTGACCGGCAGCGAGCGCTTGATCGTCACCGGCGGCGTCGGCCTGAACGCGCTCGCCAACATGCGGCTGTTGGAGCGTTTCGACGAAGACTATTTCCGCCGCCAGCACGGCCGCGACAACCGCCTGCATCTGTGGGTGCCGCCGACACCGAACGATTCCGGCGTGCCGATCGGCGCGGCTTACATGGGCGCCTATCTCGCGGGCTATGGCCTCGGGCCGCCGGCTACCCACGCCTTCTATTGCGGCGCGCCGCCGCGGGCCGACGCCATCCGCGCCGCGTTCGCAGAGGCCGACGACGTCGACCGCATCGACCTCGTTGCCTGCGATGACGCAACGCGCGCGGCCTATGCCGATTTCATGGGTTACATGACCGCGCACGACGCCATCTTCGCGCTCTACCAGGGCGCGGCCGAAACCGGCCCGCGCGCGCTCGGCCATCGTTCGATTCTGGCCAATCCGTGCAACCCGCAGACACGCGAGAACCTGAACGCGCGGGTGAAATACCGCGAGGCCATCCGCCCGCTGGCGCCGATGGTGACGCTGGAAGCGGCACAGGAATTCTTCGCGCTCTCCGACGGCGCCTCGGACGCTGACTACAACGCCTACAACTACATGGTGCTGACCGCGCATGCGAAGCCGCAAGCGCGCCAGCGCATTCCCTCGGTGGTGCACGCCGACGGCACCGGCCGCCTGCAGATCGTGCGCGAGGACACCGATCCCCTCACCTACGCTTACCTGAAGGCGCTCGGCCGCCGCATCGGCGTCGAGGTGGCGGTCAATACGTCTTTCAACGTCGCCGGCCCGATCGCGCAGACGCCGCGCCAAGCGCTCGCCACGCTGCGCCGCTCGCAAGGGCTCGACGCGGTGCTCATGGTCTCCGCCGAAGGGCCGGTATTCGCGGCGCTCCATGGCGGCGCCGGCGGCGACGGCGGCAAGCGCTTCCGGCAGTGGCTCAAGGACTGGCAGGCGGAGACGGGAAAGCGGCTGGAGATGTAACCGCAACGCTTCGCGCGAAACTGCCGTACCATCCTCCCCTGGAGCGGGAGGGTCGGCGAGCAAAGCGAGCCGGGGTAGGGTGGGCAGCAAAGGAAAAGATCACCCCCTCCCGCCAGCCTTCGCTACGCTTCGGTTGGCGACCTTCCCCCCTCCAGGGGGAGGTGAAGCGCGTGCGCGGTCCATTTATCGAATCGACAGTCTCTTCAAACACCCGCGTCCGGCTTGAGCCGCGCATCCACGAAAACCGCCAGCCACACCGTCGGCGTATCGGGGTCGGTCCAGGCCACCCGATGCCAGCAATGGGACGGCAGGAATACGCAGTCGCCGGGACCGAGCGCGCGGTCTTGCGCCTCACCCTCGATGGCGAGCCGGGCGCGGCCGCCGAGCACCGGCACCCATTCCGCCTCGTCCTGGTCGTACCAGAAGCCCTGCGGCGACACCTGGCCGCGGGAGACGATGCGCTCGACGCGCACGCCATCCGCTTTGAGCAGCGCCTCGACCGCCTCCTCGGCACCCGGCGTTGGCGGGCCCGCGAGTACATTCAGCGTCGGCGGCGCGGTTTTCTTGGTCATGCTTCGATCCAAAAGCGTACGCGCGCGCAGCCGGGGCAAACCGGCTGGCGCCGCGCCAGGGCTTCACGCGGTGCGGTATCTCAGTCTTCCAGATCGCGCTTGCGGACGGCGACCCGGATTCCACCTCGTCCGGAGACGCCCTACTCCACATCCTCGACTTCGATCGGCTCGCCGCCGAAGGCCCGGTGCGCCAGCGTCGCTTGCATACTCCTCGATCTCGACCTTGATGGAGCCGTCGCGTACCGGGAACACGCCGACGCTGGCGAACGCGGTGCGGCGCGTTGGTGCCGAACGGACCGTGGCGCCGGTCGTCTGCGCGGCGGTGCCGACCACCAAGGTGATCCTCGCCGGCGAATACAAGGTCGCGGAAAGCACCGTCGCCTCGGCCATCTCCGTCAGCACGGTGGCATCGGTGGCGACGCTCTTGGCTGGCTCTATCTCTTGAGTTGACGCTCGCCCGGCGCTACGCCTGTATCTCGATACGGTCTGGCGGCAGGCCCGCGCGGTGGCGCTCGATCATGGCTTCATAGGCGGATTCGAGGTGCGCGGCAAAGCGCGGCGCATCGAAGAGCGGCGCCGTCATCCTGTTGGCGTCGAGCTGCCGTTTGATAGCCTGAAGCCTCTCGCAATCCTGCGCCAACGCGATCGCACACGCTTCGTATTCCTCGAGCGAATGCGTGACGAGATCCGGCAGGCCAACCGCATTGAGAAGGCTCGCCGCCACGCGGCCCGCAAATGCCTCGCCCGCGCAGGTGAGGACCGGCAGTCCGGCCCATAACGCGTCGCTGGCTGTCGTATGCGCGTTATAGGGCAGCGTGTCGACGAACAGGTCCGCCTGCCGATGCCGCGCCAGGTGCTCGTCGCGCTTCATGTGCGGCGCAAAGACCAGCCGGCGTCCGGCGACGCCCCGCGCCTCGGCCTCCTTGCGCAGGTTCTGGACAACGGCCGAGTTGTCCTCGAACAGCCACAGCACGCTGCCCTCGACCGCCGTGAGAACCCGCATCCAGCAATCGAACATCGCCGGCAGGATCTTGTAGTCGTTGTTAAAGCAGCAATAGACGAAGCCCGCTTCCGGCAGATCCAAATCCTGCCTGGTGAAGGCCCTGCCGGATATCTGCCGCTTGGAGTGTAGTCAATGTAGTCGAGGCCCATGGTGCCCGGGTAACCGATATAGGACACCTGAATCGGCGCGCAGCCCTCGGCGAAGACCGCCGTTCGGGCGTCTTGGGTATAGCCTTTCAGGTCGACGGCGATATCGATTTCCTGATCGCGCGACAGCCGGGCAATCTCGCGATCTCCCATCTCCGCCACGTCGAAGAACTTGTCGAACGCGACGGAAACCCGTTCGCGCATTTCATCCTGTGTATTCGGCCCAAACGAGAACCCGTAGATCTCGACTCTATTTCGATCGTGAACCTCGAAAAGCTCGGCCATCAGATGGGCGGTGGCGTGATTGTGGAAGTCACCGGAGAAGTAGCCGACACGAATCTTCTCGTTCTGTGTCGACGTGACGATCTCACCAAGCGCGGCGCTTCGCGGATATTTTGCCTCGCCGTAGATTCCTGCCGCGAGCAGATGCAACGCCGGCGCATCGATCAGACCCAAGGCGACGAATGGCGGGGTGATCTTCTTGCGCTCGGCGATCCCGGCCTTGTAACGGGCAATCTCTTCCGCGAATCCGCTCCAGTCGCAGATCTTCATTTTCGTGTGAAGATACGTCCCGTAGAGAAACTCGCTGTCGGGCTTGATCGACAAGGCTTTGCCGTAGTCCGCAACCGCTTCGTCATAGCGCTTGAGATCGGAGAAGACGTTGCCGCGGCCGAGCCAGGCTTCCGCCAGATCGGGTCTGATCGACAGCGCCTTGTCATAGGCCGCGAGCGCTTCGTCATGGCGATCGAGGGCCGACAGCGACTTGCCCCTATTGGTATGCGCTTCCGCGTGGTCCCGGTTGAGCGCAATTGCTTTTTCGAAGTCGTCGAGCGCCGCTTCGTACCGGTTCAACTCGTTGCAGACGGCTCCACGATTGTTCCAGGTGTCGGCAACGTTTGCGTTGAGCCGCAGCGCATTGGTGAACTGCTCGTAGGCGAGATGCTGTTTGTTGAGTTTCTTCGCGATCAGTCCATAATTGTAGAACGAAACGTCGGATCCTTGATTCAGCGCGACCGCTTTCTCGATGAGGGGCTCCGCCTCGCGAAACCGGCCCTGGCTCATCAAGACGACCGTCAAGAGATTTAGCGCAGGGACGTGCGTTGGCGCCAACCCGACAATGCGCCTGAACTCCCTTTCCGCCCCTTGGAGATCGCGATTGTTGAGGGCGGAAAGCGCCACATTGAACAGCTGCTGTACGTTATTCGTCATGCCAGAACAAATACTTCAATTGGCAGAAGAAACGGATTCCGATTTTCGGAAACGCGCGTACGGACATGCAGAATTGAGCCGTTACTCCACGTCCTCGACTTCGATCGGCTCGCCGCCGAAGGCGCGCTGCGCCAGGGTTGCCTGCATGAACTCGTCGAGATCGCCGTCGAGCACGGCACCGGTGTTGGACGTGGACACGCCCGTGCGCAGATCCTTGACCATCTGGTAGGGCTGCAGAACGTAGGAGCGGATCTGGTGGCCCCAGCCGATATCGGTCTTGGCGGCCTGGTCGGCGGCGGCCTTTTCCTCGCGCTTGTGCACCTCGAGCTCGAACAGCTTGGCGCGCAGCATGTCCCAGGCCTGCGCACGGTTGCGGTGCTGCGAGCGGTCGTTCTGGCACTTCACGACGATATTGGTCGGGATGTGCGTCAGCCGCACCGCCGACTCGGTCTTGTTGACGTGCTGGCCGCCGGCGCCGCCGGCGCGCATCACGTCGACGCGCACGTCCTTTTCGTCGATCTCGACCTTGATCGAGTCGTCGAGCACCGGGAACACGCCGACGCTGGCGAACGAGGTGTGGCGGCGCGCGTTGGCGTCGAACGGCGAGATGCGCACCAGCCGGTGCACGCCGTTCTCGGTCTTCAGCCAGCCGTAGGCGTTGTGACCTTTGACCAGTACGGTCGCCGACTTGAGGCCGGCGCCCTCGCCTTCGGTCTCTTCCACCCACTCGACCTTGTAGTCGTGGTCTTCCGCCCAGCGCACGTACATGCGCATCAGCATTCCGGCCCAGTCCTGGCTTTCGGTGCCGCCGGCGCCGGCGTGGACTTCGAGATAGCAGTCGTTGCTGTCGGCCTCGCCCGAGAGCAGCGCCTCCATCTCGCGGCGGCCAACTTCGATCTTGAGGCGCTTGAGCGCGGCCTCGGCCTCGGCAACGGTGGCGTCGTCGCCTTCCTCATCGCCGAGCTCGATCATGGTCGTCTGGTCGTCGAGCTCGCGCTCGATATGGCCGATGGCGTTGAGCTGGTCGTCCAAAGCGTCACGCTCGCGCATCACGCGTTGCGCGCGCACCTGGTCGTTCCAGAGTTCGGGGTCTTCGGCCTCTTTGTTCAGTTCGGCGAGGCGGCGTTGCGCGGCCTCGACGTCAAAGATGCCTCCTCAGCAGTGCCAACGACTGCTTGATCTCGTCGAGGAGGGTCTGGGTTTCCGCGCGCATGATCCGTTTCCGTGGCCGCCCGGGGCGGCGTCCTGATTCCAGTTGGTCGAGGGGATTTAGCCTTGCCGGCTGGCCGGCGCAACCGCCACCGGCCGGGGCCTCAATAGAGCCCGCCGCCGGTGCGCACCGCGCGGTCGGCGTCGGGCGACACGCCGCTGAACGACGGCGCCTGGCTGGCGGGAATACCCTTGCCGTCGCCATATTTGCCATAGCCGACGATGTTGTAGCTGTCGGGCGGCGCGGTACCGGGCTTAAAGGCTTCCAGGATGGCCTTCTTGGTCTCGGGGCCGGCGCGCACGCCAGTCCTGGCGTCCACGCGCACCAGCTTGATGCCCGGCGGCACGCGGAACGGCACCGCCGGCTTGCCCTTGAGGGCTTCCTTCATGAAATCGCGCACGATAGGCGCTGCCACGCGGCCGCCGGTCTCGCCGCGTCCGAGCGTCTTGGGCTTGTCGTAGCCGACATAGACGCCGACCACGAGGTTGGGCGTGAAACCGAGGAACCAAGCGTCCTTGTAGTCGCTGGTGGTACCGGTCTTGCCGGCCACCGGCCGGCCGAGCGAGCGCAGCGCACTGCCGGTGCCGAAGCGCACCACGCCTTCCATCAGCGAGGTCATCTGATAGGCCGTCATCGGGTCGAGCACCTGCTCGCGCCGGTCGATCAGCACCGGCTCGGGCTGGTCGTGCCAGGCCTTGGCGTCGCAGCCGATGCACTCGCGCTTGTCGTGCTTGTAGACGGTGTGGCCGTAGCGGTCCTGGATGCGGTCGATCAGCGTCGGCGTCACCTTGCGCCCGCCGTTGTCGATCATGGCGTAGGCGGTGACCATGCGCAGCAGCGTGGTCTCGCCGGCGCCGAGCGCGAACGAGAGATAGGGCGGCAGGTTGTCGTAGACGCCGAAGCGCTTGGCGTATTGAGCGATCAGCGGCATGCCGATGTCCTGGGCGAGCCGCACGGTCATCACGTTGCGCGAATGCTCGAGACCGAAGCGCAAGGTCGACGGACCGAAGAAGTTATGCTCGTAGTTTTCCGGCTTCCACACGCCGAGGCCGGGCCCCTGGTCGATCTCGATCGGCGCGTCGAGGATGAGCGAGGACGGCGTGTAGCCGTTGTCGATCGCGGCGGCATAGACGATCGGCTTGAACGAGGAGCCCGGCTGACGCAGCGCCTGGGTCGCGCGGTTGAACTGGCTCTCGTCGTAGGAGAAGCCGCCGACCATGGCCAGCACGCGGCCGGTCCACGGGTCCTCCACCACCATGGCGCCCGACACCTTCGGCACCTGCCGCAGCACCCATTGATCCTCGGCGATTTTCTTTTTCTTGATCTCGTCCTGGTAGTCGCTGGCGTCCTTGGCCGGCTCCACGTAGATCACGTCGCCGGGCTTGAGCACGTCCTCGACGTTGCGCACGGTGCGGTGTTTGATCTTGACCCACCGCATGCCGGCGAGCGGCACGTCGGCGATGTCGCGCGCCTTGCCGACCCCCCCGCCCGGCGTACGGCCGGGCTTGAGGCCGACGCGCGCCGACTTCTTGGTCACGTTCAGGACCACCGCCAGGCGCCAGGGCGAAATGTCGTCGAGCGACGAGACCTTGGCGAGCTTAACGCCCCAGTCGCCGGTCGAGACGTCGATCTGCTTGATCGGCCCGCGCCAGCCGCCGCGGCGCTGGTCGTAATTCACCAGCCCTTGCGTCAGCGTGCGGCGCGCCATCACCTGCATCTTGGGATTGAGCGTGGTGCGCACCGACAGCCCGCCCTCGTAGAGCTTCTTTTCGCCGTAGCGCTGGGCGAGCTCACGCCGCACCTCCTCGGCGAAATACTCGGCCGAGAAACGGCTCGGCCCGACCGAATTGGTCACCACGCCGAGCGGCTGCGTCTTGGCCTTCGCCGCGGCCGCCTTCTTGATGAAGCCGTCTTCCGCCATCTGTTCGATCACCCAGTTGCGGCGCTCCAGCGCACGCTTGGGATGTCGAAACGGCTGATAGTTATTCGGTCCCTTCGGCAGCGCGGCGAGATAGGCCGCTTCCGGAATGGTGAGCTCGTTGACGCCCTTGTCGAAATAGGTGAGCGCGGCAGCGGCGATGCCATAGGAGCCCATGCCGAGATAGATCTCGTTGAGATAGAGTTCGAGAATCTTGTCCTTGGAATAGGCGCGCTCCATCTTCAGCGCCAGCAGCATCTCGCGGATCTTGCGCGTGAACGTCACCTTGTTGGTCAAGAGGAAGTTCTTGGCCACCTGCTGGGTGATGGTGGAGGCGCCCTGCGGGTGCCGGCCGGAGCCGTAATGCTCAATGTAGGAGATGGCGGCGCGCGCGATGCCGGGGAAGTCGAGGCCGCCGTGCTTGTAGAAATCCTTGTCCTCGGCCGCCATGAAGGCGTGCTTGACCAGGTTGGGCACCGCCTGGATCGGGATATAGAGCCGGCGCTGCTTGGCGTATTCGGCGAGCAGCGAGCCGTTGGCCGCGTGCACCCGCGTCATCACCGGCGGCTCGTAGTCCTTCAACTGCGAATAATCAGGCAGGTCCTGCGAGAAATGCCACATCACGCCGGCAACGCCGGCGACACCCACCACGAACAGAATGGTGCCGGCCGCGAACAGGAAGCCGAAGAAGCGCAGCAATCCTTTCATCCGGTCCTGATCCTGCTTCTAGTGGTCCGTTTCCGACATTTGCATCCCGCTGCCGCAAGCTCCCGAGCAAATGTCGGAATCAAGGGACCACTAGCAACTATTTGATTCTAGTGGAGCTTTGAATTTAACATTTGATGAGCGGGCCTTCGCCCCACCGTGATCGCGGCGTCGATCCCTGCTCGCGCGGTTTTATGTTGAAACTGAGGCCGATGCCCTCGATTTCCGCGGCAAACCGCGCCGATTTCGTCGCCAGCGCGGCGCGTGTGCAACACGGACAATGCGCGCGCCTGCATGCGCCCAAAGTACCCGATGGGGCACCCGCAGCTTCCCCGTCTGTCCATCAACGGGCGTTCCTGCTGTTCGCGAGCCGCGCGGCAAAGAACGCGTTGACCGCCTCGGCGAGCGCGCCCGCGGTTTTCGACCGCCAGGCCGCCGAGATCAGGTTCTTGCGGTCGGCGGCGGAGGAAAGATAGCCGAGCTCGATCAGCACCGAGGGCACGTCCGGGTCTTTCAGCACCACGAAACCGGCCGACTTGATCGGATGCTTGTAGAGGCGCGCGGTGTCGCGCAATTGCCCGACCACGTGGTGGGCGAACCGCACCGAGAAGGTCTTGGTCTCGCGCTGCGCCAGGTCGAACAGGATGCTGGCGACGTCGCTCGGCTCGTTCGACAAGTCGACGCCAGCCAGTACGTCGGACGAGTTCTCGCTGTTGGCGAGCTCGGCTGCCTGGGCGTCGGAAGCCTTCTCCGACAGCGTATAGACCGTGGCTCCTTGGGCGTGGCCCTCCCTGGCCGGCAGCGAATCCGCGTGCAGCGAAATGAACAACGAGGCGTGGTGACGGCGGGCAAAGCGCACGCGGTCGTTGAGCGGAATATAGGTGTCGTCGGTGCGCGTCATCAGCACCTGGTACTTTCCGATCCTGTTGAGCTTCTCGCGCAGCACGCGCGCGAAGGCGAGCACGATGTCCTTCTCGTCGATGTTCTTCCAATGGGTGCCGTTGTCGATGCCGCCGTGGCCGGGATCGAGTACGATCAGCGGACGCGGGTCTTTGTCCTCTTTCGGCGCCACGGCGATGCGGCGCGGCCGCTTGGCGCGCTCGTCGCGGTTCTGCAGCGCGACGGTGTGCAGGAAGCTGGCGCGGTCGGTGGCGCTGAGATCGACCACCAGCCGTGCCGGCTGGCCGGAAGCCGGCGGCAGCACGAAGGCCTTCTTGACGCGCACCGGCTTGGCGGTGTCGAGCACGATGCGCGAGCCGCCGCGCATGACCAGGCCGTAGCGGTAGGCGGTGACCAGGCCGCGCCCATGCTCGCCGGCGTGGCGCGGCAGCTTGAAGGTGACCTGCGGCAGGTCGATCACCACCCGGTAGGGGTCGGCGAGCGAGAACACGGCGATGTCGACCTTGTGGGTGAGATCGAGCACGAAGCGGGTGTCGTGCTGGTTGCCCCCGACCCTGACGGCGGAGGCGACCGGGTTGGGGCCACTTTGAGCCGGCTTCGCCCGGACTGCCCCTGGCGCCAGCAGCAGCGCGGCCAGGGCCGCGGCCCCCGCCAGGGCGGCGGCACGGCCGGCGGCGCGCGCGAACGCCCCCCGAACGGCGCTAAAGCTGGCGATTGAGCGAAACGTCACGAACCCGACCCTTTCGCAATCTTCTAGCGCATTAGGCGCGGCCCTGGTTAACGGTTCTTAACCGGCGCGGGCTTTCGCCGCGCTAGTGGAGCGAATTTGACATTTGATACCCGTTCGCAGCGCGGCGCTCATCAAATGTCAAATTCAAAGCTCCACTAGAATCAAATAGTTGCTAGTGGTCCTTTGCTTTCGACATTTGCGCAGGCCGGTTCCGGGCGGCGGGACGGCCGCCCGGTGGACCGACCCCTAACCCGCTTGCCATAGCCAGAATCCGGCCGTATGTAACAGGCTGCTGACGGTCATTGAGTTCCGGTTGTGCCGCGTTCGGGCCCCGGCGCGCTGAAAAAGTCCAGGACCGCCCCCCAGGAAGGTCGGCGGACGGACGAAGCGAAACGAGCCGAAACCCTAGGTCAAGGACAGCCGGATTGACGCGCGGCCCATGATTTGCCGCCGTTTTTTGGACTTTCAGCGCCGACTAATCCCGGCTTGCGCCCAATGCTGACTGGCGCAGCCGACCGCTATGGGTCGCTTTTTCATGCTGCCAGTGATGCAGCAAGAGCTATTTGAGGTCCCCCGCTTTGGCGTGACGCGCGCGACGGCGCGTTTCCGCTTGGGTATTCACTTGGGTTCCCGCTTGGATCCCCAATTGGGCCTCGCCGCGCTTTCCCGTGAAAACGCGCGCCCGACCTCCTTCCACACCCCTAAGGCCGGCTCCCCAACGCTGCGTCTCGCGCCGTCTGATACGCGCGAGCGCGCCCAGCGCACTTTGAGTCCTGGCCCCGAGAGAATTATCAATGGCCGACAAAATGCTCATCGACTCGACCCATCCGGAAGAGACCCGGGTGGTCGTCCTGCGTGGCAACCGCGTCGAGGAATTCGACTTCGAAAGCGCTCACCGCAAGCAGCTTCGCGGTAACATCTACCTCGCCAAGGTCACCCGGGTCGAACCGTCGCTACAGGCGGCGTTCGTCGATTACGGCGGCAACCGTCACGGCTTCCTGGCGTTCTCCGAAATCCACCCAGACTACTACCAGATCCCGGTCGCCGACCGGCAGGCGCTCTTGGCCGAAGAAGCCCGCGCCCAGCGCGACGCCGACGACGAGGCCGACAACCGCTCCAACCGACGCGGCGGCCGGCGGCGCGGGCGCGGCGCCAACCGCCGCCGCGACGTCAAGCGCAGCGACAAGGTCGCCAGCGACGAACAGCCTACGGAAGCCGCCGAGCTTCCGGCCGACGAGGAAGCAGCCGCTGCGATCGCGGCGGCTACGCCCGAGATGGCCGACGGCGCCACGAATGAACCCGCGCTGAGCGTAGAGGACGCGGTCCACGAGGCCGATTTCCCGCCCGAGGGCGACACCGCCGAAGCGGCGGCGACCGAAGAAGCCGCGCCCACCGCTGAAGCTGAGCAGCCGGCGCCCGCCCCTGTCGAAGCCGCCGCCGAGACGGCGGAAGCGCAAGAGTTTTCTCAAGAGTCTTCTCAAGAGCCTGAAGCGACCGAAGCGCACGAGGAAGACGAGCACGCCGAAGAAGGCGATCACGGCGACGAAGCCGAGGAAGATGAAGGCGACGAAGCCGAAGAAGACGGCGAGGACGAAAGCGAAGACGGCAACGGCGAAGAGCCGCGCGCCGAAGCCGCGCCCGCCGGCGAGCCGAACGGTAACGGCGACAACGGCAATGGCGGCAATGGCAACGGAGAAGACCACGAGGATGAGGCGGTCGAATCCGTCGGCGGCGCCGACGCCCTCGAGGAGGCGCAGGAACGCGCCCCACGTTTCCGCCGCAACTACAAGATCCAGGAAGTCATCAAGCGCCGCCAGGTCATGCTGGTGCAGGTGGTCAAGGAAGAGCGCGGCACCAAGGGCGCGGCGCTCACGACCTATCTGTCGCTGGCCGGCCGCTATTCGGTGCTGATGCCCAACACCGCCCGCGGCGGCGGCATCTCGCGCAAGATCACCAATTCGGAAGACCGCTCGCGCCTGAAGGAAATCGCCGGCGAGCTGGAAGTGCCGGAAGGCATGGGCGTCATCCTGCGCACCGCCGGCGCGGCCCGCACCAAGACCGAGGTCAAGCGCGACTTCGAATACCTGCTGCGGCTGTGGGAGACGGTGCGCGACCTGACGCTGAACTCGAGCGCGCCGACGCTGGTCTACGAGGAAGGCTCGCTGGTCAAGCGCTCGATCCGCGATCTCTACACCAAGGACATCGACGAGATCGTCGTCGCCGGCGAGGACGGCTACAAGGAAGCGCGCGATTTCATGCGCATGCTGATGCCGAGCCACGTCAAGCACGTGAAGCAATACAAGGACGGCCTGCCGCTGTTCACGCGCTACGGCATCGAGAGCCAGCTCGACGCCATGTTCTCGCCGGTGGTGCAGTTGCGCTCCGGCGGCTACATCGTCATCAACCAGACCGAAGCGCTGGTGGCGATCGACGTCAACTCCGGCCGCGCCACCCGCGAGCATCACATCGAGGACACCGCGGTCAAGACCAATGTCGAGGCGGCCGAAGAGGTCGCCCGCCAGCTGCGCCTGCGCGATCTCGCCGGTCTCATCGTCATCGACTTCATCGACATGGACGAAGGCCGCAACAACCGCCAGGTCGAGCGCAAGCTTAAGGAAGCACTCAAGCACGACCGCGCGCGCATCCAGGTCGGCCGCATCTCGCATTTCGGCCTGCTGGAGATGTCGCGCCAGCGCATCCGCGCTTCGGTGCTGGAAAGCTCGACCGAGAAGTGTCCGCTGTGCGGCGGCTCCGGCCACGTGCGCTCGGTGTCGTCGGTGGCGCTGCAGGCGCTGCGCGCGATCGAGGAGACGCTGATCAAGGGTGCCACCCATAACCTGATCGTGCGCACCCGTTCCGAGGTCGCGCTCTACATGCTCAACCACAAGCGCGCGCATTTGCGTGAGCTGGAAGAGCGCTTCCGCGTGACCATCACGGTCACGGCCGACGAGACCGTCTCCGGCCAGCAGTCCTACATCATCGACCGCGGCGAGCAGGTGCACAGCGTGGAGGCCGCGCGCAATCTCGCCGCCGCCGCCAAGGCCGCAGCGCCCGTCGTGGAAGAGGAAGACGAGTACGAAGCCGAGCTCGAAGCAGACGCGGAAGCGGAAGCCGAAGAAGTGCAAGGCAACGGCGAGCGCGAAGACGGC
>JARRQH010000051.1:0-14548 GCA_037381985.1 Pseudolabrys sp.
CTTCCGAATGGTGGATCCTGCCCCAGCAGCCGCTCATGCCCCCGCTGCCCCCGCTGCCGCCGATGTCTTCGCGCAGGCGCTTGCGGCCTATCGAGCGGGGCGGTTCGGCGATGCCGAGGGGCTGTGCCGCCAAATCCTGCTGGTCGATCCGGCGCATTTCGAAACGTGTCACGTCCTGGCGCTGGCCCAAGCCGGCCTCAACCGGCATGAGCAGGCGCTCGAAAGCTTCGACCGCGCGCTGCGCCTGCGGTCGAACGAGGCCGCCGTGCTCAACGATCGCGGCGCGTCGTTTCTCGCCCTGGACCGGCCGGAGGAGGCGCTGCAATCCTACGACCGCGCCATTGCCGTGTACCCGCGCTTCGCCGCGGCGTTTTCGAACCGTGGCAGCGTACTGGAGCGGCTCGAGCGCTACGACGCCGCGCTCGCCAACTATAACCGCGCGCTGGCGCTGCAGCCAGACTTCGTCGATGCGCTTTATAATCGCGGCAATGTTCTCAAAGCGCTCGGGCGCTACGACGACTCGCTGGCGAGCTACGACCGCGCGCTGAGCTTGCGCCCCGCTCACGCCGATGCGCTCAACAATCGTGGCCAGGTCCTGAAGGAATTGCTGCGCTACGACGAGGCGCTCAAGAGCTACGACGCCGCGCTTGCCGTCGCGCCGGACCACGTCATGGCGCATTGCAATGCCGCGGCGGTGCGGCTGGCGACCGGCGATTTCGAGCGCGGCTGGGCGCACTACGAATGGCGCTGGAAGAAGGACACGGTGGCCGCGGCGGCACGCCATTTCCCGCAGCCGCAGTGGCGCGGCGACGTTCCGATCGCGGGCAAGACGATCCTTGTCGTCAGCGAGCAAGGGGCGGGCGACGCGATCCAGTTCTGCCGCTACGTGCCGATGCTCATTGCCGCCGGCGCGGACGTCGTGTTCGAGGTGTTGCCGCATTTGCAGACGCTGATGGCGGATTTCGTGCCCGCGGCGCGGGTTGTCGCCAAAGGCTCGCCGCTGCCGCCCTTCGACCTGCAGTGTCCGCTGCTCAGCCTGCCCCTGGCGTTCCACACCCGCGTCGACACGATCCCCGCCGCGCCGGCCTATCTGCACGCGCGGGCGGAAACGGTGACGGCATGGCAGGCGCGGCTGGACGCCAAGAAGCGCCCGCGTATCGGCCTGATGTGGTCGGGGAATCCCAACCACGAGCGCAACAAGGAGCGCTCGATGGCGCTGCGCACGCTGCTGCCGCTGATCGACGTGGACGCGACTTTCGTCAGCCTGCAGATGGAGGTCGGCGACGACGATGCCGCCGTGCTGCAAGAACACGGCGAGATTGTGCACTTCGGTCGCGAGCTCGGCGACTTCGCCAAGACGGCGGGGCTCGTCGCCGATCTCGACCTCGTCATTACGGTGGATACCAGCGCGGCGCATCTGGCCGCCGCCTTGGGGCGGCCGACCTGGATCCTGTTGAGCTTCGTTGCCGACTGGCGCTGGCTGCTCGGCCGCGAGGACAGTCCCTGGTATCCGACCGCCCGTGTGTTCTGGCAGCAAGAAGCCGGCGACTGGGATGGCGTTATCGCGCGCGTACGCGCGGCGCTTGGTGACTTTGTCGCCGGCCGTGAGCGTTGATTTTAGCGCACGACATCAGCCTCGCCGACGCCGAATACTTGGCGCGCGAACTGCGGATAGACGTCGAGCAGTTGCGGCGCCACCGCCTCGCGCATGAGCTTGAGCGTCCCGGGCGAGGGCGCCGGCGTTTCCGGCACGGTGTCGGGCTTTGAGAAGTCGAAACCGGTGTTCTCGATCACCTCGTCGACGGTATGGCTGGGATGCACGCTTTCGAGCGTGAAGCGCCCGTCGGCAAACGAGAACAGGCAGCGGTTGGTGACCAGCGCGATCGGTCCGCCCGGGCGATAGACGTTTGATTCGCTCGTGCCCGGCGCGCTGATAAAGTCGACTTTCGGCACCAGTGTGCGGCGCGAATGCTCGGTGCGGAACAGGATCACTTTCGGTACGACGTAGTAGAGATAGGCCGAGCCGAACGAGCCGGGAAAGCGCACCTTGGGGTGCTTGTAGTCGCCGATCGAGACGAGGTTGATGTTGCCCTGGCCGTCGATCTGTCCGCCGGAGAGAAAGAACACGTCGACGCGGCCTTGGCCGGCGCAGTCGAACAGCTCGCGCGCGCCATCGGTCCAGAACGTGTTCTTGGGGCTGCCGAGCAACGACACGTAGGGCCGGCCGTTGCCGTTCTGCTCGCGCGCCAGCAGCGCGGCGGTGGCGGGAATGGGCGAGGCGTTGCCCACCGCCACGTGGCGCACGTCGCCGATCAACCGCGCGATGACGTCGGCGAGCAGTTCTTCGGGGCGGAAATCATTGTCAGTCACGTCGCGACCTTTCCGTCGTCATGGCCGGGTCAAGGCCAGGCATGACGGCTTCGAAGCCCACGATCACGCCACTTGCTTCTCATACACATACTTGTCCAGGTACTCGGCAAAACCCTCAGGCGTCCCCGCCATCTTGGCGTATTCCGCCAGGTGCTCGGTGTCGGCGCCGTATTGATCCGGCAACGGCAACGGCCAGGTGCCGCGTTCGGCGACCGCGACGGCGTCGACGTAGAAGCCCGGCAGCGTGCCGGCGGCGAGCGTCGGATCGGCAAGCAGATCGCCGTCGACGATTCTTTCGACGGTGGCGACGGTCTTGTCCGCCGCGTGCGCCATCATCGCCAGCTCGTGCTGCCGCCCGATCCATACGTTGTTGAAGCGGTCCGCCATGGCGGCGTGGATCAGCGCCACGTCCGGCTTGAGCGCCGGCAGCAGCACGATCGGATCGGCATTGCCGAACGGGCTGTCGATCGCCTTCCAGTCGTCGCGGTATTTCAGCACGTCGGAGCCGATCAGCCCGCGCAGCGGCATGAACGGCACGCCCTTCTCCGCCGCCTGCAACGCGGCGTGCAGGGCCGGGCAGGTAGCATCCTTCATGACGATGGCGCCGTTGCGGATGGCGTCGGAAAAGCGCGGCGCCGGGCCGAACTCGCCCAGGCTCACGGCGCTCGTCTCCAGCGTCTCGATGCAGCCGGCGCCGATCAACTGATCGACTTGAAGACTGGATGTCGGCAGCGCCACCAGATGCAGGTTCCTCACGCCGCGCCGGATCAGCGCCCGCGTTGCCGCCATCGGCGCGCCGGAGGCCTCGCGCGGCACCACCAGCACGCAACCGTCGGTGACGGCCGAAAGCGCTTCCTCGAGCATTGTCGTCATGGGAAACGTCCCGCCTCTATTCGTCCCGCTTTGCCCATTGCACGGCAGCTCTGCCGCCAAGGCAATCTCACATTGTTGCGCTTGCCAGGTCCACCGGTTTCTGCGACCTGAACGCGCATGAACCTACAGGAAAAACTGGCGGCGCACCGCTTCGTGCTCACCGCCGAGGTCACGCCGCCGGTCTCCTTCGACCGCGCCGATCTGCTCGCTAAGGCGCTGCCGCTCAAGGGCCTCGCCGACGCCGTGAATATTACCGACGGCGCTGGCGCGCGGCCGCATCTCGGCGCGGTGACCGCCGCCGCCATGCTAGTAGCGGAAGGCATCGAGCCAATTCTCCAGTTCACCTGTCGCGATCGTAACCGCATCGCCCTGCAGAGCGACCTGATGGCGGCGGCGGCCTCCGGCGTGCGCAACCTGCTGATGCTGCGCGGCGACGACCCGAGCGCCGGCGACCAGCCCGACGCCAAGCCGGTGTTCGATCTTGACGCCCGCGGGTTACTCGAGACGGCGCGGGCGATGCGCGACCGGGGCGAACTGCCGCCGGGCCGCAAGATTGCCGGCCGCGCGCCGTTCTTTCTCGGCGGCGCCGACAGCCCCATCGATCCGCCGCCCGGTTGGGAACCGACAAGCCTCGCGGGCAAGCAGGCCGCCGGCGCGCAATTCGTGCAGACGCAGTTCTGCATGGATGCGGATATCGTGCGCCGCTACATGGAGCGGCTCGCCGAACACGGCCTCGCCGACAAGCTCCGCGTGCTGATCGGCATCGCGCCCTTGCGCTCGGCCGGCTCCGCGCGCTGGATCAAGGACAAGCTATTCGGCGCCATCATCCCGGACGCGTTCATCGCGCGCTTGGAGCGGGCGTCCGATCAGGCCGCCGAAGGCCGCCGCATCTGCGTCGAGGTGATCGAGCAACTGGCCGATATTCCGCACGTTGCCGGCTGCCACATCATGGCGCCGAACCACGCCGAAGCCGTGCCGCCGGTGATCATAGAGGCGCGGCAGCGCGTGAAGCGGCTGGCGGGCGCCTAAGCGCCTATCCGTTACGACTTCATCTTCGGCACCCAGCTTCCCGGCCGCTTTTCCATTTGATGTCGGCGCCGGCCTGGAAATGGCGGCCGGGTCCGCCCGGGTTGCCGCTGGCGGGCGGCGCGCAGAGCCGCTAAAGCCCCCAGTCAGGTTTCAAACGGAGTTTCGGCATGTCGAAGAACGCGCAGAAGATCGGCTGGATCGGCGCCGGGCGTATGGGGTTGCCCATGGCGGAGCGCCTGCTCAAGGCCGGCCATGACGTGTCGGTGTGGAACCGGACCCGGGCCAAGGCGGAGCCTCTCGCCAAGAGCGGCGGCAAAATTGTCGACAAGCTTTCGGACTTGGCCGCGTGCGACGTGGTGTTCTCCATCGTTTCCACCGGCAAAGACCTCGACCAGGTGCTGTTCGGCAAGGACGGTGTCGTTACGGGCGGTAAGGCGCCGAAGGTGGTGGTCGACTGCTCGACCATCTCGGTCGAGGACTCCGCGAACATCCGCGCCAGGCTGAAAGCGGCCGGCGGCGACTACGTGGCGGCGCCGGTTTCCGGCAACGCCAAGGTGATCAAGGCCGGCCGGCTGTCGGCGGTGCTTTCCGGCGACGAGGCGGCCTGCAAGGCGGCGATGCCGCTGGTCGCGGTGATCGCGCCGCAGGGTGTCTCCTACGTCGGCGAGGGCGAGCTCGCGCGCGTGTGCAAGATCGCGCACAACGTCATGCTCGGTGTCGTGATCGAGAACCTGATCGAGATCACGCTCTTGGTGAACAAGATGGGCGTGCCGCGCGAGGCGTTCCTCGCCTTCCTCAACAACGGCGTCATGGGCTCGATGTTCACTAGGTACAAGTCGCCGGCGTTGGTCAATCTCGACTGGACCACGACGTTCACGCCGGAGTTGCTGCGCAAGGACCTCGATCTCGGACTTTCGCTCGGCCGCGAGATGGGCGTGCCGATGCCGGTGACCGCGGCGACGCGCGAGGTGCTGCAAAGCCACTTCGGCACCGCCACGTTGCAGAAGGACCCGGACGCCTATCTGCTGAAGGACTTCGCGGCGCTCATGGAGACCATGGCGCTCGTCGCCGGCATGAAGCTCGAATCGGAAAACAAGGACGTGCCGACGGGCTTGGAGAACTGAGCTAGCCGTCGCCGGACGAAAAAAGGGCCGCGCAAGCGCGGCCCTTCGCGCGCACATTTGGAGGCTGGCCACCGCTCGGTAGATAAGGGAGGAAACGGTGGCTGCGCACGTCTAGGAGTGAACCGGTCCGGGCGCGCTCATACAAGTAAATACACCATAAAATCTCGTGGGATTTGCACCGCCGCGATTCCGGCACGTGCGGTCAAAAAATACTACCGGACGACGAGAGCGGGGCGCGATCTGGCATTCAAGCGCCGTGATGCGCCGTAATCTGCCTGGCCGCTCCCAATAGGGTGCCGCCCACGTGCAACCAAAATACTCGGTTGTCGCGATACCACCCGCCCGACGTTGGATATCGCGACGCGGTCGCACCGGTATCCGCCGCGCGCGTCGATAGCGGCGAGCGGTCAATCGCGCCTGGCGTAATTCACATAAAACGCATGGCGTTGAACTCATGGCGTTCGCGCCACGCCCACGATGCGACAATGTGCGCCCGGGCCGATTGCGGTTTGTGATAAAGCCGACGGCCGTGTGACGGGGGTATTAATCTCGCGGGAACGTTTGCGCGTCTATACGAGCGCCGTTCTCGCTCGCCTTCAGGAATTCCGATGAGACGTTTTCTCCGCATTCGCCTGCCGATCGCGGCCAAGGCCGTATTGCTGATCGGCGCGCTCGGCATCATGTCCGCCGCGGCCAATTGGTTCTGCCTGCGCAGCCTGCACGAGATCGACCGCATCAATGCCGTCGTGGCCGAACGGGTGGCGCCGGCGCGGCTGACGTTGACGGAAGCGAAGATCGCGGTCGAATCGATGGGGTTGGCGACCTATAAGATGGCCGGCACCGACGACCCCGACACCCGGAAGGAAGCGATCAACGAGCGTGAAGGTGAATTCGCGGCTGCCAAGGTGTGGCTCACGAACGCCCTCGACTATCTTCCCGGCCACAAGAAAGATATCGCCGGCATGCGGCGGCGACTTGACCTCGTCAATTCCATCGCCGAATCCGCGCAGGCGTTGAGCAAGGCGGGCGAGCGCCAGCAGACGCGCACCTTGCTGGAGTTTAAGTTCGATCCCGCTTTGGTCGATGCCGCCACCAGCATGAACCGGCTGATCGACATCCTGGGCGGACAGACCAAGGAGGCGATGGCGCAGGCCGCCACGAGCAAGGTGCGGACCTATCGGCTGCTGGCCTTCGTGCTGGTCGGCGGCACCATCCTCGCGGTGCTGATTGCCATGTTGCTCGCCCACCGCGCGGTGGCGCGGCCGCTGCAGCGGCTGGCGAAGGCGGCCGGCGACATCGCCAAGGGCGATTTCGAGACGCGTATCGAAGGCGTTACGCGCGGTGACGAGGTCGGCGTCATGGCCCGCGCGGTACAAGTGTTCCGCAACAACGGTGTGGCTCTGCGGGAGGCGCAGCGCGGGCGCGAACGCGAACGCGAGCGGGCGGCCGCGGAAAAGCGCACCGCGCTCAACGAATTGGGCGGCAGCTTTGAGCACAAGATCCTGAGCGTGACGGCGGCGCTGGCGGCCGCGGCGGCCCAGCTCGACGGCTCGGCGCGCACCATGACCGGCATCGCGGAAGAGTCCGACCGCGCCGCCGGCGCGGCCACCGTGGTTGCGCAGGAGTCGGCCCAGGTCGCCGATACCGTGGCGGCCGCGATCGACGAACTGTCGACTGCCATGCGCGACATCGAATCGCAGCTCGGCAATGCCGGCAGTGTGGTGGTGGAGGCGACGCGTCGCGCCGACGTCGCCGTCGGCAACGCCGACGGGCTGGTCTCCACGGTCGGCGAGATCGACCAGGTGGCAGGCATGATCCAGGCCATCGCCAGCCAGACCAACCTGCTCGCGCTCAACGCCACCATCGAGGCGGCGCGGGCCGGCGAAGCGGGACGGGGCTTCGCCGTGGTGGCGCAGGAGGTGAAGACGCTCGCCGCCGAGACCACCAAGGCGCTCGATAACATCCGCGCCAAGACCGGCGCGGTGGCCGGCATCGTCGACGGCGTGCGCGAGGCGACGCAGTCGATGTCATTGGTGGTCGCGCAGATCGAGGCGGTGTCGCAGGCGATCACCGGCTCGGTGCACATGCAGAGCGACGCGACGCAACGGATCGCCGAGAGCGTGGACGGCGCCGCCCACCGCAGCCGCGAAGTGTCCGACACGCTTGCCGGCGTCAACGACGTGGCCGGCCGCACCCGCAGCGGCGCTCAGCAGATCCTCGCCGCGGTCGCCGATCTCAACCGTCAGGCCGCGACCCTGCAGCAGGAAGCGCAAGGCTTCATCGCCCACGTGCGCGCGGCGTGACCCTGTCGGTCACCCTGAGGTGCGAGCGTAGCGCGCCTCGAAGGGTGACGACCGCCATCCTTCGAGGCGTGCCTTTGGCGCGCACCTCAGGATGACGGGCAAAGGCAGGAGCAAGCTCACCCCGGCAGCGTGACCGTCGGCTCGAGTTCGCCCATCTTCCGCGAATCCTCGAAGCCGTGCATGCCGAGGTGCCATTGCAGGGCGACCACGGCGCCTTTCACCGGCTGGAGCAGACTCATGCACATGGTGGCGGCCGCCGATAGCCAGAGCGGGATCGACAGCAACATGGGTGGTGCCAACTCGGTTTCCACCGCCAGCACGATCGGCACCAGGATGTGGCCGGTGAGGACGATCACGAGATAGGCGGGGAAGTCGTCGGCCCGGTGGTGGTGTAGCTCCTCGCCGCAGTGCGGGCACTCGTCCACCACCTTCAGGTAGGCGCGGAACATCTTGCCCTGGCCGCAGGCTGGGCAATAGCCCTTGAAGCCGCGCATGACAGTATCGAAGGTCTCGTTGCGCAGCTTCGGCGGCTTGACGGCGGCCTTGAATTCGAGCGGATCGGGCTTGTAGATATGCATGATCTTCGGGCTTTCGTTCGGCGAGGGCACACCCCCACATAACCCTCCTGGGCCGATTTCGCTACCTCCGGGCGGCACGGGTGCCCTGCGGCCCGGCGCCGTTTGGCTGGCCGGGCCGGCAGCGCCCGCCGCCTAATACCGGTTGGCGATCGGCAATTCCTCCGCCGGGAACAGCGAAATCACGCGGCAGCCCTTGTCGGTGACCACCACCTCTTCCTCGATGCGCGCGCCGGAGAAGCCGTCGGTCGCCGGGCAATAGGTCTCGATGGCGAACACCATGCCCTCCTTGATCTCGGTCGGGTGATCCATCGACACCACCCGCGAGATGATCGGCCGCTCGTGCAGCGCCAGGCCGAGCCCATGCGCGAACTGCAGGCCGAAGGCCGCGGTCTCGTCGGGGAAGCCGAACTCCTGCGCGGTCGGGAAGGCTTCGGCGATATGCGAGGTGGTGGCGCCGGGCTTGATGCGCGCCATGGCGTTGTCGAGCCATTCGCGGCACTGCTTATAGGCGTCGTGTTGCGCGGGCGTGGCGCGCCCGACATTGAAGGTGCGGTAGTAGCAGGTGCGGTAGCCCATGAAGGCTTGCAGGATGTCGAAGAAGGCCTGGTCGCCGGGGCGGATCAGGCGGTCGGTGAAGTTGTGCGGATGCGGGTTGCAGCGCTCGCCCGAAACCGCATTCACCGCCTCGACGTCGTCGGAGCCGTGGCGATAGAGGAACTCGTTGACCTTGGCGACGATGTCGTTCTCGCGCACGCCCGGTTTCAGCTCTTCGTTGACCATGTGATAGGCGCCGTCGACCATGGCGGCGGCGTGGTTCAGCAGGTGAATCTCGTCCTGCGACTTGATCTCGCGCGCTTCCAGCATGACCTGCTGGCCATCGACGATATTCAAGCCGGCCTTCTGCAATTCGAACATCATCGGCGGTTCGATGATGTCGACGCCGATCGGCATCTTGTCGCAGCCGGCTTCCTTGATCAGCGACGCGATCTCCTTGGCGTGCTTCTCCATCAGGCCGAAGGCGGGATCGACCATGCCGCGCATGCCGATGATGCCGGCCTTGCAGTTCTCGGGCAGCAGCCAGGGCGCATACAGCTTGTGATGCACGGCCGCCGAGCCGAAGTCCCACAAGATCGGTTCGCCGGTCCGGGTCAGCAGCGCCCAACGGCAGAGCTTGTCGCGCTCCCATTCGCCGATCTTGGTCGAGGTGATATATCGGATGTTGTTGACGTCGAAGACGAGCAGGGCGCCGAGCTCGGACTTCTCCAGCGCCTGCTTGGCGCGGCCGAGCCGGTAGCGGTGCAGCCGGCGATAGTCCACGCGTTCCTCGAAATCGACGCCCATGATGCCGAGCGACGGCAGGGCGTGGCCCCAGTTGTGACGCGGGTTGATGTCCTCGGCGCGGACTCGCGTCGGTTCGCGCGTTCTCTCGTCCATGGCGTCCTTCTTGGCGTCTTTGTTGACGTCCTCGCGATACGCCCCCTTGGCGCGGCGCCGGCTTTTTCCAAGCGGTTATGCGCCCTCCGGCGCGGGGCTCGCAAGGGCGTAGAGGACACGCCCGCTGCACGGGCTTGGGCGTGTGCCCATGCCGCGCGGCGGGCCGTTATCGCGTTATTGCAATAGGCAAATTGCCGCCGCCGGCAACAGCCTGGACCGAGCCGGCGACGGAACGATTGCTTAGGGCATTGCGTTTGGGCGCCTGGCCGGCGCGTCGCCCGCTCAGTCGCGCGCCATCGTGTCGTGGCTGTCGCGTTCCGGCCGATAGGCGGCGTGTTGGTTCACGGTGCAAGAGCCGTCCAAGGGCCGCGCGAAATACGAGCACTGGGCCATGCTGTGGTAGCAGCTATCGGCGCCGAAGCTGGGGAGGGTGTGGTCGCAGTAGCGGACCTGCTGCGCGGGTTGCGCGTTGGCGGGGACCGTCATGCCGAGGCCGCCGACGGCGGCGGTAAAGGCAAGCGCGGCGATGGTGTAAGCGAGTTTCATGGCTGATCTCCAGTTCCAGTTTGGCGATCGCCCCCTGGTGACGGAGAAACTTCGGAACTGTCGGCCTCGTTCCGGGTCCGGTCCCTCGAACAATGACTTAACTGTAACCGGCACGAGACGCCCGTTTTTCGCGCGCGTTCGGCACGTGCCCGGTTTCGTTTGTTTCGCAAAGCAGGGAAGGTGAAACGGCGTTACCGTTACGTATGGCGGCGCGATGATCGGTTCACGCCGCGCTCTTCGTGCCCCACAGGCGCTGCGACGCGATATCGGCGCCCTGACGCAGGGCGGCGAGCTTGAGCCATACCGCCGGCTCGATCACCCATTCGCGATTGGTGAACGTGCCGAAGCCGCAGTCGGTACCGGCGATCACGCGTTCGCGATCGCCGACGGCGGCGACCGCCTCCTCGATGCGGCGCGCCACCACCTCCGGATGCTCGACGAAGTTCGAGGTGGTCTCGATCACGCCCGGGATCAGCGCCATGTCCGTGGGCAAGGGCGCCGCCTTGAACGCCGCGTATTCGTGGGCGTGGCGCGGATTGGAGAACTCGATCGACAGCGCGCCGACCTGGGCGTCGTAGAGCGCCGGCAGGATCTTCACCAGCGGGATGTCGTGGATGTGCGGGCCTTCCCAGTTGCCGTAACAGACATGCAGCCGCACGCGCTCGCGCGGAATGCCCTCGATGCCTTCGTTGATCGCCCGCACGTGCCGCTCCACCGCCTTGACGAAGCCGGCGTCGCCGAGGTCGCGGTACATCATGGTGCGGTCCATGGCGAGGTCGGGCGCATCGATCTGCAACAAGAGCCCACCCTTGTAGATCGCCTGGTACTCGTTCTTCATTTCGCGCGACAGCGCGGAGAGGTACTTGTCCTGCGAGCCGTAGAAGGCGTCGAGCATGGTCGACGAGATGATGCCCGGCGAGGGCGCCGTCATGAACGTCTCGGTGAAGCGGTCGTCGGCGATGCGCTTGAAGCGCGCGATCTCGTTTTCCAACGGCTTGATGTCGAGATAATGCAGCTCGGCTTGGCACTCGGGCGCGTTCTGCTGCTTGCTGACATGGGGAAAGCGCCGCATGATGTTTTGCACCAGCGCGGGGAATTCCTCGAACTCGCGCCCGCGCCGCCGCTGCGATATGCCGCCGAAGCCGCTCATGCGCTGCGGAATGTGAGTCTGAAAGCCGACGCGCTGCTGTTCGCCGTCGTTGCCGACGTCGATGCCGGCCGCGGCCTGCTTGTTCACCACGTGGCTCACCGCACGGTCGAGCTCGGCGGCCATTTCGGCGGGATCGAAGCTTTCGCCCGCTTCCTGACGCAGCAGCAGGTCCGACAGCTTCTCGTTGCGCGGCAGGCTTCCGACGTGGGTGGTCAGGATGCGTTCGCGGCTGAGAATCATGAGCGAGCCTCCCTTGGCGCAGGCTCTTGCTTTGAGCGTTTGCCGCGCACCTTAACGGCATATGCCCCGCTGTACAGTGGTGGGTAGAGACGGCGTCAGGCGGACGCCTGTCGCGGCTCGGAATTATATTCACATTGCGATAAAACCCCGCGTTTCGCATAATCCCGGCCCAACACGAGAGACACCAAAAAGGCGGTCAATATACCGCTCTGGGAGGATCGAGATGACGACCGCGTCTGCGGTGGCGGAAGAGGCGTTGGGCGCGATCCCGCGCGACTACAACTTCGCCGCCGACGTCCTGCAAAGCAATCTCGCCGCCGGCCGCGCCGACAAGCCGGCCTATCTGGACGGCCAGCGCACGCTCACCTACCGCGACCTCGCCGATCGCGTGGCGCGCTTCGGCGTGGCCCTGCGCGGGATGGGCGTCCGGCGCGAAGAGCGCGTGCTGATGGCGATGCTCGACACCGTCGACTGGCCGACCGCTTTCCTCGGCTGCCTCAAGGCCGGCATCGTCGCCGTGCCGGTCAACACGCTGCTGACCGACGACGACTACCGCTACATGCTCACCGATAGCCGCGCCAAGTGCCTGGTGGTGTCGGAGGCGCTGTTTCCCAAGTTCGAGAAGGTGATCAAGGATTGCCCGGACCTTGAGCACGTCATCGTCTCCGGCGCCAATCCGCACGGCTACCGCCTGTTCGAGGACGTGATCGGCGCCGACGAGCCGGAAGACTACACCGCGCCGACCACCGCCGACGACATCGCGTTCTGGCTTTATACGTCGGGCTCGACCGGCGCGCCCAAGGGCGCGGTGCCCGTGCATGCCAGCCTCAAGCTCACCGCCGACCTTTACGGCACGCCGGTCGCCGGCATCAAGGAAAGCGACACCGTCTATTCGGTGGCGAAGCTGTTCTTCGCCTACGGCCTCGGCAACGCCATGACGTTCCCGTTGACCGCCGGCGCCACCACCGTGCTGAACCCGGAGCGGCCAACGCCGGACGGCGTCGCCGCGCTGCTGAAGCAATACCCGGTGACCGTGTTCTACGCGGTGCCGACCTTCTACGCCGCCTTCCTCGCCAGCAACAGCGCGCCGGCACGCGACGAGGTGAAAATCCGCCGCTGCATCTCCGCCGGCGAGGCGCTGCCCGAGCAGATCGCCAAGCGCTGGGAAGAGCGTTACGGCGTCGAGATCTCCGACGGCCTCGGCACCACCGAGATGCTGCACATCTATCTCACCAACCGTCCCGGCGCGACCAAGTACGGCACCACCGGCAAGCCGGTGCCGGGCTACGAGATCAGGCTCATCGGCGACGACGGCCAGGAGGTGCCGCAGGGCGAGCTCGGCGAGTTGCACGCGCGCGGGCCGACCAGCGCCATCATGTATTGGAACAACCGCGCCAAGTCGCGCACGACGTTCCTCGGCGAATGGACGCGCTCGGGCGATAAGTACTTCCAGGACGAGGACGGCTATTACGTCTGCGCCGGGCGGCAGGACGACATGCTGAAGGTGTCGGGCATCTACGTCTCGCCGTTCGAGGTCGAGGCGGCGTTGTCCTCGCATCCGGACGTGCTGGAGGCGGCGGTGGTCGGCTGGTTCGACGAGCAGAAGCTGATCAAGCCCAAGGCCTTCGTGGTGCTGAAGCTGCCCGACAACGCGACCGAGGAACTCGTCGGTACCCTGCAGGAGCACGTCAAGCAGAAGCTCGCGCCTTACAAATATCCGCGCTGGATCGAGTTCCGCGCCGAATTGCCCAAGACCGCCACCGGCAAGATCCAGCGCTTCAAGCTACGGACGGAAGGGCAGGTGTAGCGCAATGCCGGCGCCACTATCTCTGACGTCATCGTCCGCGCAGGCGGACGATCCAGTAATCGCAAACGTCAGCGATGAAAGCCCGCGTCGGCGTTTACTGGATGCCCCGCCTTCGCGGGGCATGACACCCCGTGGATGCAGCTGAGCTAGCAAGTAAATTACAATGACCCTCTCGGACTCCGGCTTCATCGACATCGCCGACCAGCGCCTCGAATGCCGCATGATCGGGCCACGCCCGGACGAAGCGCCGACGCTCGTGCTGCTGCACGAGGGTCTCGGCTGCGTCGGCCTGTGGGGCGACTTCCCCGACAAGCTCGCCAAGGCGACCGGCTGCGGCGTCTTCGTCTATTCGCGCGCCGGCTACGGCCAGTCGAGCCCGGTCGCGTTGCCGCGCCCGCTCAGCTACATGCACGACGAAGCGCGCGACGTACTGCCCAAATTGCTCGACGCCATCGGTTTCCGGCGCGGCCTGCTGCTCGGCCACAGTGACGGCGCCTCGATCGCCGCGATCTATGCCGGCACTCACCAGGACCATCGCGTCGGCGGCCTGGTGCTGATCGCGCCGCATTTCTTCACCGAGGAGCCGGGGTTGGCGTCCATCGAAGAAGCGCGCAAGGCCTATGAGACCACGGATCTGCGCGCCAAACTCGCGCGTTGGCACAAGGATCCGGACAACGCCTTCCGCGGCTGGAACGATGCCTGGCTCGATCCCGGATTCCGCCAGTGGGACATCACCGAGCCGCTCGCCTACATCCGCGTGCCGATGCTGATCGTGCAGGGCGAGGGCGACCAATACGGCACTGTCGCGCAGATCGAGGCGGCTGAGCGGGAATGCTACAGCCCGGTCGAGGTGGCGCTGCTGCCGGGCGCCAAGCATTCGCCCCAGCGAGAAACGCCGGAGGCGACGCTTGCTGCGATCTCGGCCTTCGTCGCCCGCACGCTCGAAGCCAACGATTGGGTGGCGGCGGCCTGAGGCGCTGGAGCGTTTCCAGGCGAAGTGGGAACCGATTCGCCGTCCGGAAACGCGACAAAATAAAATGTCCGCGTCACCACTAAGCGGCGGCGAAAAACGTCAACGCGGCGGCGACGATGGC
>JARRQH010000052.1:0-14238 GCA_037381985.1 Pseudolabrys sp.
GCGCCTTGAGCACGATGTTGATGCCGGCCTGCACGTCGGCATTGTCGTTGGCGAGCTTGCCGACCGCCTTCTTGGCGCGCAGCAACGCGGTGCCGCCGCCCGGGACGATGCCTTCCTCGACCGCGGCGCGGGTGGCGTTGAGCGCGTCCTCGACGCGGTCCTTCTTCTCCTTCACCTCGACCTCGGTGGCGCCGCCGACACGCAGCACCGCGACGCCGCCGGCGAGCTTCGCCAAGCGCTCCTGCAGCTTCTCCTTGTCGTAGTCCGAGGTGGTCTCCTCGATCTGCGCCTTGATCTGCTGCACGCGCGCCTCGATGTCGGCCTTCTTGCCGGCGCCGTTGACGATCGTGGTCTTCTCCTTCTCGATCACGACCTTCTTGGCGCGGCCGAGCATGTTGAGCGTGACGTTCTCGAGCTTGATGCCGAGATCTTCCGACACCAGTTGGCCGCCGGTGAGGATCGCGATGTCCTCGAGCATGGCCTTGCGGCGGTCACCGAAGCCCGGCGCCTTCACGGCCGCGACCTTGAGGCCGCCGCGCAGCTTGTTGACGACGAGCGTGGCGATCGCCTCGCCCTCGACGTCCTCGGCGACGATGACGAGCGGCTTGCCCGACTGCACGACCGCTTCCAGAACGGGAAGCATCGACTGCAGGTTGGACAGCTTCTTCTCGTGCAGGAGGATGTAGGCGTCTTCGAGCTCGGCCAGCATCTTCTCGGCGTTGGTCACGAAGTAGGGCGAGATGTAGCCGCGGTCGAACTGCATGCCCTCGACGATGTCGATCTCGGTCTCCAGGCTCTTGGCCTCCTCGACGGTGATGACGCCCTCGTTGCCGACCTTCTGCATGGCCTGGGCGATCATCTTGCCGACGTCGGCGTCGCCGTTCGCGGAGATGGTGCCGACCTGGGCGACCTCGCTCGAGGCGCTCACCTTCTTGGAGCGCTTCTCGAGATCCTTGATCACCGCGGCGACAGCGATGTCGATGCCGCGCTTCAGGTCCATCGGGTTCATGCCGGCGGCGACCGACTTGGCGCCTTCGCGCACGATCGCCTGGGCCAGCACGGTGGCGGTGGTGGTGCCGTCACCGGCGATGTCGTTGGTCTTGGACGCGACCTCGCGCACCATCTGCGCGCCCATGTTCTCGAACTTGTCCTCGAGCTCGATCTCCTTGGCGACGGTGACGCCGTCCTTGGTGATGCGCGGGGCGCCGAACGCCTTGTCGAGCACGACGTTGCGGCCCTTGGGCCCGAGGGTGACCTTCACCGCGTCGGCGAGGACGTCGACGCCGCGCAGCATGCGCTCGCGGGCGTCGCCTGCAAATTTCACTTCCTTGGCAGACATTGCAAAAACTCCGATTGATTTCTAATGTGATCGTCGGAACGGGGTCGGGTGGCCTCAGCCGACGACACCCATGATGTCGGACTCCTTCATGATCAGGAGATCCTCGCCGTCGATCTTGACCTCGGTGCCCGACCACTTGCCGAACAGCACGGTGTCGCCCGACTTGACGTCGATCGGGATCAGCTTGCCGGTCTCGTCGCGGCCGCCAGGGCCGACGGCGATGACTTCGCCTTCCTGCGGCTTCTCCTGGGCGGTGTCGGGAATGATGATGCCGCCCTTGGTCTTCTCCTGGGCCTCGATGCGGCGCACAACCACGCGGTCGTGCAGGGGACGAAATTTGGACTTGGCCATGGTTTCCTCGTCGGCGCTTCCAGCGCGCGCTTTACCTGGAAAGTTTCGATTGTAGAAGTACTTAGCACTCAGTATCAGGGAGTGCTAAGAACTCGCGAGGGAGATATGGCGTTCTGGCTGGAGTGTCAAGCAGGGGAGGCTGCCAATGGCTAATCCCGTGCTTGCGCTTGCCGCCGTTGCCCAGCAAAGTCGCACTTGCCCACCCCAAGGAGCCTCCATGAGTCGTTCCCGACGCCCCGCTTTGGCAACCGCTTTCGTTCTGGCCCTGTTCGGATTGGCGCTCGGTGGCTGCGCCACCAGCATGCAGCTGGAGCAGCCGGCGAGGCCGGCCCCCGAGCCGCAATTGCCCGGCGAATTTCCGGCCTCTGCCCTGATCGGCAATTGGGGCCTTGCCGCCTATCATCAGGAGGCCGACCGCGACCGCACCATCAAGGCGGCGGCCAACCAATGCACGAACCCTTACGTCATTTCGCCCGGGCCCAATAACGGGATCATGATGCATCTCGCTGACGAGGCGAACCGGTCCGATCTGGTGGTCAAGGGCAATCGCGCCGGCAAGACCTTCATCGGGCCGCCCGGCCCGCCCGGCGGCATGCAGGACCGCGAGGTGGTCCGCTACGACGGCCGCGTGCTGATCCTGCGCTGGATGGACCCGGAGGTGCAGGGCCGCTACGGCACCATGGTCTACACGCGGTGCGCGCCCGAAAGCTACAAGCGCAAGCGGGTGCATTACCGCCGCAAGCGCGTGGTCAAACCCAAGCCGAAGAAGAGATGAGCCGCGATAATTCTCGATGCGGTCATTGCCGGGCTTGACCCGGCAATCCATGATGCGGGCTCGCAAAGGCAGGCCGTCGTGAATCAATTGGTCCTGGCCGCTCATCATGGATGCGCGGGTCAAGCCCGCGCATGACGCCGAGTTTGGGGCCATGGCAGTCAACATTCGCGAATTCGTCGATGGTCCCTGGCGCGCGATCCCCGTGCTCGGCGTCACTCAGATTCTGTCTTGGGGCACCATCTATTACACGCCGGTGCTGATCGTGCCGCTGATCGCCGTCGACCGCGGCTGGTCGGTCGCCTTCGCCATGGGTGGCTTTTCCGTCGGCCTGCTGGTGGCCGGCCTGGTCTCGCCCTTCGTCGGGCGTTCCATCGACCGTTACGGCGGCCACGTGGTCATGGCGTTCGGCTCGCTCACCGGTGCGCTCGGCCTGTTCCTGATCGTGCACGCGACCAACCCGCTCACCTATTTCGCGACCTGGATGGTGCTCGGCGTCTCCATGGCGGCGAACCTCTACGACTCTGCCTTCGCCAGCCTCGGTCGCATCTTCGGCGCGGCGGCGCGACGGCCGATCACCGCGCTGACGCTGATCGGCGGCTTCGCCTCCACCGTGAGCTGGCCGACGACCCATTTCCTGATCGAGGGCATCGGCTGGCGCGGCGCCTATCTCACCTATGCCATGCTGCTCGCCCTGGTGTCGGCACCACTGCATGCGCTGGCGTTGCCGCGTCACCGCGCGGAAACGGAAAGAAGCGGGCAACCGGGTGCGCAAGCGCCGGCCAAGGTGCTGTCGCCCACTGGCCTTCCGTTCGTCTTGGTCGCCTCGGCGTTCGCGGCCTACGCCTTCGTGCCGTCCGGCATGTCGGCAAACCTGCTGGCGATCTTCGCGCGCTCCGGCATCGATCCCAGCACGGTAGTGTGGATCGGCGCCCTGTTCGGGCCGGCGCAGGTCTGCGCGCGGGTCATCGAGTTTGCCTTCGGCCGCGACGTGCATCCACTGTGGGTGGTGCGCTTCGCGTTGTCGTCGCTGCTCGCCGGCTTCGTGCTGCTGGCGGTATTCCGTATTTCCGTCGTGCCGGCCGCGGTCTTCGCGCTCATCTTCGGCGGGGCGAATGGGCTTGTGACGATCACGCGCGGCGCGGTGCCGTTGGCGTTGTTCGGCTCCTCCGGCTACGGCCGGCTGATGGGGCGGCTGGCGGGCCCTTGGATGCTGGTGCAGGCGGCGGCGCCGCTGGTGATGGCCTTCGTGGTGGAGCACATCTCCGACGGAGCCGCGCTGGCGCTGGCGGCCGGCTTCGCAAGCGTGGCGCTGATATGCTTCGTGGCGATCAGGCAGCCGCGCGCGATATAGATGGGCGGTCGACGAATCCCCGTTGCGGGCCAATTCTGTAATGCGTTCGTAATGTCTTTGTAATGTTGGGCGCAACGCGCGTCTTTTTGGCGGCAACACGATGCTACCCTTAACGCGGTGGTAACTCGGTGCGCTGAAGTTCGTTCACGTACTTTCCACGAATCATCCTTCGGAGAGTCTTGGCACTATTGAGCGAGGCGGCGCAGATCTGTGCCGTTGTTGCCTGCTGCCGCCGGCTTTCCGATTCCTTTTTCACATCAAGGAACGCGCCGGTGCTTAGGCTTTCGAATGTCCGTATCGGGACCAAGCTCGCCGTCATGTCCGCCCTGGGCATTCTGCTCATTGCGGGCATGATCGTCAGTCAAATCGTCGCCAGTTCATCGATCAAAGCGGTCACCGGCAGATCGAGCGCGAGCTTGATTAAGGCGCGCGATCTCGTGCAGGTCGAGGCTGCCGAGCGCGGCATGCAGGTTGCGATCAACGACATCCGCTACGCCGACGGCGGCGGCGACCTGCAAAAGGGCGGCAAGCTGCTGGAGGCGCGTCACAAGAAGATCGACACGCTGCTCAACCCGATGATCGCCAAGTCGACCGGCGACGAACAAGCTAAACTCAAGAGCATCAAGGGATTGATCGATTATTACGCCACGACCGGCAAGAGCATCTATGCCTTGCAGTTGAAGTCGATGCGGGCGGACGATACGGACGCCGCTTTGAAGGCGTCGGGTGAAGCGAACGAGACGTTCAAGAATTTGCCGCCGACCGTCGCCGCCATCGAAGATCGCATCGACACGATGAAGACGCTGGTGAGCCGCGTTGCCCGTGAGGGCTTTGTCAACGTCGGCCACACCATCGCGTCATCCGGCCGTATCGCAATCGCAATTGGCGCGCTGGCCGCTTTGGTGCTGATCGGCTCGGCGCTGCTCGGGTTCTTTTCGATCACCAAGCCGATGCGCGGTTTGGTTGGGATGCTGCAACGGATGGCGGCCGGCGAAGCGGTCGAAATCACGGGGATCGAGCGTAAGGACGAAATCGGAGATACGGCGCGCGCGGTCAATGAGATCGGTGCGATGCTGGCCGAGAAGGCGCGGCGCGAGGTGGAGGAGAGGGCTGCGGCCGACCGCGAAAAAGCCGAGCGCGAGGCCGAGCAGGCCGCCCGCACCGCCGAGGAACGGGCGGCGCAGGAGAAGCGCGCGGCCGCCGAGCGGGACGCGGCCGCGCAGCAGGCGGCGGAAGAGTTCGAAGCCGCTATCGGCGGGATCGTCAATGCCGCGGTCGCCGGTGATTTCTCGCAACGCGTCGATCTCGATGGCAAGACCGGCCTGGTGCTCAACGTCGGTACCGCCATTAATTCGCTGTGCGAGAACGTCGCCACGGCGCTCGACGATGTCGTGGGTATGCTCAACGCACTCGCGGAAGGCGATCTCACCCAGCGCATCACGGCGCATTACGAAGGCAGCTTCGCGCTGCTCAAGGATAACGCCAACAAGACCGCCGAGCGCATCGGGGGAACGGTAAGCGACATCAAGGCCGCCGCGGCCGAGGTGACCAACGCGTCCATGGAGATCACCACCAGCACCACCGATCTCTCCCAGCGCACGGAAGAGCAAGCGGCAAGCCTGGAGGAAACTTCGGCTTCGATGGAAGAGATGGCGGCGACGGTCAAGAAGAATGCGGAGAATGCGCAGCAGGCCAACCAGTCGGCGATCGAGACGCGAAAGGTTGCCGGCCAGGGCAGCGAGGTCGTCGCCCAGGCGGTCAGCGCCATGGCGCGCATCGAGGAATCCTCGCGCAGCATTTCGGAGATTATCGTCGTGATCGACGAGATTGCGCGCCAGACTAATCTGCTGGCGCTTAATGCGGCCGTCGAAGCCGCGCGCGCCGGCGACGCCGGCCGTGGCTTTGCCGTCGTGGCGTCGGAGGTGCGTAGCCTGGCCCAACGCTCGTCACAAGCCGCCAAGGACATCAAGGATTTGATCGTCAGTTCGGGCGGCCAAGTGAAGGAAGGCGTCGACCTGGTCAACCGGGCCGGGTCCGCGCTCACCGAGATCACGGATTCGATCAAGCAGGTGGCGGATCTCGTATCCGACATCGCGATGGCCAGCAGCGAGCAGTCGACCGGCATCGAGCAGGTCAACAGGGCACTCGCTCAGATGGACGAGGTGACGCAGCAGAACTCGGCACTGGTCGAGGAGAATGCGGCGACCGCCAAGACGCTCGAGGGCCAGGCGAAGGGCATGGATGAACGCCTGTCTTTCTTCCGCCTCGAAGAAGGCAGCGGGCAGTTCACGCGATTCGCGTCAAACATCGATCCTGACAGTGTACGGAACGCCGTCGAGGCGGCATAGCAGGATTTCCGACACGGGCGGCCGATCGGCGAGTCGGTCGCCGCTTCGCCTAGAAGCACGCTAACCGAACAGCGCGTCGATCTCGCCCTGGCTGGCGTGGCCGCTGTCGCCGTCGAGGCGCGGCCCGTTGAGCAGGTCGCGCGGTGCCGCCTGCGGTGCCGGCACGGCTTCACCGTCCAAGAGGCAGTTGCAGCGGGTCAGTATGCGCGACAATGTTTCGTCGATATGGCCCAGCATGTCGATCACCTTGCCGATGCGTTGGCCGGCGATATCCTGGAAATTGCAGGCTTCGTAGATGGCGGTGAGCTGATCCATGGTGTCCTGGGCGAGGCCGGCTTCATAGCCGTTCTTGAGCGACGCGCCGAGCGTCTTGGCGTTGTCGTCGATGATCTCGGCCGACTTCAGTATCTTGTCGGTCGACGTCTCCATGACTTCGATCGCGGCGCCGAGCTCGCCCGACGCGCGCGCCATGCGCCGCTCCTGGCCCTCGTTGAGCAGACGCGCCAGTTCGTGGGTGTTCTGGGTGATGGCATTGCGTAGATGCGCAAGCTCGCGCGCCAACGGCCGCATGTCGCCGTCGGCGGCTCCCGCCGCGGATGCGGGGGATGTCACCGGGGCGCGCGCGGCAGGTGGTGCGGCGCGCCGCGCCGTACTCATCTCTTCGATACGGAAAAGCTTACGCTGCACGTCCGTTGTTCCCAAATCCCGATCGCCGATCGCGATCAGTCCCCACGCGCAGGAATCGTAAAGGCGCAGCGATTAATGCTCGGTTGCAGTGTGTGAGATTCATTCGCTGTTTACCCTGATGTCCGGCATTTTACGCAAAATAAAGGTTAAGGCGACGAAGGCGGCCGTCGCGTGCGGCATTGGCGCGTCGCGCGGGCCTCGGTTTACAAAAGGTTTTCGTTTCGCGCTTTCACTCGGGTCGACCTTGTGAAGTTCGTATTGCGTGAGTGTCCCCGATGTTGCGTTTCCTCGTTATCGCGCTCGCCGTCTCCGTGTCCGCCAGCACGACTGCTTCGGCGCAACAGTGGGTGATGGCCTATCCGGCGCCGTCGACGCCCCGGATGGTCGTGGTGGCGCCGCCGCCGCCGCCCATGCGCTACGAGCGCGGCCGCGGTCTTTTCCAGTCCCTGTTCGGCGACGACGGCAGCCGGCAGGTGGTCATGGCGCCGCCGCCGGCCGCCTATCGGCCGCAGCCGCGATACGTTCCGTCGCCGCAATACGGTGCGCCGCCGCGATATGCGGCCATCCCGCCCATGCAGCGGTCGCCGGCGGAGTCCATGCCGCAGCGGCACGGGCCCGGCTTTCGCCTCGACTCGCGCTACTTGCCGCAGGAAGTCGCCTACCACGGCAAGGAAGCGCCCGGCACCATCATCGTCGATACCCCGCACCACTTTCTCTACCTGGTGCAGGACGGCGGACGGGCGCGGCGCTACGGCATCGGCGTCGCGCGCAGCGGCTTCGCCTGGTCGGGCGTGCACAAGATCACCGCCAAGAAGAAATGGCCGGACTGGTATCCGCCCAAGGACATGTTGGCACGCCAGCCGTACCTGCCGCACAAGATGGCCGGCGGCCCCAACAATCCGCTTGGCGCGCGCGCGCTCTACATCGGCCACACGCTCTACCGCATCCACGGCTCCAACGAGCCCTGGACCATCGGCCACAACGTGTCGTCCGGCTGCATCCGCATGGCGAACCAGGAGGTGGTCGACCTCTATCCGCGCGTGAAGGTCGGCACCAAGGTGGTGATCATCGGGCCGACCGGCTCCGCTCGCGACTACATCCCGCCGCCGACGACCAATCCCAATGCCGTGGAGCAGGCGGCGGACGCCAGGCCGCCGTTACGGTGACGCCAGCACCGCGCCTTGCGCGGCCAGCACGTCCGGGAATTCATCCGACTTGAAATAGGCGAACTCGCGCTCGCGCAACGTCGTGAGCGTGTCGAGCCGTTCGAGCTCGGCGTCGACGAAGCCGGGATGGCACATGATCAGTCCGCCATCCGGCAGGCCTTTGAGGAAGCGCGGGAACAGCTTGGCGTAGTTGGCCTTGGGCGTGAAGGCATAGGCGCCGGCGAAAGCCGGGTTGGTGGCGATGCCGCGCCGGTTGGCCTGGCGGCGGAAGGCGAGGCTCAGCATGTCGAGGACCAGGCTCTTGGGGTCGTGCATCCGCCGGTGCGGCTGGGCGCGGCCGCATTGGCGCACCCAGACCGTGGGGGCTGCTTCCGACACGACTTTCAGGAACGCGTTACGCACCTGCGGAAACAGATGCACGTGCTGATGGCCGTCGATGAAATCGGGCAGGCGGCCGAACTTGTCCATGAAGGCGCGCAGTTGCGTCGCGATTTCGATGGTGAGTGGCGCGACGTCGAGCCGCCGCGCGCTCGCGCGCTTCAGCATGTCGTTCACCGGCAGGAAGGTGCCGTCGCGTAAAGGTCCGAAGCCTTCGCTCAGGGGCGCGAACGGCGCGGTGAGCGTGACGTGCAGCCCGAGCGCGGCGCGGGTGGCGCCGGAATTCAGCGTATCGAGGGTGGCCACTTCGTCGGGCCCGCAATGCGGCGCGACCACCATCACCGAGGTGGCGTTCAGCCGTCCGTTCACGATTAATTCACGGATGGCCGCATTGATGCCGGGCGCCAGGCCGTAATCGTCGGCGCACAGCCAGATGCGGCGCGGCGGTTCTTTCATCGCGCCGGCATTCATTCCGCCGCGCGCGTGCTGCGCCGGTGCTCGGGCGCGGCGTCGGACGCGGCGTGCGTGTCGCCGTCGCCGGCCTCGCTTACGTTGTGCTCGGCGACGAAATAGACCGGCCGCGCCTTCGCTTCCGACAACAGCTTGCCGATATATTCGCCGAGCACGCCGACCATGACGAGCTGCACGGCGCCTAGCACCATCATGCCGACGAACAGCGAGGGATAACCCGGCACGTCCTTGCCATAGATCCAGGTCTCGACCAGGATCTGGCCGCCGAAGATCAGCGCCAGGATGGCGAGCAGGATGCCGAGCAGGCTGGCGATGCGCAACGGCGCCACAGAGAACGAGGTGAGCCCTTCGATCGACAGCCCGATCAGGCTCCACACGTTCCAACTCGTCACGCCGTGCGCGCGCGCCGCCGGCTCGTAGTCGACGCGTACCTGCTTGAAGCCGATCCAGCTCGACAGACCCTTGAAGAAGCGGTTGCGCTCCGGCATGCGCCTGAGCGCCGCCGCCGCGCGCGGCGACAGCAGGCGGAAGTCGCCGGCGTCCTCGGGGATCTTCTGGCGGGCGCGCCAGTTCAGCAGTATGTAGAACCAGTGCACGCTAACGCGGCGCAGCCAGGACTCGTTCTCGCGGTGCGCCTTGGCAGTGAAGACCACGTCGTAGCCGTCGTCGAGCCAGCACGCCACCAGCTTCTCGATGAGGTCGGGCGGATGCTGGCCGTCGCCGTCCATGAACAGCACGGCGCCGTAGCGGGCGTGGTCGAGGCCGGCCGAGAGCGCGGCCTCCTTGCCGAAGTTGCGCGACAGCGTCAGCACCTGCAGCGCGACCGGCCCGGACGACAGCTCTTGCAGCACCGCGCCGGTCGAGTCGGTGCTGCCGTCGTCGACGTAGACGATTTCGACCGGCATGGTGCGCGCGGCCTTGATGGTGCGCGCCACCGCGACGATGCGCTGGTGCAGGGCTTCGAGCCCGCGCGCCTCGTTGTAGAGTGGCACCACGATCGACAGGCCGGCGTCTCCGGCCGCCTGTGCCGTCTTGCCCGCAGTCTTGGGATTTCTTGCCGCCATGGTCCGCTTGTCTCACGCCTTATCGGCGCGATCTATAGCGCACCGGCCGCGGCGTGTCGCGCCGGATCGTCACGCGCGGCAACCGTCGCCGCCGTCGCGCGTCGGTACCGACGCGAGCGATCTCGATCAACCGACCTTCAGATAGCCGTAACCCTTGGCCTGAAGCTGCCCGACGGTGCCGACGCCGGAAGGCACCAGCCTGATGTAAGAAGCGTCCTTGGCCTGATCGAAGCTGATCTTATGGCTCTTGAAGGTGATCTGGCAGAGATAGGCCTCGACACCGTATTTGCTGAGTGCGTCCATCCGCTTGCCGAGCTCCGGATCGATCGTCTGCTTCGCCCACGGCGTACCTTCGAGGCTCTTGAGGTGATACTTGATGCCGGCCGAATGCGCGACGATCGCGATCTTGATTTTGAACGGATCGAAATCGTAGGCCGACATGTGGTTGTTGATGTTGCGCAGCATGGCGCTGTAGCGCCTGTCGTTGCCGTAATCGCAGTGATAGAGGCAGGCGATATCGGTGTCCTTCTTCATGTCGCCGAACGACAAGAACTTCGGCGCGGCCTCCGCCGACAATCCGCCGGCCGCAACGCCGCCGCCCGCGGCAAGCGCCGTCAGAATGTGTCTTCTGTCGATGTCTATGTGCGTTTCCCCCGGGCCCGTTGGTTTGTATGGTTGAGTGGCCCTGTCGGGCCGCGCGGCCCGGAACGCCTATTTAGACATTCGAAAAAATGCGTGTAAAGCAGGCAACAGCGTGACGCGGCAATCTGCGGTCGCAAGCGGTCGCCTGGCTTTCGCACGGCGAACCGGGGATGCCGGACGTCTACAGCCCGGCTTCCAGCTTGGCGTAAAGCGGATTGTCGCGCGAGAACACGTAGCCGAGCTCGGCCACCGCCACGGCTTCGGCGCCGTTCTCGCGCAGGAAGCTCGTAAGCGCGTAGACCTGCTCTGGCGGGCAGTGCAGCGTCAGCATGCCCGACGAGGTCGGCCCGCCGAACGGGGTGGCGACGCCGAACTTCTCCTTGGCGCTCTCCACCAGCTTGGCGTCGCAGGCGGCAAAGCGCGAGCGCACCTCGCGATAGGCGCGCGCGCGCGCCTGCGCCGCGATGCGATCGAGGATCACGCGCGCGAGTTCGCGTTCGCTGTCGCCCCAATGGGCCCCTCGCGCGGCGACGAGGTTCGCCTGCGAGCGCAGGATGGTGCCGTCGTCGACGATCTTGAGCGCGTTGGCGGCGAGCGTGGCGCCGGAGGTGGTGATGTCGACGATCAGCTCGGCGGTGCCGGCGGCCGGCGCGCCTTCGGTCGCGCCCGCGCTCTCGACGATGCGATAGTCGATGATGCCGTGGGCGGTGAAGAAGTCGCGCGTCAGATTGATGTACTTGGTCGCCACCCGCATCTTGCGGCCGTGATGATGGCGGAAGGCGGTGGCGACGTCGTCGAGGTCGGCCATGGTCCGCACGTCGATCCAGGCCTGCGGCACCGCGACCACGACATTGGCGTAGCCGAAGCCGAGCCCTTCGATCAGCACCACGCGGCTGTCGGCGTCGGGCATCTGCTCGCGCACCAGATCCTCGCCGGTGACGCCGAGGTGCACCGCGCCTTGCGCGAGTTGGCCGGTGATCTCGGACGCGGAGAGATAGGCGACCTCGACGCCGTCGAGGCCGACGACGGCGCCGCGATAGTCGCGCGCGCCGCGCGGCTTGATAAGTTTCAGCCCCGCGCGCGCGAAGAAGGCTTCGGCGTTTTCCTGCAAACGACCCTTGGCCGGCACGGCGAGAATGAGAGGCGCACTCATGACGCGCCTCCATAGATCGCCAGCCGCTCGATCCAGACCGAAAGCCCGACGGCGGGGATGGGCTCGGGGCTGCCGAGGCGCGTAAGCAGGCCGTCATAGCGGCCGCCGGCGACCAGCGGATCGCCTTCACGCGCCGGATCTGTCAGTTCGAACACGAAGCCGGTGTAGTAGTCGAGGCCACGCCCGAACGCGGTCGAGAACGTGACGTTGCGCGGCTCGATGCCTTGCGCGGCCAGGAAGCCGGTGCGGTTCTCGAACAGGTCGAGGGCAGGGGCCATGGCCTCGCTCAAGCCAGTCTCGCTCGCGAGCGCGCGCATCTCGGCGGTGGCCTGGTCCGGATCGCCGGCGATGCCGAGGAAACGCTCGATCAGCCCGCGCACGTCGCGTGGCAGCGTGGCGCTGGCGCCGAGCGTCGCCTGCTCGAGGAAGCGGTCGGCGATCTCGGCGACCGAGCGGCCGCCCACGGCATTGATGCCGGCGATCGACAACAGATCGGTAACCAGCGCATGCGCACCCTTGGGATCGGAGCCGGCGAGGGCCGCCAGCACGCCTTGATACTCGGGCCGGCCGTTATTGCCGCCGAGCACAAGACGCTCCAGGTCCTGCGCCAGGTTGGCCTTGCGGTTGAAATCCTTGGTGAGCCTTCGCTTCCAGGCTGCCGGCAGATCGAGCGCGGCGATCAGCGCGGTGAACAGCGCCACGTCGCCGATCTGGATGGCCGGCGCCGGCAGGCCGTAATGGGCGGTGGCCTCCAGCCCGCGCGCCAGCATCTCGGCGTCGGCGGCGGCGGTGTCGGGTCGGCCGAAGGATTCGATGCCGGCCTGCTGGAATTCGGGCGAACCGTCGTCGCGGTGGCGGAACACGGGGCCGAGATAGCAGAACGATGCCGGCTGGCCGGCCATGGGCGAGGCCAGGTAATCGCGCGACACCGGAATGGTGAGATCGGGCCGCAGGCAGTACTCGCCGCCGCCGGGGGCGGTGGTCAGGTACATGCGCTTGCGGATGTCCTCACCCGAGAGATCCAGGAACGGCTCGGCCGGCTGCAACAGCGGCGGCGCCACGCGCGCATGGCCGGCGCGCTCGTAGGAGGCGACCAGTGCCTCCGCCCGCGCATCCGGTGTCATCGCTTGCGTCATAACGCGTGCATCCATCGCCTTAATACTCGTATTGCGTGTCCAATGGCCGGGACAGGGGCCCTTTAGCACGGCCGGTTTAACGTTTCGACGGCGTTTGGCCGCTGCCCTTAACGGCCAGGCCGCCCCCATGTGGCGTCGTTAACGAATTCCCGCCAGCGGGCCCGTGGTGGCATGGGTATGCGACAATCGGGCGTCAAATACCCGCGCGCGTAACAAAATTTCAAGACAACCGGCCTTGAATCCGGTGCCAGGGAGATATCTGCCATGACCCAGCCCGTATCGCGCGCCGTCGTCGAGGCCTTCTATGAGGCCTTTGCCGTGCGGGACCACGCCCGCGTTGCCGAATTTCTGGCGGACGATGTGGAGTGGACCATCAGCGGACCCGTGAACGTGCTGACGTTCTGCGGGACCCGGCGCGGCAAGGCGGCCGTACTCGACCTCATGGCGCACGGGATGTCCCAGGTACTCGACATCGTCAAGTTCGAGTCCAACGTCAGCCTGGTCGACGGCGACCGGTCGTCGAGGCTCAACCGTCTGTGGGCCCGGCATCCCAACGATGGCCGTATAATCAGTTACCGGGTGGCGCATTTCTCGCGCTTCCAGGACGGCAAGATGATGGAGCACCTGTCGCTGCTCGACAGCTTCGACGCGGTCGAGCAGGTCCTTGGCCATTCGCTCGCCACCGACGAGCTGGCCCCGGTGGACGACGACTTGGTCACCGTCTGACCGCGATCCCTTAAACGCGAGTTCGTATCGGCATGCCGCCGGCGCGGCAGGCATGCTAAAGTGACGCGTGTGGTCTGCCGTGGAGTCCTCGACCGTGCGCCGCCTCTCCATCGTCGTTGCCGCGTGCGCGCTCGTTGTGGCGCCGGCCTCAGTGCGCGACATGCCCGTGCGCAAGGCGAGCCTGTAGTAGCTGACCATGACCTTCGAGCAGCCCAAGCTCGCCTCGCACGTGCTCAAGCAGTGCACGGACGCCGCCACCGACAAGCTGATGAATGCCAATTTCGGCGGCTCGGCGCAGCAGAAGTGCGCCAAGCAGGAGATGCACAAGACGGGCGGTACCATTGTTGTGGACTCGGTCTGCTCATTCGCCGGCATGACCACGCAGTCGCATGCGGTGATCACCGGCAGCTTCAACAGCGCCTACAAGATGGATGTCACCACCAGGCACGTCAGCGGACCGGCGCCGCCGGGCGCCGGGCGGCGAGCGTCTCATGGCTATCGCGGCCAGATGGGTCGGCCCCTGCGCCAAGGGGCAGCGCCCCGGCGACATCATGATGGGCAACGGCGTGAAGATGATCGTGCTCGACTTGCAGAAGGCGTTTATGGGGGTGGGGGCGGGGAAGCCGAAGACGTAATCCTTCACCCTGCGGT
>JARRQH010000053.1:0-505 GCA_037381985.1 Pseudolabrys sp.
CCGCGCGCCGACTATGTTTCAGTCCCCAAGTTTTTCCAGATCAGGAATGCCGGGCGCCCCGTTGCGAGAGGGCGCCCGGTCCACGGTCGACCGTCAGGCCGGGTAGTGCAGCTGGCAGCCCTTCTCGGAGACCGGCAGCGCGACGTCCTTGCCCTGGACCACGCTGTCGACGTGGAACAGGTCCTCCGGCACCGCGACTTTCTGCTGCGCGTGACCGACATAGAGGTCGGGCATGAGCTGATGGTCGCCGGCGCGGTAGAACACCTTGTCGGGCATCAGCGACACTTCCGGCGGCAGCTCGAAGCCTTCCAGGCCCTTGGCGAGCTTGCGGGCGTCGAGCGTCTTCTTCTCGTTTGCGATCAGCGCGCAGGTCCACACCGAGGCGTAACCGAACCAGTGACGGGCGGTCGGCACCTTGCCGTTGTTGACCTTGCGCACGCGGGCGACGAAGTCCTTCACGTGCGGCACGGTCGGCTGGTTCCAGTACCACTCGAACACCCAGGTG
>JARRQH010000053.1:514-30834 GCA_037381985.1 Pseudolabrys sp.
CTGCTTCAGCGAATTGACGGCGTCCTGGCCGGCGGTGAGGAAGATGATGACGTCCGGCTTCGCGGCCTGCGCCTTGATCAGGTACGACGAGTAGTCGGTGGTGCCGAGCGGGCACAGCGACGCGCCGACCTCGGTGCCGCCGAACTTCTTGAGGCTCGCCTCGAAGCCCTGCTGCAGGGTGTGGCCGAAGGAATAGTCCGGCGTGATGAAGTACCACTTCTTGCCGAACTTATCGAACAGCACCTTGGAGACCGAGTTGGTTTCCATGCGGGTGGTGTTGCAGACGCGGAAGACGTTCCAGTGGCAGTCCTTGCCGGTCACCGCGTCGGTGTGACCGCCGGTGACGATGTGCAGGACGCCGGCCTTGCTGGTGACCTCGCCGATGGCCAGCGCCATCGAGGAGTTCACGTTGCCGAGCATGAAGTTGACCTTGTCGCGGTCGATCAGCTTGTGGGCCTTCTGCACCGCGGTGCCTGTGTTGGCGCTGGTCGAATCTTCCGCCAGCAGTTCGACCTTGCGGCCGAGAATGCCGCCCTTCTTGTTGATCTCGTCGACGGCGAGCTGGCAGCCGATCTGCTCGTGCTTGCCGAGCTCGGCATAGGTGCCGGTGAACGGGTCGTCGAGGCCGATCTTGATCGGCGTCTCGCCGAGCGCGCTTACGACGAACGGGCTTGCAACCTGCATAACGCCGAGCGTGGCGCCAGCCTTGAGAATGCTGCGCCGTCCGACGGGACGGTTGATGATGTCCTTAAGCATTTAGGAACTCCTCCTCGGGATTTTGTGTGTCGCCCCCTTGGAGAGTCGCTACCTTCCAGTTCTTCTTCTTCGGCGGTTCTGCCGCCGTTGGTGCTCGTCCTTTCAGTGGGAGATGCTGTAAGAGCGCGCTCGCGCGCGGTGGCGGAGAGCGTATGCAGCATTCGAAGGTGGGATGGCGGGCCGCCGGAGCGGCGACCGACGGGAAGAAGAGTGAGCATCAGACCGCATCGGCCTACGTCATCGAGCGCCCCGTGCGGCGCATAATGTTCAATCCCGGCGGGTTCTTCAATCCCGAAATATGAAAAAATGCGCGAAAGGCACCTGAAAACGCACCTTTTGCGGAAGGTTTTGTCACGGCGGCGTGAGATGCTTTCGGACGGTGCAATAATTGACGGCGCGCGCCATGACCGGCGCTTCGTAGCCGGGCGGGGCTCTGCATTGAGCCATGCATTTTCCGTGATTTAACCTCGACTAAAGTCTGAGGCTGCGCACCGCGCGGCTGGCCGGTAGGTCACAACCGCCCCATCTCATAGTCCTCGCAGGAAAAACCCAGCATTGACAGGCCTTCCTCCAGCAGGTCGCCGAGGTTGGGTAGCCCCAGCAGATAAGCGGCTGCGCGCGCGCTGTGGGCGTCGGCCGCGTCCTGACGCAGCGAGGCCCAGTCGTCGACGGAATTGTCGTCGCGCCCGAGCCAAGCGAGCGTCACCAGGTCTATCTGCTCGTCCACTGACATCGAATTGACCAGCGAGGTGATCTCCTCGACCACCGGATCGTCGGGGTAGTCCTCGAGCACCTCGATGTCCTTGTCGTCGGACGGGTTGGAGCCCGGATCGGGCTCGTCCACCGCTTCCTTGGCGTCGAATTCGCGCGCCTTGATGATGATGAAGCAGACCTTTTCCGGAGAAATGGCCAGATCGATCTCGCCGTCGACCGTGGATCGGTTGTTCGCTTTCGCCATGACGTCACCTGCCGTTTGCGTTCATGCTCACTATGGCGCGGTGCGCGTGCGGGTCTCTTGAGAGAGATCAATTCGGGTTGTTTCGGTTTCCGTCAGCCAATCCGCCACCGCCGGCCAATGGTCGCGCAGCACCTTACGGCCCATGAACAGGCCGAGATGCCGGCAGGGCGCGAGATCGGTGCGGATATCCGCCGGCGCCGTGCCGCTGAGCCGTGACAGCGCGAACAGTTGCTCCGGCGCGATCAACTCGTCGTCGCGCGCGGCCAGGAGATAAAGCGGCGTCGTCAACCGCGAAAGATCGATGCGTTCGCCGAGCGCAATGAATTTGCCGTCTGCGAGCGCGTTGCGCTTGAAGATCCTGTCGATGCCCTCGAGGTAGTAGGGGCCGGGCAGATCGAGGGTCCAGGCGTACCAGGCTTGGAAGCGCCGGCGCAGGGCGAGAAAATCGTCGGAACCGAGCGGGGCCTCGACCTCCAACAGCCGGTGCATGTCTTCCGGCGCAATCGTCTCCGGCCCCCAGAATTTCTGCACCTTGCGGCCGATGACGCGGCCGTTGCCGAGCCTCACCAGTTTCTCGAACAGCGCGGTCGGCATGCCGGCGACGATCTGCGACAAGCCGGACGGCGCCGCCGTGATGTCGATCGGCGCGCCGACCAGCACCAGCTTGCGCACCTTGGCGGGAAAGCGCGCGGCATAGATGAGCGCCAGCCAGCCGCCCTGGCACAGGCCGATGAGATCGACCGGCGCCCCGACATGGTCCACCAGCACGTTGAGGGTGGCGAGATAGTCGTCGATGCCGAGATCGCGCATGGTCTCGTCGGCCGGGCGCCAGTCGGTGACGTGCAGCCGCCTCAGCCCCGCCTTGCGCAGGGCAGTGACCAGGCTGTGGTCGGGCGCGAGGTCGGTGATGCCGGCGCCATGCAGCGCGAACGGCGCGCAGAGCAACGTGGGCGTGCCGGTTGTGGCGGTGGAGAAGTCGCGCAGGCGCACCGTCTTGAGGCCGAGCGCGATCGAATTGGGCGTGTTCCAGTTCGGCTCGGGGGCCGGTCGCGCGCCGCCGCCGGCCAGCTCGGCGAACTGCCGCGCCATCAGCGCCGCGGCTTCGCTGGCCGAGGCTGCCGCGAAGGCCGGCCACAGGAAGGCCAGTTGCGGCAGCGGGTTGGGTGTCGGCTCATACATCAGGTCGCGCCTTATTGCTGCGCGTGTTGTCTGCGCCGCCTTGGAGGACCCAGTGCCCCATCAGACTACGGAAACCGTCCCGTGCCAAGTTGACCCAAATCAACCGCCCCCGGTTTGCGGGAACGCCTTGAAACAACGGCCATTAATCCCCTGATGTGGATCAAGGCCACGGCCTGCGCCGCGGCCTGATAATCTCGCGCCGTATAGTCAGGGATGAGCGAGGCGATGCCGGTCCAGAACGCCGAAATCGCGGCCATGTTCGAGCAGACCGCGGACCTGCTGGAGATCAAGGGCGAGAATCCGTTCCGGGTCCGCGCCTACCGCCGCGCCGCCCGCACCGTGGAGAACCTGCCCAGGAACGTGCGCGGCATGATCGCCGCCGGCGCCGACCTGTCGGAGCTACGCGGCATCGGCGAGGATCTCGCCGGCAAGATCGCCACAATCGTCAAGCGCGGGCGCTTCGACGTGCTCGCTCGGCCCCAAGCGTGTCAAGCTCATCTACGACGAACTGCACGTGCGCACGCTAAACGACCTGCGCAAGGCGGTGAAGACCGGCCGCTTGCAAACGCTGCGCGGTTTCGGCGTGGCGACGGCGAAGAAGCTGGCTGCGGCGCTGGAAAAGCCGGTTGCCGAGAAGCGCTACAAGATTTCTGTCGCCGAAGAAGAGGCCGAGGCGCTCACCGCCTACCTGCGCGACGGCGGCCGCGTCACCGTTGCCGGCAGCTATCGCCGCCGCCGCGACACCGTCGGCGATCTCGATATCCTGGTTACCTCCAAGCACGTCGCCAAGGTCGGCGACCGGCTGACGCAATACGACAACGTCGCCAACGTGGTGTCGCACGGGCCCACGCGCTCCACTGTGATCCTGCGCTCCGGCATCCAGGTCGACCTGCGCGCGGTCGACGAGAAATGCTACGGCGCGGCGCTGATGTATTTCACCGGCTCCAAGGCGCACAACATCGCGCTGCGCAACATCGCCGTGGCGCGCAAATGGAAGCTCAACGAATACGGCCTGTTCTCCGGCAATCGCCGCATCGCCGGCGCTACGGAGGAGGAAATCTACAAGAAGCTCGGCCTCAAATACGTCGAGCCGGAAATGCGCGAGGACCGCGGCGAGATCGCGCTCGCCAAGGCCGGCAAGCTGCCCAAGCTCGTCACCGTCGCCGACATCCGCGGCGACCTGCACTGCCATTCGACCTGGACCGACGGCACCGCGCCGATCGAGGAGATGGCGCAGGCGGCGCAGGCGCGCGGCTACCGCTACATGGCGCTGACCGATCATTCCAAGCGCGTGACCATGGCGCACGGTCTCGACGCCGCGCGGCTTTCACGCCAGGGCAGGGAGATCGACAAGCTCAACGCCAAATTCAAGAACTTCACCATCCTCAAGGGCATCGAGGTCGATATCCTGAAGGACGGCACGCTCGATCTGCCGGATTGCGCGCTTGCCAAGCTCGACGTGGTCGTCGCCTCGGTGCATTCGTTCTTCGACCTGCCGGCCGAGGCGCAGACCGAGCGCGTCATCAAGGCCATGCGCAACAAGCATGTGCATATTATCGGCCACCCGACCGGCCGGCTGATCGGCAGCCGCGCGCCTTATGCCATCGACATGGACAAGGTGACGTCCGCGGCGTGCGACCTCGGCTGCTTCCTGGAGATCAACGCGCAGCCGGAGCGGCTCGACCTCAACGACATCCACGCCCACATGGCCAAGACCAAGGGCGTGAAGCTTGCGGTCTCGACCGACTCCCACGCCACCAGCTCGTTCGGCTATATCCGCTTCGGCATCGACCAGGCTCGCCGCGCCTGGCTCGCTGCGGGCGACGTCATCAACGCGCGCTCGCTCACCGAGTTGCGCAAGTTGCTGAAGCGGTAACCCGACTTTGACGGCGCGTCCTCACGGCGCGCTCAGCGCTCCTGACTCCACGCAGGCGATGCCGTGCGCGCTGAACAGCTCGCGCGTGGCTGCGGCCGAACCCTCGACATCGATGGCGCGGCAGGCGTCCTCGAACACGATGGTGTCGAAGCCCTCGCGGCGCGCGTCCTCCGCCGAATAGCGCACGCAGAAATCGAACGCCAATCCGGCGACGAATACACGGCTGAACCCGCGCTCGCGCAGGTAGCCGCCGAGCCCGGTCGGCATGGTGCGGTCGTTCTCGTAGAATGCCGAATAGGAATCGATCGTCGGGTGATAGCCCTTGCGCAGGATCAGTTCGGCCCTCGGGATGTCGAGGTCGCTGCGGAATTCGGCGCCGCGCGTGCCTTGCACGCAATGGTCCGGCCACAGGATCTGCGCGCCATAGAGTGCCTCGATGTAGTCGTAGGGTTTCTTGCCGGCATGCGAGGAGGCGAACGATAAGTGTCCGGCCGGATGCCAGTCCTGCGTCAGCACCACGTGGGCGAACCGCCGCGCCAGGGCGTTGATCGCCGACACCACCTGATCCCCGTCCGGCACGGCCAGGTTCCCACCGGGGCAGAAATCGTTCTGGATGTCGACCACCAGGAAGACGTCGCGTTCGCCGATGTCGAAAGTGTCGGTCATGGGTCTGCGCCTTGCTGCTGTCGGTCACAGAGCAGGGTGAACCCGAATGCGGCCGATTTCAACTCGGCTCGGCTTTGACCGGATGCGCGGTCAAGAGCGCGATCACGTCCTCGTCGGAAAGCTGCCGGAAATCGGCATAGAAGAAGCCGATGGCGCCGAAGTCTTCGTAGTCTTCGAGGCACACCACGTCGTCGGCTTCCCGGCGCAAGTCGCGCAGGCTCTCGGGCGGCGCCACCGGCACCGCCAGCACCAGCGTGCGCGGCTTGCGCTGGCGCATGGCGCGCAAGGCGGCGCGGGTGGTGGCGCCGGTGGCGATACCGTCGTCGACCACGATGACGGTGTGGTCTTCGAGCGGCGGATGCGGCCGCGCGCCGAGATAAAGCGCGCGCCGGCGCTCGATCTCGGCGAGCTCGCGGTTGCGCACCGCGTCGAATTCGGCGTCGCCGATACCGGAGAGCGCAATGACATCCTCGTTGCGCACGGTCACCGGCGTCGCACCGCCAACCACCGCGCCCATGGCGAGTTCGGGCTGGAACGGTACGCCGACCTTGCGCACCAGCACGAGATCGAGCGGCGCCTCCAGCGCCGTGGCGACTTCCACCGCTACCGGCACGCCACCGCGCGGCAGCGCCAGCACCACCGGCTTCTGGTCCTTGTAGGATGCCAGCGCCTTGGCGAGCCTCTGGCCGGCATCGACCCGGTCTTTGAAAGGCATGGCGGCTCCGCTAGTCCTGCGCCTTGCGCATGAGGTGGCCCTCGAACCAGGCCGCGGCGAGTTCCATCACCGCCTCCAAGGCGCCGGGCTCGGGAAACAGATGCGACGCGCCTGGCACGATATCGAGCTTCTTCTCGCACGGCAGCCGCGCATAGGCGTCCTGGTTGAGCTCGATGACCTCGGTGTCGCGCCCGCCAACGATGAGCAGCGTCGGCGCGCTGACGTCGGCGAGCGCGCGGCCGGCGAGGTCGGGTCGGCCGCCGCGGGACACCACCGCGCCGATGCGGTCTCTCAAGCTTGCCGCCGCCACCAGCGTGGCAGCGGCGCCGGTGCTGGCGCCGAACAGGCCCAGCGGCAGCCAGCCCAAATTGTCTTCACTGTCGATCCAGCGCACGGCCGCGACCAGCCGTCCAGCGAGCAACGGAATGTCGAACACGTTGGCACGGTCTTGCTCCTCGGCCGGCGTCAGCAGGTCGAACAGCAGCGTCGCCATGCCTTGCCGGTTCAGCGCCTCGGCCACCGCTCGGTTGCGCGGGCTCAGCCGCGAGGAGCCGCTGCCGTGCGCGAACACGATGAGCGTGCGCGCGCGCGGCGGCACGGTGACGGTGCCGCGCAGGCGTTGCGGTCCGATCTCGACCTCGCGGGTGCTCATGCGTTACTCCCGTGTGGGCGGAGTTTCCCGCGCAGTATGGCCGGCGCCCATGGGCGGTTGTTTGACACGTATCAACCGGCGCCGGCCCTGGCGCATTATGCAGGAGGGTGGGAGAAGGAGCCGCCCCTTGCACGGACAGGGAACAAACAGCGCGCCGACGCTCGGCGCCAAGGTGGTGTTCCTGGAGGACCCGGGCACCTACGCGGGCGTGCCGCCGGTCGATCTGCGCGAAACCTACATGTCGTGGGTGTTCGTGGCCGGTTCCCACGTCTACAAGCTCAAGAGGCCGGTGCGCTTTCCCTATCTCGATTTCTCCACGCTGGCGCGCCGTGAAACCGCCTGCCGCGCCGAGATCCGGCTCAACCGGCGGCTGGCGCCGGACGTCGATCTCGGCGTGGAGCCGCTGACGCAGCTGGACGGGCGATTTGAGATCGGCGGCGACGGCGAGCCGGCCGACTGGCTGGTCAAGATGCGGCGGCTCGAAGAGCGCAACATGCTCGACGCCCGCATTGCCGACGGGCGGCTCACGATACCGCAGCTCGACCAGCTCGCCGCCGTGCTGGCTCGATTCTATCGCGCCGCCGCGCCGAGCTTTCTGCCACCCGTCGTTCACCTTGCGGACTTCGCCGACAGCCTCGCCTTCAACAAGCGCGTGCTGCTCGACGCGCGGTCCGGTCTGTCCGCCGGGCTCATCGGTGGGATCGACCGTGCCCAGCGCCGCTTCCGCGCCTGCGCACGGTCGATCCCTTCGACGAGGTCGCGTATCTGGCGCTCGAATGCGAACGCCTGGGTGCCAAGTGGGCCGGCGATTACCTTGTGCGGCGCATGAAATGCCTGCTGCGCGACGGCCCGGTCGAGGCGCTGTTCACCTTCTATCGCTGCCACCGCGCCACCTTGCGGGCGCGCCTCGCCATCGCGCATCTTTCGGAACCGCACCCGCGCACGCCGGAGAAATGGCCGAAGCTGGCTAGGGCGTATCTGGCGTGGGCGGCAGAGGCGGTAAGGAAGTTGGAGAAGATGGGCTAGACCACCATCAAGTCGGTCAGGCTTCGATCCTCATGCAGCCGCTTGATCGCCTCGGCCAACAGGGGCGCCGACGGCAACAACATGAGTTTCTTGTTCACCTCAGGGTGATCGAGCCGCAATGGCGGCACGGCATCGCTCACCACCACGCCTGTCCGGCAGCATCAACCGCTTGGCGAAGCTGGCGGCGGGCCGACCGCCCAAGGCAATGCCGAGATGCTGGACCAGACATTCCAGTCGGGCCGTCCGACGCGCGCGACTCGATAGGATTAGGATTCCCTCTCCGAACCGTTCGGCAAAAATCTTCTGGTGACAATGAGTTGTGGTGCAGACGAAGCGCCGGGTCGCGACTCGGAGCTCGACCTTGCGGCCTGAGCACGGCAAGTCCAGAACCGTTCGGACATATCGGCTGTGAACCCTATCGGATGCCGCTCCGCACCGCGGGCACGGCCGGTGCGGCGCGAGCGCTCTGGTGCTGACAACGATTGTATCTGCTTCCTCCGACACGCTTTCAACCGCCAGTTCGGGCGGAACAAGGTCGGACAAGCAGAACCTGGCTCTCATGGCGCTGATTCTCCTTCGAAAACCAAGCCAATCGAATCCAAAAGATCATCAGAAATGAGTCAGACCCCCGATTGAATGCCGATTGACAGTCCCAGATCCCTCCTGGATTCGATTGCCTGCGGGTCTGCTTGACAGCAGACGTCGCGTATGAAACAAATTTTTTGCGAAAATAGATATTTTATCGAAAATAATTCGAAGGGTCGCTCTTCTCATGAAGCGTCCATAAAATGAAGAAGGGGAAGCACGAATGCGAAAGGTTATCGGAACTGGCTTCTTTGTAGCCACTTTGTTGGCGGCTTCGGCCGCGCATGCGGACATAACGGTCGGCTTCATTACGTCGTTGAGCGGAAACGGTTCGTCGATCGGGATCCCCTATTCGAAGGGCATCGCAGCGGCAAAGGAATACAAGGCGACAGTCGACGGACAGACGATTAAGCTGATCCAGCTTGACGACCAGTCGGACTCCTCCATCGCAACCCGTGACGCGCAGAAGCTGGTGCAGGACGATAAGGTCGATCTTCTCATCGGAACGGCATCGGCGCCTTCCACCATCGCGGTGTCGACGGTCGCGGCACAGCTGAAAGTGCCAATGATCGCGATCTCCCCTATTGCCGCCAAACCGAAGGCCGGGACCGAGCAGTGGGCGATCTGCGTGCCTCAACCGGCGCCGCTGCTGATCAGCACGATCGCAAAGCGCATGAAGCATGAGAGCGTCAAGACGGTCGGCTATATCGGTTTCAACGATGCCTGGGGTGACCTTGTCTATAACGGCGCCAAGAAGGCCGAGAGCGAAGGCGCATTCAAGATCACAACGGATCAGCGCTATTCGCGCACGGATACGTCGGTGACGGGGCAGATTCTCAAGATCATCTCGACCCGTCCGGATTCCGTCCTGATCGGCGGATCGGGCACCCAGGGCGCGCTGCCTTTGTTGACTTTGAGCCAACTCGGCTACAAAGGCAAAACATTCGGCACCGCCGCTTTGGTCAACGCCGACTTCGTCCGCGTTGGCGGGCCGGCAGCCAACGGCATTGAGGTCGCGGCAGGCCCCGTCATTGTCGCCGGACAGCTTCCCGACGGCCACTACGCCAAGAAGATCTCGCTCGCCTTCCGCGGTGCCTACAAGAAGGTCAATGGCGATCTGCCGTCTGACGGATTCTCGGCGTATTCCTTCGATGCATGGCTGATCTTCACCGACGCCGCCAAACAGGCCCTGGCAGTTGCCAAGCCGGGCACGCAAGCCTTCCGCGACGCGCTGCGCCAAGCCTTCTTCAAGATCAAGGGCCTTGCCGGAACGCAAGGCATCTATACCTTCAAGCAGGGCAACCACTATGGCGTCGACAGCCGTTCGCTGGTCGTCATGACGCTGGAAAACGGCAAGTGGACTTACGAACACTGATCGAACCGGCCGGTCCCGACAAAAAGTGCCGATAACACGATGACACCTGATATTGCCGCGATCTTGACGATCGACGGTCTTGCAACTGGGGCGATCTACGTCTTGGTTGCCCTCGGGACCGTCCTTATCTTTACCGTTACACGCGTCATCTTCATCCCGTTTGGCGACATCGCGGCGTTCACCGCGCTCACGCTGGCCTCGATGGAGATGAAGACGACGCCGGGAACGCTGGGACTGGTCGCATCGCTGGCCTGCCTGGCGTCGCTGATGGAAATTTACTCGCTCCTGCGCAAGAAACGTGCCCGGGCTATTCCAAAGGCACTTCTTGTCTATCTGGTCGTACCGCTGTCGCTGACGGCACTCGTGTGGCTCGGGCTCGGGTTCGATCCGTCGGAGCCTATGAGGATCGTGCTGACCATCATGGTCATCTTGCCGGTCGCGCCGCTGCTCGATCGCATCGTCTTCCGGCCTATTGCCGATGCCAGCGTCCTGCTGTTGCTGATCGTGTCGGTCGCGCTGCACTTCGCGCTCGTCGGTGTCGGTCTGCTCTTCTTCGGCCCGGAAGGCGTGCGTACGCAGCCGCTTACCTCCATGTCCACTCATATCTTCGGTACATACGTCTCCGGCCAGACAATCCTGATCTTTATCGCGGCCATCGTGTTTAGCGCGATGCTCCTGCTGTTTTTCGACCACACGTTGACGGGAAAGGCGCTGCGCGCAACCGCGATCAATCGAAAGGGCGCGAGACTGATGGGAATTCGTCCCGAGCGGGCCGGCGCCATCGCTTATCTGCTCGGCTCGGTTCTTGCTGCGGTGTCCGGCATCCTTATCGCGCCGGTGAACACGATCTTTTACGATTCAGGATTCCTGATCGGTCTGAAGGCTTTCGTCGGCGCCATCATCGGCGGGCTTGCAAGCTATCCCGGCACGGCCGTCGGCGCCCTGGCGATCGGCGTCCTTGAAAGCTTCGCGTCGTTCCAGATGAGTGAATTCAAGGACGTCATCGTGTTCTCGCTGCTCATTCCTGTGTTGCTCTGGCGCTCGTTGGCTTCGGTGCATCACGAAGAGGAAATGGAAGAATGACGAGATTTGGCGTACGTCTTGCGGCGGTGGTCGCGGTCCTGTGCCTGGTGCTCGCCCCCTTCGTGCTCAACTCCTTCAGCATCACGCTCCTGAACTATATCGGGATCTATTCTCTCGTGGCCATCGGGTTGGCCTTGCTGACCGGCGTCGCCGGCATCGTTTCGTTCGGACAAGCCGCCTTCGTCGGAATTGCCGCATATTCGACAGCATGGGCGTCGGCGCTGAATGGGTTGTCGCCCTGGGCCGGACTTGTCATCGGGGCTGTGCTGACATGTGCCGTGGCGAGCGTGCTCGGCTATGTTACGCTACGGCTGCGCGGTCACTACCTTTCGCTGAGCACGATTGCTTGGGGATTGTCGATCGGGCTGCTGTTCGGCAATGTGGGTTTTCTTGGCGGCCATAACGGTATTTCCTCGGTGCCACCGATTTCGTTCGGTCCGTTCGTTCTCGACCGGGCCGAACGTATGTATTTCCTGATATGGGCCGTGGTCGTCGTTGCCGTGCTGCTTGCCTACAATTTGCTGGATTCGCGTGTCGGCCGAGCTCTGAGGACGCTACGCGGCGGCGATGTTCTGGTCGAAAGCCTCGGCATCAGCGCGTTCCGGATCAGGCTCGCCACCTTTGTCATAGCGGCCCTTCTTGCGGCAGTATCGGGCTGGCTCTATGCCCATCTGAGCCGATATGTCAGTCCCGGCCCGTTCGGCGCCGACATGGGCATCGAATATCTCATGATGACGATGATTGGGGGAGGGCTTGTCCGGCCAATTGGAGATTATCGTCTTTTCCGCGCTGTTTATCGTCTTCCTTCAGAACGCCAGGCAGGGATTCGTTCCCTACATCCTGCGTTTCATGCCTCAGCCGAAACATCGGCTACCGCAGCCTGCGGATACTCTCGCGCGTCGCTCGCAGCCGACGCCCGGTCTGCCGACCCTCACGGTCTCGGCGCTGGAGCGCCGGTTTGGGGGGCTTGTTGCGGTCAACCAGGTGGGCTTCGAGGTGAAGGCCGGTGAAATACTCGGCCTGATTGGACCGAACGGCGCCGGCAAGAGCACCATGTTCAACCTGTTGACCGGTGTGCTGCGCGCGAATGGCGGCGATCTTCGTTTCGACGGACGGTCCATCATCCGGGATTCGCAGCGCCAGATCGCGATATCAGGCATCGCGCGCACCTTTCAGCATGTGAAGCTCCGGCCGAAGATGACGCTACTCGACAATGTCGTGCTCGGAACCTATCCGAGAACGCAGGCGGGTTTCCTGAAGGGGGCTCTGCGCCTGAACGCGGCCGAAGAGGCGAGCGCGCGATACGAGGCGTTGAAGCAGCTCGATCGCGTCGGACTGGGCGGCCGGCCGTTTGAGCTGGCGGGCAATCTTCCTCTGGGAAACCAGCGCCTTCTGGAGATCGCGCGGGCGCTCGCGGCCGATCCGGTGCTGCTTGTTCTCGACGAGCCAGCCGCCGGTCTGAGGCGTCAGGAAAAGCTGGCACTTGCTGAGTTGCTGCGGTCGTTGCGCAAGGACGGTGTCACCATCCTGCTCGTGGAACACGACATGGATTTCGTGATGAACTTGGTGGACCGCATCGTCGTGATGGATTTCGGCTCCAAGCTCTGCGAGGGCGCCCCGCTCGAGGTTCGCAACGACAGGCGGGTTCAGGACGCCTATCTCGGAGGTGTCGCATGACCTCAGCGTTGCTTGAAGTCCATGACGCCTCGGTTTCCTACGGACGCATCGAAGCTGTGAAGAACGTCTCCCTGAGCGTCGAGGCGGGGCAGATCGTCACCGTCATCGGTCCGAACGGGGCCGGCAAGAGCACGCTGTTGACGGCGATAATGGGGCTCCTTCCCTATAACGGAACGATTTCGTTCATGGACGCGGACCTGTCGAGCCAAGATGTCGAGGACCGGATCGAGGATGGCATGTGCCTCGTTCCGGAGACGCGTGAACTGTTCTCGGAGATGTCGGTCGCCGACAATCTGCTTCTGGGCGCCTACTCGCGGCGTCGCAGCTCCGATGTGCGGGAGGATCTCGGTGCCGTATATGAACGGTTCCCCCGGCTGAAGGAGCGCAGCCACCAATATGCAAGCACCCTGTCGGGTGGCGAGCGCCAGATGCTTGCCCTGGGGCGGGCGCTGATGTCGAAGCCGAAGCTGCTGCTTCTCGACGAGCCGAGCCTCGGTCTGGCGCCGTTAATCGTTCGCGAGATCTTTCATACGATTTCCTCGTTGCGCGATCTGGGCGTTTCGGTCCTTCTGATCGAACAGAACGCCCGCGCGGCGCTAGAGACGGCCGACTACGGCTACGTTCTGGAAACGGGCGAAATCGTCCAGTTCGGCCGGTCGGAAGAGCTGATCGACGATCCCAACCTGATTGCCGCCTATCTTGGCGGGCGCGATGCCTCCACATGAGGTGCGTCCGCGCAGCGACCTTTCCGGTCATCGGCGCGAAACATATCGGACGCCATCAATGAAGATATTCTGGCAGAGTTTCGTCGACGCGAGCGTCAGCCAGGCCTATCTGAGCCGGCTGCAATCCTATCTCGATGGCATCGCGGCGACCGGCACCAGCGTACATGTCGAAGGGCTGAGCCCTCCCGATCGGGATTTCGGACGCCTTGGTGAATTTCGGTGCGCCATCGGTGCCGTTCGCAACGGTATCCGGGCGGAAAAGGAGGGTTACGACGCGTTCGTAATGGGGCATTTTCAGGATCCCGGATTGTACGAGCTGCGTTCGACGCTTGCGGTTCCGGTGGTCGGGACGGGTGAGGCGACGCTGCTTGCCGCGTCGCAGCTCGGCCGGCGGCTCGCTCTGGTGACGTTGGATGCCGCGTTCGAGATATGGCATTACGAACAGGTGGAGCGGTACGGCCTTGCCGGGCGTGTAACGCATGTCGGGGCGCTCGGCTGCGTTCCGCAGGACTTCACCGCGGCTTTTGCCGGTGACGCCGACGCAAAGCAAAGACTGATGGCCGGCTTTCACAACTGTGCGTCGCCGCTCGTCAAGGCCGGTGCCGACGTCGTTGTGCCTGCCGGCGTCCTTCCGGGCCTGCTGATCAGCAGCGAATTCGGCCTGAAGGTCGGGCACGCGCCGGTGGTCAGTTGCGCGGCGGTGGCGTTGAAGAGTGCCGAAATGTGGGTGCAGTTGCGCCAGTTGAACGGCATCGAACCCAGCCGCGGTCCGAGTTTCCGACTCGCTGGCCAGCAGGCGAAGCAGGACTTTCTCGATATGCTGGCGCCGTCCTGAGCCGGTCTGATTTCGATAGTGCGAAGGATGTAGACGATGACACCTGACAAGATTCTGTATCAGACGACCGTCACGGCGACCGGCGGCAGGGAAGGGTCGGCGAAAAGCGATGACGGACGCCTCGACGTGGCCTTGTCGCTTCCCAAGGAAATCGGCGGCGACGGGGCACGGGAACCAATCCCGAACAGCTCTTCGCAGCCGGCTACGCCGCCTGCTTTCTGGGCGCCGTCAAGCTGGTCGCCCGCACGAGCAAGGTGCCCTTGGCAGGGGACCCGACGATTACCGCGGTCGTCGGACTGGGGCCGGTCGCGGAAGGCTACGCCTTGACCGTTGAGCTTCGGGCTTCCCTGCCGGGCGTCGAGCGATCGGCGGCCGAAACGATCGTCGCCGGGGCGCACCGCCGATGCCCCTATTCCAACGCCACGCGCGGGACATCAAAGTGAAGCTGACGGTCGTTTGACCGGTCCATCGCGCTTTGCGGAGAGGTCGTTACGGCGCACGCGTGGTGTCCGCCGACGGCGGCAATCGCGTCAGCCTTGATGATCTGACCGAGATCCGAAATGGTCGGTATGCAACTGGAATCGGACGGCGGTATGCATGACAATGACAGGCTCTGATTATGGGCTGAAGTGCTGGGAAACCTTGCCGCAGCGTTTTGCATTGCAGGATCGGACCCTGCCGGTGATGCTTGCCCGTCAGGCCGAGCGCTATGGCGACAAGCCGCTCTTCGTTTGCGGCGGCAGCACATGGAGCTATTCCGATACCGTGGCCGTTGCCGCGTCGTCGGCCGGGCGTCTGCGCGCAGCCGGCATTCAGGTCGGCGACCGGGTCGCGATCATCTGCTCAAATCGGCCTGAGTTTCTCGAAATCTATCTCGGCTGTGCCTGGATGGGCGCCGTCGCCGTGCCGATCAACACGGCGATGCGCGGTACCCAGCTCACGCATGTGCTGAAGAATTCCCGGCCCGCGCTGCTTTTCGTCGAGGCAGATTTCATTGAGAACCTTGTCTCGGTCGATGACGCCTCCGCCATACCCGAATTGATCTGGACGACGGATGACGGTTTGAACGGTGAGGTAATGGTGCTTCCCGCTTCTGCCGGTCCGATCGAAGCGTCCGTCGTCAAACCGGGCGATACCGTCGCCATTCTCTATACATCTGGGACTACCGGGCCGTCGAAGGGCGTGTGCTGCCCGCAGTCGCAATTCTTCTGGTGGGGCGTCTATACCGCAAAAGCCCTCGGCATCGTCGAACACGATGTCCTGCTCAGCAGCCTTCCGATCTTTCACACCAATGCGCTCAATGCCTTCTATCAGGCGCTGTTGAACGGATGCACCTACGTGCTGGAACAACGCTTTTCCGCTTCCGGCTTCTGGGACGCGGCGCGGCAAAGCGGCGCCACTGTAACCTACCTGCTGGGTGCGATGGCCGCGATCCTCCTGTCGCGGCCGGCGTTGCCGAGTGACAGGAACCACGCAATCAGGGTCGCACTGGGCGGTGGCGTCCCGGCGGAATACCACGGGCCCTTCCTCGACCGTTTCGGTGTTCCGCTCGTGGACGGCTATGGTTCGACGGAGACGAATTTCATCTTTGCCACCTCGGCCCCGTCGGACTGTCCGGGCACCATGGGCCGGTCTCTCGGCAGCGCAGATGTCCGTGTCGTCGACGAGAACGATGCCGAGTTGCCGACAGGGAAATCCGGAGAGCTCGTGCTGCGTCCCAGGGAGCCGTTTTCGTTCGCCAGCGGGTATTTCGGCATGCCAGAAAAGACCGTCGAGGCGTGGCGGAACCTGTGGTTTCATTCCGGCGACCGGGTGGTGCGTCAGCCGGATGACAATTACCGGTTTGTCGACAGGATGAAGGACTCCATCCGACGGCGTGGCGAGAACATCTCGACATGGGAGGTCGAGCGGCTTCTCCTCGGGCATCCGGGTGTCGACAGCTGCGCGGTCTACGCCCTGCCGTCAGAGCTCGGCGAGGACGAGGTCGCTGCGGCGGTCAAGGCCAGGCCAAGCGTCGCGCTCGATGAACTCGATCTCGTGAAATATCTGGAAGGCCGCATCGCTTATTTCGCGATTCCGCGCTTTATCCGTTTCGTCGATTCGTTCCCGATAACGGAGAACGGCAAGATCCGGAAGGCGGCGCTGCGCGATGCGCGAGGCGGGGAAGACCGCTGACACCTCGGATATCGAGATGTCGGGATACAAGGTCAAGCGGTAAAGCTTCGGCATTGTACCGAAGCAATTGTCCGGTGCTGATTTGCGGCGGGAGCGGGAGGATGGCGGGCAAAGAGAGCTTGACTCATTTTATTATACTGATAAAAATATGAATATGCATATTATATTGCCTGCCATGACCGTCGCCGAAGCGCAGTGAGGAGGCCGAGATGAGCGTGTACGATACACCTGACGCACTGAGGCAACTGGTGCGGGAAAAAGAAGTCCACCGCGACGTCTACGTCGATCCCGACATCTTTGAACTGGAGATGAAACATCTCTTCGCGAAGACCTGGGTGTATGTGGGTCACGCGAGCCAGATCTCCAATCCCGGCGACTTCCTGACCGCGACCGTCGGCTTGCGGCCGGTCCTCGTAAGCCGGCACACCGACAAAACGATCCATGCCTTCTACAATCGCTGCGCACATCGGGGAGTAAAGATTGCCTCGGAGGCTTGCGGCAACACAGGCAAGTTCTTTCGCTGCCCCTATCACGCCTGGTCTTTCAAGACCGACGGATCGCTGCTCGCGATACCACTTAAGAAGGGATACGAAGGAACAGACTTCGAGCATTCGGAAGCCAGGAAGGGCCTGCCGAGGATCGAGAACGTGAAGGTCTATCGCGATTTCATCTTCGTCAGGCTGTCCGAGAGCGGGCCGTCGTTCGAGGAATTCTTCGGCGAGAGCCTGTCGACCATCGACAACATGGTCGACCGTTCGCCGGAGGGCAGGCTGTCAGTCGAGGCGGTGCCAATCCGCTATATGCACACCTGCAACTGGAAGATGCTTGTCGAGAACCAGACCGACACATGCCATCCGATGGTTGCGCACGAAAGCTCGGCCGGAACGGCCGTCAAGGTGTGGGAACGGGAACGGATCGAGGGTGCGGAAACGCCGATGGCGGTCCAGCTTTATGCGCCGTTCACGAGCCCCTACGAATTCTACGAAAAGGCCGGCATCCGCGTCTGGCCGAACGGACACGGCCATACAGGCGTGTCGAACTCGATTCATGCCAACTATTCCGGTGTCGGCGGCTATGTCGAGAAAATGGAAGAAGCCTACGGCAGAGAGCGGGCGCAGGCCATATTGGCCGACGTCCGGCACAACACGGTCTATTTCCCCAATATCATGGTCAAGGGACCAGTGCAGATACTGAGAAACTTCATTCCACTCGCCGTCGACCGCACGCTTGTGGAGAGCTGGGTCTTCCGCCTCGTGGGTGCGCCGGACAAGCTCTACGAGCGGGCGCTGATGTATAACAGGTTCATCAACGCGCCGACCTCGATCGTAGGCCATGACGACCTCGAGATGTACGAGCGTGCGCAGGAAGGGCTGCATTCTGGCGGCAGTCCCTGGGTCAACATCCAGAGGCTTTACGAGGACGGCGAGATGCCCAACGAGACGACGGTCATCAATGGCACGTCCGAGCGGCAGATGCGCAACCAGTTCCATGCCTGGATGAAGTTCATGACGCTGGACATGAACCGGGAGGCGGCGCAGTGACAAATCCTGAAATAGCCGACTTCGTTTATCGCGAGGCTATGCTGCTCGACGATATGAACTGGGAGGGCTGGCTCGACCTCTTTCATCCGGGGGGGCACTACTGGATGCCGTTGGAGTGGCAGCAGAAGGATCCGATTCTCAAGCCGTCCCTCATGTACGAGGACCTGCTGCTGCTCAAGGTCCGGGTGGAGCGGCTGGCCGGCGAGAGGACATTCAGCCAGAAGCCGAAAAGCCGGTGTCACCACCTTCTTCAGGCTCCCGTCGTTCTGGAATCGGATGCCGGTGCCGGGCGTTTCAAGGTGCGCACGTCCTTCATCTACACGGAGACCCGCGGTGATCTGCTCGAGCGTTATTCCGGTTGGCAGACGCACGAGCTGGAGCGGGTGTCCGGCGATCTCAAGATCCGGCTCAAGCGCATCGATCTCGTCAATTTCGATGCGCCCTTCGGGAACATTCAGCTTTTCATGTGAGGGGTCGTGACCAACGAAACCGTTTTCTCGAGATGTGCATCGATAGCCGAAGCCTACGCCGCCAACGCTTTTCTGAACGTGCTGCCGGAAACGGCCGAAATCTACGGCGTCGAAGCGGGCGAGATTTCCTACGGCTCTATGCTCGAACGCGTGACGGCCTGGCGGAAACTGCTTGGTGCGGCAGGCTACGGCAGCGAAACCCGGGTGGGCCTGCTTCTCCAGAACAGGCCGGTTTTCATCGAGATCTGGTTCGCGCTGAATGCCCTCGGCGCGTCGGTCGTGCCGATCAATACCGACCTTAGGCTCAGTGAACTCGAATATATCATCGAGCACTCTGAAATGGACGCCGCCTTTGTGCTTGCCGAGCGCCGCGACGAACTGGCGGCGGCCGCGCGCAACATCGGTCGCGAGTTCCAGCCGATCGTGCCGGGCGAAGTCATTGCGCCGCTCGGAAAGCAGGCGAACGACACGACGGAGATCGGTTCGCAGACGGAAGCCGCGCTGCTTTACACCTCGGGCACGACGGGAAAGCCGAAGGGCTGTGTTCTGACCAATGAGTATTTCCTACATTCGGGTGACTGGTACCGGGATGCCGGCGGGTTGATACAACTGCGGCGCGGACAGGAGCGGATGCTGACGCCGCTGCCGATCTTCCACATGAATGCAATGGCGGTCTCCGTGCTTGCCATGGTGACGGTCGGCGGGTGCCTGACGATCCTCGACCGCTTTCATCCGAGCACATGGTGGGATTCGGTGCGACGCAGCGGCGCGACCTGCCTGCATTATCTTGGTGTCATGCCCTCGATGTTGATGAAGGCGCCGCCAAGTGAGCAGGACAAGGCGCACTTGGTCCGGTTCGGTTTCGGCGCCGGCGTCGCCACCGAGCTCCACGCGCCCTTCGAGCAGCGCTTCGGCTTTCCGCTGATCGAAGCCTGGGCGATGACGGAGACCGGAAGCGGTGGTGTCATCTGCGCGAGCCGGGAACCCCGCAAGATTGGCACAAGTTGTTTCGGCCGGCCCGCCGCCGAAATCGAGATCAGGATCGTCGATGACGAGGGCGCCGACGTGGCTTCGCCGACCCCAGGAGAATTGCTCGTTCGTCGCAAGGGCGTCAATCCGCGATACGGCTTCTTCAAGGAGTATCTGAAGAATCCCGAGGCGACGGCGGAAGCTTGGCAGGGTGGCTGGTTCCATACGGGAGATGTCGTCTGCAGCGACTCCGATGGCGATCTTCACTTCATCGACCGCAAGAAGAACGTTATCCGCCGCTCGGGTGAGAACATCGCCGCCGTCGAAGTCGAAACGGTGCTCGGCAAGCACCCGATGGTGCTTCAGGCGGGCGTCGCGGCCACGCCTGATGCCGTGCGCGGCGACGAGGTGGCTGCACTGATCGTTGCCGAGGGATCGGCTGTCGGCCGTGAGGCGGCTGAGGACATCGTCCGGTGGTCTCTCGATCAGATGGCCTATTACAAGGCGCCGGGCTGGATCGCGTTTGTTGATGCGCTGCCGCTGACGGCGACGGAGAAGATCCTGCGGGCCGCCCTGAAAACCCGCGTTGGCGAGAAGATGGAGAAGGGCGAGCTCTTTGATCTGCGTGCGCTGAAGAAGCGTCAGGTCTGATGCGCGCCAGGGCCAGTTATGACGATGTCGTCGTCTGCGCGCCGGTGACGGTTCCCTACGAGCGCTTTTCGCGCCGGTCGGCTCATTGGTGGACGGGCAAGGCGATGCGCGGTCTGGCGGCGACCGGCTTCAAGCCCTCCGATTTCGACGGCTTTTGCTTCGCAAGCTTTTCGGCCGCGCCGGACTCGGCCGTCGGCATGGTCCAGCATCTCGGTCTGACGCCGCGATGGCTCGACCATATTCCCACCGGCGGGGCGAGTGGGGTCATGGCACTGCGGCGGGCGGCCCGCGCCGTTCAATGCGGCGACGCGGACATCGTTGCTTGCGTGGCGGCGGACACAAATCATCTGGACAGCTACCGGCAAATATTGACCGGGTTTTCTCGCTTTTCGCAGGATGCCGTCTATCCTTACGGATTCGGCGGACCAAATGCGACATTTGCCCTGATCACCGATCAATACATGCGCGCCTATGGCGTGGAGCGGGAGGATTTCGGCAGGCTTTGCGTCGCCCAGAGACGCAACGCTGGCAGCAATCCGCTGGCGCTGCACCGCAAGGAGCTGACGCTCGACGATTATCTGAGGTCGCGCGCCATATGCGATCCTGTGCATCTTTACGACTGCGTGATGCCCTGTGCTGGCGCGGAAGCGTTCATCGTGACGACACCGGAAATCGCCGCGCGGCGGAATCTTCCCGGCGCTCGCGTCCGAGCGACTATCGAGCGCCACAACGCCTATCCGGAAGACCCCGTCCAGTTGCGTGGCGGCTGGGCGGTGGATGTCGATGCGCTGTGGACGATGGCCGGGATCGGGCCGGACGATGTCGACGTTCTGGAGGCCTATGACGATTATCCCGTCATCGTCGCTATGCAGCTCGAAGACCTCGGCTTTTGCGAAAAGGGCAGCGCCGCGGCGTTCATCCGCGCAACAAATTTCGAGATCGACGGCGACCTTCCGCTTAACACGAACGGCGGGCAGCTATCCGCCGGCCAGGCCGGCGCGGCGGGTGGGTTCCAGAACGTGACGGAAGGCTTGCGCCAGGTTCTGCGCAAGCCGTTGGGCGCTCAGGTGCCCGATGCCAGTGTGGCTGCGATCTCGGGCTTCGGGCTCGTCAACTACGACCGCGGCGTATGCACCGCCGCAGCGATCATCGAGGCATGCCGATGACGGCACGATTTCGCCGCGAGAAACGCGATCCGCTCGCCCGCGCCGTCGAGAGACATGTTCCGCCGGGTCTGCGCAGCCGCGCAATGCGGGCCATGTCGGCCCGCGCCGGGCAGGGGCACTTCGCGCTTCAGAGATGCCTCGAATGCCGCGCTGTTACCTATCCGCCGCGCGACATATGTCCGCACTGCTGGAGCGAGCTTGCCTGGGAGGATCAGGCCCGGGGGGCTGTGGTTCTGTCGGAAACGACGATTCGTGTGACGACCGATCTTTATTTTCGCGATCACCTACCCTGGCGAATGGGCAAGGTCGCGCTCGATGCCGGTCCGGTCGCGCTGGCGCATCTGCATGCAGGGCTCAAGGCGGGCGACAGGGCCGAGATGAAACTGGTGCTCGACAAAGGGGGAAACGCCGCTCTATTCGCCGCCCCCGCAGCAGGAGATCCCGCGATGCCGGCGGATGTGCAGGGGCGCGAATTCGTGGTGCCGGTCAAGGACCGCACCGTCCTTGTCAGTGACGGACGCAATGCCGTCGGGCGCGCCCTCGTCGAAGCGCTGACGGCGGCGGGCGCCGGATGCGTCGTCGCGGGGCTGCCGCCGCCTGCCCGACCCGCCGATGCGAAGGGCGAGCAGTTTCCGGCACCAATGGTTCGCTCCGTGCCTCTCGATCTCACGGATTCGCGTTCGGTCAGCGAATGTTTCGCCCGACTTGGTGGTCCACTCGACATCGTCGTGAACACCGCCCGTTTCGTCCGTCCCGGCGGGATCAGCCGCTCGGCGAACCTGATCGATCAGAAGAAGGCGTTCGACATCGGTGCGCTCGGCTTTTCGCGGCTTGCGCAGGCAGCGGCACCACTCCTTGTCAGGCGTCCTTGCGGTGCCTTCGTCGACATTCTTTCGGTTCACGGACTTGCGCCTGACGCCGGATTCGCTGGCTTGTCAGCCAGCGAGGCGGCGCGCTACTCGTTGCTTCAGAGCTTCCGGCACGAGATGCGTGCCGCCGGCGTTCGCGTGTCGGCGATATTCGCCGGCCCGACGGATGACGAGGACCATCAATCCGTTCCACTGCCGAAGGTGGCACCGGCGCGGTTGGCGGGCGAATTGATCAAGCTGCTCGAGGCAGGACAGGAGCAACGGTGCGTCGGCGACTTCGCGGTCGACGCGATGGACCGCTGGCTGGATGATCCCGCGCTTTATTCAAGGGAGAAGAACGTATGAACGGCATGGACAAGACACTTTCGAATCTGTTGTCGGCCATCGCTTCGGACGCGATACGCGTTGTCGACCTGACGAATACGCTGACGTCTGATTTCCCGGTCATTGTGCTGCCGTCGGAGTTCGGCCAGTGCGAACCGTTCCGCATGGAGTCCGTGTCCCGATACGATGCGAACGGTCCCGCATGGTATTGGAACAACATTTCCATGAACGAGCACACCGGCACCCATTTCGATGCGCCCGCGCATTGGATCACGGGCCGGGATGTGCCGAACGGAACCGTCGATACAGTCTCGCCAACGGAGTTCATTCGCCCCGCCGTCGTCGTCGACATCAGCTCGGAATCTGCCGCCGACGAGGATTTCGTCGTGACCCGCGCCTTCCTCGAGGACTGGGAAGAGCGGCACGCTCCCATTCCTCCGCACCACTGGATTCTGCTGCGCACCGATTGGTACAAGCGAGTCGGAACGACATCCTATCTTAACCTGAAGGACGACGGTGCGCATTCGCCGGGACCGGACGCGGACGCCGTTCGCTTCCTCGTGCACGACCGCGACTGTGTCGGGCTGGGGGTCGAGACGATCGGCACAGATGCCGGGCAGGGGGCGCATTTCGAAGAGCCGATGCCGGCCCATTCGATCCTGCACGGCAACGGCCACTACGGGCTGCAATGTCTCGCAAATCTCGATAGGCTGCCGGCGTTTGGCGCCGTCATCGTGGCGGCGCCCTTGAAGATCGAGGGCGGTTCGGGCAGCCCGCTGCGCGTGATCGCTCTCGTATCGGAAGAAAAGTGATGGAGGCGGTTCGCACCACTCTCATTACCGGTGGCAATTCCGGCATCGGTGAGGAATTAGCCAAGCGCCTGCTCGCCAGAGGACATCGGGTCGTCTCGGTGGGTTTGCACAAACCCGCCTGGACTGACGATCGGCTGGCCGCCTACGCAGCCGACTTGACGGATGTCGGGGAAACGCGGGCGGTAGCCGCAGAGATCTGCAAGGCCCATACGATCGACCATCTCGTTCACAACGCCGGCATGATTCTGCCCAATCTCCTGCCCGAGGCACGCGCCGAGGACATCACAACGCTGGCGCAGCTGCATCTCGGTGCGCCGATGATCCTGACCCAGGCAGCGCTCGGCCACATGGAGGAACAGGCATTCGGACGCATCGTCTTCGTCGGATCGCGTGCATCCATGGGCATGCCGACGCGATCGGCTTATTCGGCGACGAAGGCTGGAATTCACGGATTGGCGAGAACCTGGGCGCTTGAACTCGCGCCCAAGGGGATCACGGTCAACGTCGTCGCGCCAGGGCCGATCCTGACCGACAACTTCTGGGGCATCGTGCCGAAGGATTCGCAGACGCAGGAGAATATCTCGAAATCCGTGCCGGTGCGTCGCCTCGGCACTCGCCAGGACGTCGTTAACGCACTGGAATTTTTTCTGGGCGAGAATTCCGGCTTCGTGACCGGACAGGTTCTCTATGTCTGCGGTGGCACGAGTCTGGGGGGCCAGAGCGCATAGGCGGTTGCCGGCCACCCGCAGCGTCGGCGGTCCTGCACGATCGGCCCGTATGGCGCCGACCGTCTCGGAGTGCATCGGCTTGTGGACCGAACGATGCGCTTCGAATGCTGGCGCTTCTAACTTTGCTTGGGTTTCAGGTTCTCGATCATGCGCAGGAGGACGCGTCCGCAGACAGCGATTTCCTCTGCGGCAATGTCCCGCGTCATAAGAGCGTAGTGTTCGTCCATGGTTGGCCAAGACGCATCAAGCAGCTTGCGCCCGGCATCGGTCAGCACGACCTCCCTGCGCCTAAGGTCCTGGTCGGAGATCTGCCGCTCGACGAGGCCGGATGTCACCATTGCATCGATAGCGCGGCTGGCTGTCGATTGTTCGGCGAACGCGAGCGCCGCGATTTCGTTGACTGTTAGCTTCTCATGAATGTGCAGAACCGACAGGGTGCGCAACGTGACGCTATTGATGCCGCAAGTGCCCAGTCTCTTGTTTTGTTCCGCGTTCCAAGAACTCGCCAACCGGTTGACGAGGTAAGGTATGTGGTGATGCAGGTCCTCGGTAGTCTGGGGCGGCCCGCCGAAGCGCTTGTTCTCGTTGTGGCTCTGCCGGCTCATCCAACTACTCCGCTGTTTCGCGATGCATGCGGCTGGAAAGTCCGTTGAGGGCTTTGAGCGCCTTATCGAGTTCATCGACCGACGCGCGACTGAAACACTCGTCGAGCTCTCTTTGATGCATCCGACGGGCGGACTCGAACACCGAAGCTCCCTTCGGCGTCAGCCGGACGAAGAACGAACGACGGTCCTCGCTCGACATTTCCCGGGTGATCAAACCGTCGGCTGAAAGTCGCCGAACGAGGCCAGAGACGTTGCCGCCCGTTACCCTCAGGTTTCGCGAAAGCTGCCCCAGGGTCAAGCCGTCCCGGAAACGGTCAAGTTGGGCAAGCACGTCGAATTTCGCCACGGAGAGACCGAGCTCGGTGCCGAGCGCGCGGTTGAGTCGCGAATAGACTTCGCTGTGCAGCGAGAGCATGCGAAGCCAAAGCCGCGTTTCGACTTTCTGGATCCGGTCGGCCGACTCGTCGTTGCGGTACGGTGAAAAATCGTCTGCCATCGAGCTCGCCTGACTATTCTCTCACGGGTATGAGGGCGTGCCGGCTGCAGCGCAGGCCAACGATGATGTCAGCTAGTCGCCCGCGCCACTGTAGTCAAGCAAAGCCTGCCTTAGATCGTCCGGCAACGGTATGGGCCGATGCTGCCGCAAATCGGTTGTCACGACTGTGAAGCGACCTCGCAATGCTTCCCCGCCGCCGTTGAAGGCGTGCAGCACCAGCGTGAAAGACGAATTGCCGATGCGCTCAACCGTTACGGCGACGCGAATCGTGTCGCCCATCGTGCAGGTGACGAAAAAATCGCAATGCGCGTTTGCATATCCGAGGCCCGTGCTGCGTGGACCGATGAAGTCGTAGTAGCTCAGGCCGAGCGCATCGCGGTACCAGTCCTCGATGACCCTGTTGAATATATCGAAGAATATCGGCGTATAGACGATGCCCGCCGGATCGCACTGGCCGTGATAAATGTTGACGTCGCACGACCAGACGGACGGGGAGACCGTCGAGAAGGATATGGGCGAAGGCCGTTGGTTCATAGTCTTGTTTCGCTCTTTTAGGAAAATGATCTAATCGTCTCGATGGCGCCGTCGAGGTCCTCGCCGCCGGTCTCCTTGATCGCAACCTTCCGCAAGCGTCTCGCCCAATCCGCGGCGTCGCTGCGGTCCTGGATGCGCCGCACTTCCGAAAGCACCTGATCGAATTTGGTAAGACCTCTGATGTGGGTGTCTGAATAACCCTTGATGAGACGCCTGCACTTGAGAACTTCGACACCGAGCTTGTAGTTCTTGCGCGCCATTTCCGTAGCCAGGGCAAGCCATTCATCGCGATGCGCCGTCTCCGTCGCATGCCGCATCGACCGCCGCCGTAGGCCTCGCATGCCGCCCAACACGTAAAGCGTCATGAACCAGGCCAGGGAGTATGTGCGCACGCGACGGCCCTTATTCACCCGGCGGTCGAGCCAGTCATAGAGCGTCGGCCGGGCATTAAGCCAGCGCGCGACGCCGGCAGGCAGCATCCCGGCGACTTCTTCCATGCGCGGATGCATGAATTCGACGGTTTGGAGGATCTGCGCCGGGCTGACGCCCACCTCGTTCTCGATACGGGTGCGCCTAGTCGAACGGGTCTTGAGATCCGCTACCCTGATGACGTCGTCATAAGCCATGGCGTTCGCTAGATACTTGGCGGCGTTGACGGTGAAGGAGTAGCCGTTGTCCGCACCGTGCAGTTCCCGGTCCGTCGCGTGAAGCCCTGTAAGAATATCCAGATATTCCGCACCGTAGTGATCATCCTGATAGTCGACCACCTTCTTCAGGCCCGCATAGGCGATTGGAAGAGCGGCATCGGGCAAAGACGAGTGCAGCTGCGAAAGCAGCCGCGAAAAGCGGGCGTCAGAAGACGATGTGGGCACGGCGGCCGAAGAGACAGGCATTGGCTCCACGGAACGGGTATTCGAAGCATGTGGACCAGCGGCGAGATCGAAGGCTGCGTCAAACGTCTTGATGCTGGCCGCCGCGTCCTTCCCGCCGGCCTCGATCACCGCATGATATGCTGTCTTCTCGAACGGCAGGGCGCCGGAGCCGGCAAGCGCGCCGAACATCGATGCCGAGATGACGCTTCCATTCGTAATGGCGAGCGTTTCCATATCGAATATGATTTGCTTCCTTGCCGTCGCGCCTATGGCGTCCTCTACCGACCGGCTGTCGGCGATGCCCTCGCCGGGCACCATCTTCTCGGCGATCGCGAAGGATCGGTGATTGGAGGCGATCAGCGTCGTGCGGTCGGGCGTCACGATGCCGCGCAGAATGGAGCGGCCGGCTTCCATGAACTCCGAGGCGAGCACCACGTCGACATCGCCGGGGGTGGGCATCTGAGCCAGGATCGGCTTCTGTCCGTTGGACGGCGGCATCATCTCGACATAGTAGATGGTGGCGCCGGTTCGCTGCGCGACGCCGGGCACGGACGTCGACTGAGCCACCCAGCCGGCGTCTTCGGCGAGCTTGACGATCCAGCCGGTTAGCACGCCGCCCCCCTGGCCGCCCATCGCGACGGTGGCGATCGATATAGGACGCTCGGTTGCTTCGGCCGTCGCGGCGAGCGGCAGTTTGGTCGTTTCGTCTCTCATTCCGCGGCCTCAATGGCGATACGGCGGCTGGCGCGGCGATCCTGAAGGAAGCGGATGACCGACATGAACAGCTTTTCCTTGAACCTGTCCCAAGATGTCGGGTTGTGAATGACCTCGGCGCGGTAGAAAGACGGGCACAGCACTGCAGCTTCCGAGACTTCGCCGCAATTTCCGCAGCCGACGCATGTGTTGTCGATGGCCGCGACCGGGTCGTCGCGAAGCGGGTCGTCGAGGTGCTTCACCGAAAGGGATGGGCAGCCGGAGAGACGGATACAGGCGTGATCGCCGGTACACACGTCCTCGTCGACGCCGAAGCGCTCCTTTACAACGCGCTTTCCTTCCTTGATGCTCTTGGCCACGAGAGGTTTGACGCGCCGCTGCTTGTTCAACATGCACTCGGACGAGGCGACGATGATCTTGGGACCCTCGTCCTTTGTCGTCAGAGCCTCCTTCAGCGTCGCACGCATCGTGCCTACGTCGTAGGTCCTGTCGACCTGGCGCACCCATTTCGCCCCGATCCCCTTGACCGCGTCGACGATGGAATTGTTGGTGCTGCGGTTCTTGTTCCGCGCGCGCGACGACAGGATGTCCTGGCCGCCGGTGGCGGAGGAATAGAAATTGTCGACGATCAGGAAGACGCCGTCGTGCTTGTTGAAGACGGCATTGCCGATGCCGCTCGTTAGCCCGTTGTGCCAGAAGCCGCCGTCGCCCATGACGGCGATCGACCTTTTGTCGGACCTGGCACTGAATGCAGCGGTGGAGGCCGGACCGAGACCGTACCCCATCGTTGTGCTGCCGATATTGAACGGCGGCAGGATCGAAAAGAGATGACATCCGATGTCCGCCGAGACGTGGTGCTCGCCCAATTCCTCCTCGACGAGCTTCATCGCGGCGAAGATCGGCCGCTCGGGGCAACCGGTGCACAGCCCCGGTGGCCGGCTGGGAACGACGGACCTGAGCTTTTCCACCTTCGGATCGGCAAGAACCTTCTTGGCGTCGGGAAGCGGCGGGCGATTGCCCAGAAGCCGTGGCTCGTTCTCCTCCATGAATTTGCGGACGCCTTCCATGATCGCATGGGCGGTGTAGTCGCCGCCCATCGGAAGCACATCCTTGCCGCGAACGCGCGTGTTGATGTCGCGGCGCCGCAGCACGGTGTTGAGCGACTGCTCCAGATATTCCGGCTGCCCTTCCTCCACCATCAGAAGGGCATCCTTTCCCTGGGCGAACTCGGCGATTTCCGAATCGATCATCGGATAGGTGACGTTCATGACGTAGAGAGGCACCTGGGTGTTTCCGTAGGCATCGGAAAGCCCGAGATACTGCAGAGCACGGATGACATTGTTGTACATGCCGCCCTGAAGCACGATGCCGACCTTGCCCTCGGCGGGCCCGAATGTCTCGTTCAGCTTGTTGTCGCGAACGAAGTCGATGGCCGCCGGCATGCGCTTGGCGATTTTTTCGCGCTCGTGCTCGTAGGCCGCGGGCGGCAGCACGATACGGTCGAGGTCCCGCTTCGGATTGCTCAGCGCGTCGTTGATCGTGAACGCCGGCTTGACATTATCCTTGCATTCGAAACTGCCGTGCATATGGCAGCTGCGGACCCGGACCTGGAGCATGACCGGCGTGTTGGATGCCTCCGAAAGCTGGAAGCCCTTTTCTATCAGGTCGACGATGCAGGTGTGATCCGGACGCGGATCGAGTAGCCACATCTGCGATTTCATCGCAAATGCGTGCGTGCGCTCCTGCATGATGGACGAACCCTCGCCGTAATCCTCGCCAACGATCACCATCGCCCCGCCAGTGACGCCGCCGGAGGAAAGATTGGCGAGCGCATCGGAGGCGACATTGGTTCCCACCGTCGACTTCCAGGCGACCGCGCCGCGCAGCGGATACATGACTGAAGCCGACAGCATCGCGGCGGCAGTCGATTCGTTGGCGGAGCTCTGGAAGTTGACCCCCAGTTCGTCGAGCACGTCCTTGGCGTCCGCCAGCACGTCCATCAGGTGCGAGATGGGCGAACCCTGGTAGCCGCCGACATAGGAAACCCCGGATTGCAGCAAGGCCTTGGTGATTGCCAGAATCCCTTCGCCGCGGAAGACGTCGCCGTCTCCCAATCGCAGGTCCTGCACCTCGCGCGCGAACGATCTCTCTGCCATTTGCAAGTCCCTAAAAAGATGCTAGATCATATTTTTATATGTCAAATATGTCAATCGCGTCCCGTTGCGGGACCGCAGTCGTGGGGAGTAAGACGATGCGTATCGCAGATCCGCAGAAATCGGTGCAGGAGCTTGCACGTGGGGTCACGGAATTCCTGTCGGGTGATATCCGGATGGTGATCGACGGCGAGCGCGTGGCGGCCGAGTCGGGCGGGACCTTCCCGATCTTCGATCCTTCGAAGGGCGCCGAGATCGCCAATGCACCGCGCGGCGGCGCTGCGGATATCGACAAGGCGGTCAGAGCGGCGCGCGCGGCGCTGGAAGGCGAATGGTCTCGACTTTTGCCGGTCGAGCGGCAGCGCCTCATGCTGAAGCTGGCGGATATTATCGAGGAAAATGGCGAAGAGCTTGCTCAACTCGAGACGCTGAACAATGGGAAGTCGGTCATGATGTCACGGCTGATCGAGGTCGGGGCCTCGGCGGATTACGTGCGCTACATGGCCGGTTGGGCAACGAAGATCGAGGGGTCGACGATCGACGTTTCCATTCCGCTGCCGCCCGGCACTCGCTATCAGGCGTATACGCGCCGGGAGCCGGTCGGTGTGGTCGGCGCCATCACGCCCTGGAATTTTCCGCTCAACATGGCGTGCTGGAAGATCGCACCGGCCCTTTCCTGCGGCTGCACTGTCGTCCTGAAACCGGCGGAGGAAACGCCGTTGACGGCGATCCGGCTGGCCGAGCTTTGCATTGAGGCAGGTTTTCCGAAGGGGGTGGTCAACGTCGTTACCGGGCTGGGGGAGGAGGCCGGCGCCGCGCTGACGGCGCATCCCGGCGTGAACAAACTTGCCTTCACCGGATCGACAGCGGTCGGCAAGCTGATCGGAGTTCGCGCCATGGAAGACATGAAGCGGGTGACGCTGGAATTGGGCGGCAAGGCTCCGATGATCATGTTCGACGACATGGATATCGAGCAGCTCGCGGTTGCTGCGGGGATCGGGATTTTCTTCAACACGGGCCAGACCTGCTGTGCGGCAACCCGCATCTACGCACAGCGCGGAATATACGAGAAGGTGGTAGAGACGCTGGGCAACGTCGCCTCGTCGCTGGCCGTCGGCCCCGGCTTCGATCCG
>JARRQH010000054.1:0-14091 GCA_037381985.1 Pseudolabrys sp.
CCGCACATGAGCATCCGGTTAAATCTCTCGGTCCGGGAACCGATCTCGAAAAGGAGCTTCCGAATGCGCGCCGCCTTGCGCCTGACGGCCCTGACGCTTTGCCTGTTCGTCTTCGCGGCCGACGCCGCCCTCGCCCAGAGCGCGGCGCCGCGCCACCGCGACACGTTTTCCGCCGACGAGGTCATCCGCAAAGGCCACAAGTTCTTCGGCACCGTCTCGCAGGACCTCGCCCAGGTGGTGCAGCAGGCCTTCAGCCGCTTCGGCGAGCCCAACGGCTACGTGCTCGGCCAACAGGGCGGCGGCGCCTTCGTGGTGGGGCTGCGCTATGGCGACGGCACGCTCTACACGCGCAATGCCGGCGACCGCCGGGTGTTCTGGGAGGGACCCTCGGTCGGCTTCGACTGGGGCGGTGACGGTGCGCGCACCATGATGCTGGTCTATAACCTGCCGTCGACCGATGCGATCTACCAGCGCTTCGGCGGCATCGACGGCTCGGCCTATCTCATCGGTGGGTTCGGCATGACGGCGCTGACTTACAACCACATCGTCGTGGTGCCGATCCGCTCCGGCGTGGGCTTACGCCTCGGCGCCAATGTCGGGTACCTCAAATTCACCCGCCGCGCGACCTGGAACCCGTTCTGAAATCGACATTATTCGTATTAGTCTGGACCCCGGCCCCTCACTGGCGCCCCGCTTCCGAAGTTCGTAGTTAGCTGCAGCGCGTTCTAACACGAACTTCGGAAGCAAAAGGGGCACTAGGAAGTCTATGATTCTAGTGCCGCTTTCGATTTGAAGTTCCTGAAAGAGATTGCGGCAAGCGGCGCAGGAACTTCAAATCGGCGGCACTAGCGCGCCGGAGTTTAGGTTAATGTGGGCTTGCGCTTTGAGCACCGGTCCCCCCGTGCAATGGTTCCACTGGGGATCTAGGCGGGGAAGTGCTGCGTTGGAGGCGTCGTTTCATGGTTGATCCGATCATGTACCTCGGGATCGGCTTTCTGGTGGCCGCTCTTGCCGGGCTGGTTATCGTTCCGCTTGTCCATAACCGTGCCGTCCGTCTGACCATGCGGCGGCTCGAAGCCGCCACGCCGCTGTCGATGGCGGAGATCCAGGCCGACAAGGATCAACTGCGCGCCGAATTCGCCATGTCGACGCGGCGCCTTGAAATGAGCGTCGAGCAGCTCAAGGCCAAGAGCACCGGCCAGCTTGCCGAGCTCGGCAAGAAGGGCGACGCCATCAACCGGCTCAAGATCGAGCTCGGCGAAAAGACCGCCACCATTTTCGCCCTGGAGGCGCGCGACAAGTCGCTACGCGACCAGTTGCGCGCGACCGAGGAAGAAGTCTCGGTCAAGACCCAGACCATGCACGAGGCCGAGCGCACGCTGTCCGACAAGGAAGCCGAGCTCGCCAAGATGGAAGGCGAGCTCGACGAGCGCTCCACCTTCGCCGACGCGCAGAAGGTCGAGATCACCGCGCTGAAGGCACAGATCGAAGCGCTGAAGGACCGGCTCGCCGAGGCCGGCCGCGAGGTCAAGGCGGTGGAAGACCGCCGCGAGGCCGAGCGCGTCGCGCTGCATACGGCGACCAAGGAACTGGACGACGAGCGCGGCAAGGTCGAGAACCTCGGCCGCCGCGTCGGCGAGCTCGAGCAGCAACTGGCGGCGCAGACCAGCGAGGCCGAACTGCTCGGCCGCCGCGCCCACGACCTGGAACAGCGGCTCACCGAGCAGTCGCGCATCCTGACCCAGACCGAGACCGAGTTGAAGCACGCGGTCGGCGACATCGAGACCGCGCGCAAGACCGAGACCGACCTGCGCGCGGCGATCGCCGAACTCGACGGCCGCACCAGCTCCGCCACCGCCAAGCTCACGGCCGAGAAGACCGAGTTGCGGAACGAGCTCGAGCGCACGCGCGACGAACGCGACCGGCTGTCGCGCGATCTCGCCAGCATGAAGCGCGAGACCGAGGAAGCCTGGGCGTCGGAGCGGGTGGAGAACTCGCTGCTGCGCGAGCGCATCAACGACGTGGCCGCGGAAGTGGCACGGCTCGCCTCGGCGCTGGAGGGCCCGGACTCGCCGATCGACGCCATCCTAGCGGCGGAAACCGTCCGCGACCGCAACGCGGCGGCCGGCTTGAGCAATGTCGCGCTCGGCCAAGATGAGCCGAACCAAGGCAATCTCGCCGACCGCATCCGGGCGCTACAACGCCACGCCTCGCGGGTGCCGCGCAGCGACGAGCCGCAGAGCCACTGATCCGGGGGCTTCCGGGGCCTCGCTTGACAGGCCTCGGCGGCCAACCTTATATCCGCGCAGCCGAAAAGGCGGGCGGTTAGCTCAGCGGGAGAGCACACCCTTCACACGGGTGGGGTCGCAGGTTCAATCCCTGCACCGCCCACCATTTTCAAACAAAGACGGCAGAAATGAACAAGCCCGCCTCTCAAGCGGGCTTTTTTGATGCCGGCTTGGTTGATCCCGTTTTTGGCTCGGACTCTTAGAGCAGCAGCGCGCGGCTTCGGTCGCGCATGAAGGCCAGCGCCACGACCGACACCAGCGACAAGCCCGCGAGGTAAAGCCCCGGCGCCGCCGGCATGCCGGTCGCCTCGATCAGCCAGATCGCGATCACCGGCGCGGTGTCGCCGACGAGGCCGAGCCCGATGTCGAACGCGAGGCTGTAGCCGGTGAGGCGATCCTCGGTCGGGAACATCTCGACAAACATGACCGGGGCGATGGCGACGGAGAACGCGACTAGCACCGCGAACAGAAGCTGTGCCGCCAACAACGCGCCGCTCTGGCCACGCGTCAGCGCCTCGTGCAGCGGGTTGTCGTCGGTGTGGTTCTTCACATGCTCCTTGAAGAGCTGCGTATGCGGCAGGTTGCGCCGCATGTAGAGCGCGAAGGCCGCTAGCAGAATGCCGAGCAGGAAGGGCACGCGCCAACCCCAGCTGTGCAGCGGTGCCGTCGAAAGCATCGTCGCGAACGCCGCCGACGTGCCCGAGCCGAGCAGCGTTCCGCTCATGCTGCCGAAGTTCGCCCAACTGCCGGCGCAGCCGCGCCGGCCGCTCGGCGCCGTCTCGACCATGTAAGTAACCGAGCTGCTGAACTCGCCGCCGACGGTCAGGCCCTGAATGAGCCGGATGACCACCAGCAGACCGGGCGCCCACAGGCCGACTTGGTCGTAGCCAGGAAGCAGGCAAGGCAAAAGGTCGGCGCGCCCATCATGATGACCGACAGAACGAGCGCGCGGCTTCGGCCGAAACGGTCGCCGATATAGTCGAAGACGACCGCCCCCAGGGGGCGCGTGAGGAAGCCGGCGGCGAACACGCCGTAGGTCTGCAGCAGCGAGGTCAGCGAATTGGCGGCCGGAAAGAAATGATTGCCGATGATGGGGCGAAATAGCCGAACAGCGCGAAATCGTACCATTCCATCCCGTTGCCGATGACGCCGGCCGTCCGGCTCGACAAGGTATGGCGCGCCGTGCGTACGGACATCGTTCTCGGCAATGCTGTTCGGCGGACGGCGGATGAAAGCCGGCCGCTAATGTAGATCGCTCACCGCTTGGCCGGCGGATCGCGGCTCAAATTCTTCGAGGCCAACTCGTCGAGGTATTCCTGCCAGTAACGGCCGTGGTTACGGCCGAAATCGCGCAGCGTGTCCCAGCTATAGATGCCGGTCGAGTGCAGGTCGTCGAACACCAGCCGCACCGCGTAATTGCCGACTGGCAGCACCTCCAGGATGGCGACGTCCTTCTTGCCGGGAACGGTCTTGCGCTCCTCGGCGGAATGGCCCTGCACCTCCGCGCTTGGGCTCTTCACGCGCAGGTATTCGGCCGCGAGGTCGTAGCGCTCGCCGCCTTCGAAGCTGACGGTGAGCGTCTTGCGGTCCTTGTGCAGGCGCAGTTCGTCCGGCCAGGCCGGCGTGTCGGTGGCGTTCCCAGGCGTATTCATGGCGGCAGTCTTAACGCGCGCCGCCTCAGATCACAAACCGGACCTGGCCCGCCTCGCTCATGTCGTAGCCGCCGAGTTCCTGGGCGCGCGCGGCGAGATTGGGCGAGCTCAGGAAGCGGATCAGAGACTGCATCGGCGCGTGGAAGTAGTCGGGCTGGCGCATGACCAAGTCGAAATGCTCCCAGACGATGGGAACGAAATCGAGCCCGGCGGCGTTGGCGACACCGCGGGTGGCGATGCCGGTGTCGGCACGGCCGGCGCGCACCGCCTGTGCGATGTCCGGGCCGGTCGGCGAGACCGGGCTGACGGTAACGAGTTGTTCGAGCGGCGTCTTGATCCCATGCAGCAGCGACAGCAGCAGCAATTGCGCGCCGGCGCCCTTGGGCCGCATGCTGACGCGGGCCTTGCTGGCGATCACGTCCACGATCGAGTGGATGCCGAGCGGGTTGCCGGGCGCCAGCAGGAGGCCCTGCTCGCGGCGGCAGAAGGCGATCAGCACCATGTCCTGAACGTCGCTGCGGCCCCGCAAGGTGGCGACGTTGGCGTCGGCAGCCGCGTCTTCCAACGCGTGCAGATGGATGGCGGCAGCGGTGCTTTCGCCGGCGAGGAAACGACCGAGGCCGGCCTCGCTGCCGACGGCAAGCGTCGCCAGACCCGAACCGCTCTCGCGCAACGCCCATTCCAGCAGCGGATCGTGACTGCCGGCCACGATCGGCGCCGGCTCGAACCGCACCATGCCGGGCGGCCGCGTGACGCTGGCCGACAGCCACTGATCGAGCTCGACCTTGGGAAACAGCCAGCGGCCAGTGACCTTGGTGCACGGAACCGTACCCTCGGCCACCATCTCATAGATTTTTCGCTCTTTCAGGCGGAGATACGAGGCGGCTTCGGCAGTCGTGAAGAGTTGCATGTCTGACCCTGCACATTCATGCAATGTTTTTCTGTTGTTGCCTAGATTTACAACGGTTCCAAGTGGGTTATGCGCCAATAGCTTAAGACTATGAAATCGCGGGTGTTTTCGAACCACGCCGCGAACTCCCTGAACCGGCATGCGGGCCGTAGCCCAACTTTGCCATAAGACGCTCTGATAAATGGAAAAATCTGACCTTCGAGTCGAATATAGGAAAATCAGAAGCGACATTTTTGCGATATGAAAAATATGCAGAACCAACAGACCAGCGCCTCGCGCGGACCGGCATCGCCGGGCGTCACCGGTTTCTACGAGCCGGACACCGGCAGCATCCAATACGTCGTCAGCGATCCGGCCAGTAAGAAGGCGGCGATCATCGACGCGGTATGGAACTTTGATCCGCGCAGCGCGCGCACCGACACCCGTTCGGCGGACGACATCCTCAAGCACGTGAGCGCGCACGGCCTGACGGTGGACTGGATCCTCGACACCCATCCGCATGCCGACCACTTCATGGCGGGCGCCTACCTCAAGACCCGGCTCAACGCGCCGCAGGCGATCGGCGAGAAGGTGCGCGAGATCGCGGACTTGTGGCGCGGCATCTACAACGCGCCGGACGCCTTCGACGTCGACGCCGACTTCGACCGGCTGTTCGCGGATGGCGACACGTTCACGCTCGGCAACCTGCCGGTGCGGGTCATGCTGTCGCCGGGCCATACGCTCGGCTCGATTACCTACGTGGTCGGCGACGACGCCGCCTTCGTGCACGACACGCTGATGTATCCAGATTCCGGCAGCTCACGCGCCGACTTTCCCGGCGGCGACGCCGCCATGCTCTACCGCTCGATCCAGGCGATCCTGGCGCTGCCGGGCGAGACGCGGCTGTTCGTCGGCCACGACTACGGCAAGGGCGGCCGCGCCCCGCAGTGGCAAGCGACTGTCGCCGAGCACAGGAAGAAGAACATCCACGTTCATGACGGCGTGTCAGAATCGCAGTTCGTCAAACTACGCACCGAACGCGACGCGACATTGCAACTGCCCGACCGCATGCTGCACGCTCTGCAAGTCAACCTGCGCGGCGGCCGGCTGCCGAAGCCGGAAGACGACGGGCACAGCTATTTCAAGATACCGGCGAACCGGTTCTAGCCCGCCACCCTACTTCAGATACTCATCATTATGCGCGCCGAGCGCGGGCGCCGACAGCGGCGTATCGGGCGACGCCCGCAAGCCGCGATCGATCGGCACCGGCAGCGCCGGCATGCTCTGGCCCTGCGCGTTGGCGAGGCGGTGCGAGAACACGCCGCGCGCCGCGAAATGCGGATCGGCGAGCGCTTCCTGGGCACCCTGCACAATGGAGCAGCAGCAGTCCTCGCCGTCGAAACGCGCGCGCCAATAAGAAGCGTCCTGGCCGCGGATGATCTCGGCGACGCGCGCCACGGTCGCGGCGGGATCCTTCTCGTCGACGTAGTCCGCTTCCAAGTCGATCAGCCGGCAGAACACCACCCAGAAGCGCTGCTCAATCGGCGCTGCCGCGACGACCCTGCCGTCTCGGGTCGGATAGAGATGATAGCGCGCGGTGCCGCCAGTGAGCAGGCAATCGCCGTTGCCCGGCCAGCGGCCAGTGGCATGACCCTCGCCGAACGCCCAATACATGAAGGGAAATACGTTGTCGGTCATCGCGATATCGAGATGGCGGCCCTTGCCGGTTTTCTGACACTCGGTCATGGCGAGCAGGATGTTCATCACCGCCGGATAGGCGGCGCCGGCGATGTCGGCGATCAGTCCCGACGGCACCACCGGCCGCTCCCGCGGCCCCATCGACAGCGCCAGCAGCCCGGCGTCGCCGATGTAATTGAGATCGTGGCCGGCGACGTCGCGCTTCGGGCCGTCCTGGCCGTAGCCGGTGATCGAGCAATAGACCAGCCGCGGGTTGATCCTGGCGACGCTCTCGTAGTCGAGGCCGAGGCGCGCCATCACGCCGGGCCGGAACTGTTCGATCAGGACGTCCGCGCGTTCGATGAGGGGCGTCAGCCGCGCGCGTTCAGCCGGGTCCTTCAGGTCGAGCGCGAGGCTCTTCTTGCCGCGATTGAGCAGCGCGAAGCCAACGCCGTCGTCGCCCCAGGCCGGCGCGTAGCGGCGCATGTCCTCGCCGCCCGGGCGCTCGATCTTCAGGACCTCGGCCCCGGCCTCCACCAGCAGCAAGGTCGCCATCGGCCCCGGCAACAGGGTGGTGAAATCCAGAACCAGGACGTCTTGTAACGGTCTCAAAAGTCGGCTCCCCCATGATTTATTGTGTGCTGCCATACATTATGCCAGCGGCTCCAAGCCACGCCACGCCATGCGCGTCGCCCCCCAATATTTTGGCCAAGGCACGGGCGTAACCAAATTATCTTAGGTTCTGCAGCCCCGGAGACACTACAGATTGCTCGACCGCCAGCACTCGCGACACAATCGCACGCCCTACCTGACGCTTTTGAAGCCGGCGGCGAAGCGCCGGCCCAACCAAAAAACGACCGGAGGCCCAACCCAACCTCAATTGCCGCGCTTGAACTCACGCCAGAAATCTAGGCATCATGGGTCCTTGGGGACGATGGCAAGCGATAAGGGGGATTGTCGCAGGCATGGTTTTTGCTTTGCCAAAATTGCCGAGCGCGTTGGGCCAAGCCGTGGCGGTCGAGCCCGGCGTGGAGGGGGCGCTCAGTGGGCACGCGGGCCTCGCCGGAAAGTCGACGCACCAGCAATTCCCTGATCGTACGGGTGCCTTTGCAGTGAAGCCACATGCCGTCGCGCCGAACTGACGAGTAACGAGTCACCGAGTGAAACAGGGAGCTAAGTATGAGAAAATTACCAATCGCCATGATGGCTGCAGCGTTGCTTGCGTCTGCAGTACCATTCTCTGGCGCCGCTTCGGCTAAAGACGTCAAGATCGGCATCCTGCTGGGCTTCACCGGCCCGCTGGAGTCGATCGCGCCGATGATGGCGAAGTCGGCCGAGATGGCCATCAAGGAAGTCAATGACTCGCACGCGCTGCTCGGCGGCGCCTCCGTCACAGCCGTTCGCGGCGACGACACCTGCACGGACGCCGCCGCCGCCACCGCCGCGGCAACGCGCCTCGTGACCTCGGACCATGTCGCGGCCATCGTCGGCGGCGACTGCTCGGGCGTTACCGGTGCCGTGCTGCAGGCGGTTGCCCGCCCCAACGGCGTCGTGATGATTTCGCCCTCGGCCACATCGCCCGCGCTTACGACCGCAAAGGACGACGGCCTGTTCTTCCGCACCGCGCCGTCGGACGCTCGTCAGGGCGTCGTCATGGCCCAAGTCATCATGAAGCGTGGCTACAAGTCCGTGGCGCTGACCTATACCAACAACGACTACGGCAAAGGCCTCGCCGACAGCTTCAAGGCAGCCTTCATCAAGGCCGGCGGCAAGGTCACCATCTCGGTCCCGCATGAAGACAACAAGGCCGACTACTCGGCCGAAGTCGGCACACTGGCATCCGCTGGCGGCAAGCTGCTGGTTGTCGCGGGCTACGTCGACAAGGGCGGCAAGGGCATCATCCAGGGTGCGCTCGATGCCGGCGCCTTCTCCAAGTTCTACCTGCCCGACGGCATGTATGGCGACAGCCTGATCAAGGCGATCGGCAAGCCGCTGAACGGGTCCTTCGGCGACGTGCCCGGCATCAAGAGCCAGGGCCACACCAAGTTCCTGGCTATGGCCAAGAAGGCGGGCTTCGACGGCACCTCCTCTTACACCGGCGAGGACTATGACGCCGCGGCGCTGATCATGCTGGCGATGCAAGCGGCGAAGTCGTCCGATCCGGCCAAGTTCAAGACCAAGGTGATGGAAGTCGCCAACGGCCCCGGCACCAAGATCTACCCCGGCCAGTTGGCCAAAGGCCTGAAACTGCTCGCCGAGGGCAAGAAGATCAACTATGAGGGCGCCACCGGCGTCCACCTCGTTCCCCCCGGCGAAGCCGCCGGCAGCTAACGCATCTACACGATCAAGAACGGCAAGCAGGTCACCGACTACTACGATTGATAGTCGCCTGACCTAACCGTTACCGGGCGGCCCGGCTTGAGGGCCGGGCCGCCCACCTGCCAATAACGCCTCCGCCTGCCGTTCAAACGGCACGAAGAAGAGAGGCCAGAGGGGATAGATCGTATGATCGTCGTAGAAAATCTGCATAAGCACTTCGGCGGATTCCGTGCCGTCGACGGGGCTTCGATCGAGATTGCCACCGGCTCCATCACCGGACTGATCGGTCCGAACGGTGCGGGCAAAACCACTACGTTCAATGTCATCGCCGGCCTGCTGCCGCCGACGTCCGGCCGGGTGTTGATGGACGGCGAAGATATCACGGGGCTCAGTCCCCACGAGCTCTTTCACAAGGGGCTGCTGCGCACCTTCCAGATCGCCCACGAGTTCGGCTCCATGACGGTGCGGGAGAACCTGATGATGGTTCCCGGCAACCAGAAGGGCGAGACGTTGTGGAACACTTGGTTCCACCGGGACGAGATCGCCGAAGAGGAAGCCGCGCTCGCCAAGAAGGCCGACGAGGTGCTCGAGTTCCTGACCATCTCGCACCTCGCCGATCAGAAGGCGAGTCAGATTTCCGGCGGCCAGAAGAAGCTCCTGGAGCTCGGCCGCACGATGATGGTGGACGCCAAGATCGTCTTCCTCGACGAGGTCGGCGCGGGCGTGAACCGGACGCTTCTCAATACCATCGCCGACGCGATCATCCGGCTCAACAAGGAGCGCGGCTACACCTTTTGCGTCATCGAACACGACATGGACTTCATCGCGCGCCTCTGCGATCCGGTGATCGTGATGGCGGAAGGCAAGGTGCTCGCTCAGGGATCTTCCGCGCACATCATGGAGAACGAGGCGGTGATCGAGGCCTATCTCGGCACGGGCCTGAAGAACAAGGTCAAGGCCAATGCCTGACGAGCGCGCCGCGCCAGGGTGTGCCTGGGTCGACGAGACAACATTTAATTCCGAGGCAATTTGCGGGCGAGCGGTTTGGTTCGCCGCCGCCGGCACCGTTGCGGAACTCGACAACAACGTGACCAGGACATCGGCGGGTAGGCCTGCTGTGAGGGGGGAGACGGCATGGCCGCGCCATTCCTGATTGGGGAAAGTATGACCGGCGGCTACGGACCGGTCGACATCCTGCACGACTGCACCATTGCCGTGGACCCGGGCCAGATCGCCGTGATCGTGGGCCCGAACGGCGCCGGCAAGTCGACCGCTATGAAGGCGGTGTTCGGCATGCTCAACTTGCGCGGCGGCCACGTGAAGCTCGACGGCGAGGACATCACGAAGCTTTCGCCGCAGGACCGCGTGGCCAAGGGCATGGCCTTCGTGCCGCAGACCCACAACATCTTCGTCTCAATGACGGTCGAGGAAAATCTCGAGATGGGCGCCTTCCTGCGCCGCGACGATATCTCCACGACGATGGAGCAGGTCTACGAGCTGTTTCCGATCCTGCGCGACAAGCGCCGCCAGGCCGCCGGCGAACTGTCCGGCGGCCAGCGCCAGCAGGTCGCGGTCGGCCGCGCGCTGATGACGCAGCCCAAGGTGCTCATGCTCGACGAACCGACGGCCGGCGTCTCGCCCATCGTCATGGATGAGCTGTTCGACCGGGTCATCGAGGTGGCTCGCACCGGCATCTCGATCCTGATGGTCGAGCAGAACGCCCGACAGGCGCTCAACATCGCCGACATGGGCTATGTGCTGGTGCAGGGCGCCAACCGCTACACCGACACCGGGGAGGCGCTGCTGGCCGATCCGGAAGTCCGCAAGACATTCCTGGGAGGCTGAGCGCATGGACATTCTCAACGCGCTCGTCGCGCTCCTGAACTACGTCATCATCCCGGCTACCTCCTACGGCTCGCAACTCGCCCTCGGCGCCCTCGGCGTCACGCTGATCTACGGCATCTTGCGCTTCTCGAATTTCGCCCACGGCGACACCATGGCCTTCGGCACGGCGATCGCCATTCTCTTCACCTGGCTGTTCCAGTCGATGGGGATCGGCCTCGGGCCCTTGCCAACCGCCCTCCTGGCGCTGCCCTTCGCTATCGCCGTTACCGCGGCCCTGCTTCTCTTGACCGACCGTGCCGTCTATCGCTTCTACCGCAAGAAGAAGGCCGTGCCGGTGATCCTGGTCATCGTGTCGATGGGCGTGATGTTCATCATGAACGGCCTGACGCGCTTCATCATCGGCACGCAGGATCGCAACTTCGACGACGGCCGGCGCTTCATCATCAATGCGCTGGAGTTCCGCAAGGCGACCGGCCTGCACGAAGGACTGGCGCTACGCACGTCGAGCCTCATTACCGTGGTGACCGCGGTCATCGTCGTGGCGCTTCTGTTCTGGTTTCTCAACCGCACGCGCACCGGCAAGTCGATGCGCGCCTTCTCCGACAACGAGGACCTGGCGCTGTTGTCGGGCATCAACCCGGAAAGGGTGGTGACGGTGACCTGGATCATCGTCGCCGCGCTCGCCGCGACCGCGGGCGTGCTCTACGGGCTCGACAAATCGTTCTCGCCCTTCACCTATTTCCAACTGCTGCTGCCGATCTTCGCTTCCGCCGTCGTCGGCGGCCTCGGTAATCCGCTGGGCGCGATCGCCGGCGGCTTCATCGTCGCCTTTTCGGAGGTGGGATTCACTTACGCCTGGCGCAAGGTTCTGAGCTATCTGCTACCCATGAGCCTGATGCCGCACGGGCTCGTGCAGCCGCTCGGCACCGATTACAAGTTCGCGGTCTCCTTCGTCATTCTCGTCATTGTGCTTTTGTTCAGGCCGACCGGGCTGTTCAGGGGGAAATCGGCATGACTTCGACGCTTCGCCCCATTCTTCTCTTCGCGGCCGTCAGCGCGGTCTATCTCATCGTCGGCTTTGCCCAGAGTTGGCCCCTGTGCCTGACGATCCTCAATGATGGCCTGATCGTGGCGGTCATGGCGCTGGGCGTGAACCTGCAGTGGGGCTATGCTGGGCTGTTCAACATCGGTGTGGCCGGCTTCTTTGGCCTGGGCGGTCTCGGTGTCGTTCTGATCTCCATGCCGATCGACGGCGCCACCTGGGCGGCGGGCACCCCGCGCATCCTGTTTGCGTTCGCCGTTGGCGCCGCCGCCATCTATGCGGCCGTCAAGGCGCATCGCAACATGGCGCCGAGCTTTCTCCGCCATCTAACCGTGGTTATCGTCCTCATTGCCGGCTTCTTCCTATTCCGCTTTCTGGCCGATCCGGCGATCGAAGCGGTCGAGGCGGTCACGCCGGCCTCGACCGGCAACATCGGCGGCCTGGGCCTACCGGTGCTTCTATCGTGGCTGGCCGCCGGCGCCTTGGCCGCAGGTGCGGCCTGGGCGGTGGCCAAGACTGCGCTCGGGCTGCGCTCGGATTATCTGGCCATCGCCACGCTCGGCATCGGCCAGATCATTATCGCCATCCTCATGAACGAGGACTGGCTCGACCGCGGCGTCAAGAACATCATCGGCATCGGCCGCTGGCCGGTGCCGCGGGAGGTCAGCCTGCAGCAGGCGCCCTGGTTCAACTCCTTCGCCCATTACATGGGCACGGACGTACGCACCGCATCGACGGTCTTTGTGGGCGCCTGCTTCGCGGTGCTCTTCGTCGCCGTGCTGCTGATCCTGCTGACGCTGGCCGAGCTTTCGCTGAACTCGCCCTGGGGGCGGATGATGCGCGCGATCCGCGACAACGAGCACGCGGCCGAGGCCATGGGCAAGGACGTCAAACGCCGTCACCTGCAGATCTTCGTGCTCGGCTCCGCCGTCATCGGCATCGCCGGCGCGCTCTACGTCATGCTGCACGGGCTGATGGCGCCGCAGAGCTACAACGATCCGCTGCGCTACACCTTCCTGATCTGGGCGATGGTGATCCTCGGCGGCTCCGGCAACAACTGGGGCGCGGTGCTCGGTGCGCTGATCATCATGCTCTTGTGGGACGAGGCGGAAAGCGTGGGCCCCGCCATCCTCGGCTTCATCACCGAGCCGATGGCCGCCGGCGCGCTGAAGCAGCATCTGATCGACTCGGCCGTGCAGATGCGCCTGCCGCTCGTCGGCCTCGTCCTCCTGCTCGTGCTGCGCTTCAGCCCACGAGGCCTCATTCCCGAGAAGTGACGGGCTTCTCTCGCGAGGCACGGCGTCTTCCTCGCTCCCATCCGCGTCAACATCGCGGCGCACCGGAGCCGTATCGACCTTGCGGCGGCGGGACGCGCTCTTTCCGGCCACCGCGCGCTTCGCCGCGGTCGGATACGGCTGCGCGTCAGGCACCGCGCTGATCGCCGTCTGTCGGAGCCTCGGTCTCACCCGCCTCACGCTGCTGTCGCCCTATGTCGAACCGGTTTCCGAACGGCTGCGCCAGACGCTTGCGCCGGCCGGCATCGAGACGCCGGCGTTTGGCGGCTTCGAGGTGGCGGAAGAGGCGCACGTTGTCCGCATCGACGGCCCTTCGATCCTGCAAGCGGCCGAAGCGGTCGCGGCACAAGAGAACGTCGGCGGCGTCTTTCTCTCGTGCACGAACCTGCGAACCCTGGACGTCATTCCACCACTGCAAGAGAAGCTCGGCCTTCCCGTGCTCTCGATCAATCTCGTGCTGGCCTGGCACCTGATGCATCTCGCGGGCCTCGCCGCGGCGGGCGAAACGCCCGTGCAACTTCTGGCCAAACGGGTTTAACCCTTGTTCCGATTGCGACCGGCTCAGTCGGCGCTCGCCGGCAACAGGGCGACAGGCGGAAAGGCGCGGTCGACGACTTCACGAATGGCGAAGTTCGACTGAATGCGCGCGACGTGGGGAAGCCGAGAAAGCTCCGTCCGGTGAATGCGCTCAAAATCTTCGATACCGCGGGCCACCACCGTCACCTGGTAGTCGTCCGTTCCCGACATCAGAAAACACCGCAGCACCGACGGGCAGCGGCCGACCGCGGATTCGAATTCGTCCAGCGCTTCGTCGCTTTGGCTGTTGAGCGTAATGCGGATGATGACCGTCGCTCCGAGTCCGAGCGCGCTCAACCCGAGTCTCGCCTGATAGCCCTCGATGAATCCGTCGGCTTCGAGCGCCGCCACGCGGCGCGCGCAGGCGGTGCTGGAGAGCCCCACAGCGTCGGCTAGCTCGACATGAGAAGACCGCGCGTTGGTGCTCAGCGCCTTCAGCAGGGCGATATCGAAGCCGTCCGGTTTAAGCATGTTTCAAGCGCCAATCCACCAAAATGAGCCGTAATCA
>JARRQH010000055.1:0-17954 GCA_037381985.1 Pseudolabrys sp.
CATCAACGACATCGCCTTCACGCCGGACGCGCGCATTCCCGACCCGCGCCGGCAGGTCGCCGCCTATCGCCAGGCGGCGGCGACGCTCAACCTGTTGCGCGCCTTCGCCAAGGGCGGCTACGCCAGCGTCGAGAACGTGCATCAGTGGATGCTGAAGTCGGTGAACGGCTCGCCGCAGTCGAAGGCCTATGCCGATCTCGCCGATCGCGTCTCCGGCGCGCTCGACTTCATGCGCGCTTGCGGCCTCGACTTCGCCGTCGATTCCGCGCTTGGCACCACCGATTTCTACACCAGCCACGAGGCGCTGCTGCTCGGCTACGAGCAGGCGCTGACCCGCGTCGATTCCACCACCGGCGACTGGTACGCGACCTCCGGCCACATGATCTGGATCGGCGACCGCACGCGCCAGTTCGACCACGCCCACATCGAATACGCGCGCGGCGTCAAGAACCCGCTCGGCCTCAAATGCGGACCGTCGCTCAAGACCGACGACCTGCTGCGGCTGATCGACATCCTCAATCCCGACAACGAGCCGGGCCGGCTGACGCTGATCGGCCGCTTCGGCGCCGAGAAGGTCGGCGACCACCTGCCGGCGCTGATCCGCGCGGTCAAACGCGAAGGCAAGACGGTGGTCTGGTCGTGCGACCCCATGCACGGCAACACCATCACGTCGGCGAGTGGCTACAAGACCCGGCCGTTCGACCTGATCCTGAAGGAAGTGCGCAGCTTCTTCGAGGTGCATCAGGCCGAGGGCACCTACGCCGGCGGCGTGCACCTGGAGATGACCGGGCGCGACGTCACCGAATGCACCGGCGGCGCCCGCGCCATCACCGACGACGATCTCAACGACCGTTATCACACGGTCTGCGATCCGCGGCTCAACGCCGAGCAGGCCGTCGACATGGCCTTCGTGCTGTCCGACCTGCTGCGCAAGGAGCGCCGGGCGGCGCCGATGCCGGCGGCGGCGGGGCTCTAGCGCATGATCCCGAAAAGTGGGAACCGGTTTTCGGATAAGATCATGCGCAAAGAAAAAGCCCGGGGCCCGGCCGCGCGCATGGCTGGCCGCTAACGCCCGCGATTGCCGGGCGCGGTTCCGGGCGCTAGACCTATCGTCATGAACGCACGTCCGGCCAACGAACTCGCGATCGCGGTCGCCCAACTCAATTGTACCGTCGGCGATATCGCCGGCAATGCCGAGCGCGTCCGCAAGGCACGCGCCGAAGCGGCCGGGCAGGGCGCCGACATCGTCGTCTTCCCCGAACTCTACATCGCCGGCTATCCGCCCGAGGACCTGGTGCTCAAGCCGGCGTTCCAGGCCGCCTGCCGCGCCGCCGTGGAAGAGCTGGCGCGCGAGACCGCCGACGGCGGTCCGGCGCTGGTGCTGGGCACGCCCTGGGTCGACGAGGGCAAGGTCTATAACGCCGCCGCGCTGCTCGCCGGCGGGCGCATCGCCGGCGTGCGCTACAAGGTGGACCTGCCCAATTACGGCGTGTTCGACGAGAAGCGCGTGTTCGCGCCCGGACCGATGCCGGGGCCGGTCAGCTTCCGCGGTGTGCGGCTGGGTTTGCCGATCTGCGAAGACATCTGGGGCCCGGAGCCGGCCGAATGCATCGCCGAGACCGGCGGCGAGATTCTGCTGGTGCTCAACGGCTCGCCCTACCGCCACAACGTCGCCGACGAGCGGCTCAACGTCATGGTGCCGCGCATCAAGGAAACCGGCCTGCCGCTGATCTACGCCAACCAGGTCGGCGGCCAGGACGAACTGGTGTTCGACGGCGCCTCGCTCGCGCTCAATGCCGACTGTTCGCTGGCCTTCCAGTTGAGCCACTACCGCGAAGAGGTGGTGACGACCCGTTGGCGGCGCGCCGGGGCGACATGGCGTTGCGACGAGGGTCCCAAGCAGAACCTGCTGGAAGGCGACATGGCCGACTACGCGGCCTGCGTGCTGGGCCTGCGCGACTACGTCAACAAGAACGGTTTTCCGGGCGTGGCGCTGGGCTTGTCCGGCGGCATCGATTCCGCGATCTGCGCGGCGATCGCGGTCGATGCCATCGGGGCGGAGCGCGTCCGCTGCATCATGATGCCCTACCGCTTTACGGCGCAGGAATCGCTGGATGACGCGGCGGCCTGTGCCAAGGCATTGGGCGTGCGCTACGACATCCTGCCGATCGCGCCGGCCGTGGAAGGTTTCGAGGAAGCGCTCAAGCCGTTGTTTACGGGGCTGCCGCGGGATGTCGCCGAGGAGAATCTGCAGGCGCGCGCGCGCGGCTCCATCCTGATGGCGATCTCCAACAAGTTCAACGTCATGCTGGTGACCACCGGCAACAAGTCGGAGATGTCGGTCGGCTACGCCACGCTCTATGGCGACATGAACGGCGGTTTCAATCCGATCAAGGATCTCTACAAGACCGAAGTGTTCCGTCTGGCGCGTCTGCGCAACTCATGGAAGCCACCCGGCGCCATGGGCCCCGACGGGCTGGTGATCCCGGAAAATATCCTGGTGCGGCCGCCGACCGCCGAGTTGCGCGAGAACCAGAAGGACGAGGATTCGCTGCCGCCCTACGACGTGCTCGACGGCATTCTGGAGCGGCTGGTCGAGCGCGAGCAGCCGATCGCGGAGATCGTCGCCGCCGGCTTCGACGGTGACACCGTGAAGAAGATCGAGCGCCTGCTCAACATCGCGGAATACAAGCGGCGCCAGGCCGCGCCGGGCGTGAAGGTGACGCTGCGCAATTTCGGTCGCGACCGGCGCTATCCGATCACCAACCGCTTTCGCGATCCAGGCACGCCGCTGCCGGCGCCCGACGACACGCTGCTCGCTGGCCAGCCGGTGGCGTCCGAAGCCTTCGACTACTGATTATTCTGCTGATTGTCCGACTGCAGGAATTTCGGCCCGACCTGCCGCACCTTGCGGTGCGTGGTGCCGTCGCTCTTGCCCGGGGTCTGAGCCAGCGCGTCTTCCGAGCCGCGCAACTTGCCGGCGTCGGTCATCGCGGCCTTGCCCTGCTGCTGCTGCGCCTTCTTGTTTGTGACGATGATGTCGCCGGGCCGTGCGGTCCGGTCCGCGCCGTTGCCGACCAGCGCCTCATACCAGCTCTGGCCGGGCCGCCGGCAACTGTAGCCGGAAAGCTTCTTGCGGTACGAGAAGGCTGACGGCAGCTCGGAGTAGAACTGACCGTTCAGCGAGACCGCCTGCGACATGTCCTCGCCGGGGTTGTGATAGGTGTAGAGACGCACCTCGGCGGCCGGGCACTCGCGCTGGCACGTGGCGGCGTCTTGCTGGAAGTGGTTGGGCGTGGTCTCGAACGAGATCGGGAAATAGTAGCCGTCGCCGAGCCGCACGCAGACGGTGCGGTAGGTGTTGCCCATGGGCCCGCTGGCGCCCGGCGAGACGATCGTGCCGCCGCCGAACAGGCGGTCGAAGAAGCCGCCTTGCCGGCCGGCCCTGGCGGCATTGCTGTATTGCGATCCGCAGCCGTTGTTGGCGAGCGCGATCAGCAGCGATTGACGCTGTGCCGCGCGCTCGGTGGTGCCGCCGTTGAGCTGCTCGAGCTGGTTCTGCAGGCGGTCGAGGACGTTGCGTTGCTGGTCGATGCGTCGGTTGAGGCCGCTGCATTCGCGCGGCGGATTGGAGAAGATCGAGAAAAAGCCCGAGTTCTCGCAGCCCAGGCGGCGCGCGCGCGATACCATCTGATCGACTTCGTATTGCTGCTTGTTGACGGCGTCCTCGGCCCGCCGGATCTGGGCGGCGCGGGTCAGGTCGGCATTGCCGCGGTCGAGCGCGCTGAGCTGCCCCACGAGGCGCTTGCAGGTAGGGCTGTTGGCGGCCTGCTGGCCGGGAACAATTCGTTGCTGCTGCGCGACCGCGAGGCTCGCCGACGACAGGAAAATCGCCGCGGCCATGCCGATTTTGGCTATCGATGAACCCATCATGGCGCGCACCTTAACGCGCGAATTATGGCAGCGCGAGGATGACGGCGGGGCGGGCGCGCGAAATCCCCGTGGCGGCATGTTGCCGACGCCGGACCGTTGCCATTCCCGCCGCTCATGCGCCCACCGCTTGCCGCGCCCGTAGGCTTTCCGCCCGCAGGTTCCACATGACGCCGGTGACGATGATCATGGCGCCGAGCAACACGAACACGTCGAGCCGCTCTCCGTAGAGCGCCCAGCCCACCACGGCGATCAGCGGGATGCGCATGAAATCGAACGGCACCACCAGGATGGCGTCGCCGGCGCGGAAGGCGTTGCTCAGGCAATAGTGCGCCGAGGTGCCGGCGATGGCGACCGCGAGCAGCGGCACGATGTCCCAGGCCGTCAGGTGCGTGAACGCCGCGAGGTGGCTGCCGGCAAGCGCCAGCGGGAACTGGATCACCCCCATCCAGAACACGATGCTGAACGTGCTCGACGTATTGGTCAGTTCCTTGGTGGAGATCATGGTGATGGCATAGCCGACCGCCGCGCCCAGGACGAGCAGGGCGGCCGGGTTGAAGCTGGCGATGCCCGGACGCAGGATCACCAGGACGCCGATGAGGCCGAATACGATGACGCCGGCGCGGCTCGGCGTCAGGCGCTCGCGCAGGAGCCAGACCGCGAACACCGCGGTCCAAATTGGCATGGTGAACTCCAGCGCGAACACCATGGCGAGCGGCAGCAGGGTCAGGCTGGTCGCCCAGGCGTATTGCGAGACGAAATGGATGGTGTTGCGCAGGAGGTTGAGCCCCATGCGCTGCGGCCGCGTATGCGCGCGCAGAGCAGGGCGCGCGATCATCAGGATGCTGCAGATGGTCAGGATGCCGGCCGCGCGCACCAGAAGGATTTCGAAGATGCTGAAGCCGACGTGAGATAATCCGCGGATCGACACGGCCAAGGTCGAAAACGATAGCAGGGCGCCGACCATCCACAGCACGGCGGCGATGACGTTGGTTTTCTTGGTCACGGGACAGTCGCGCGGTTGCGCCACGAGGGGAAGTTGCAGGGGGTGCGTGTGTAGCGCCTTTGGTACCCCGGCGCAAAGGGGGGAGGCCGGCTTATTCGGCGTCGGGCTGGTTCTCCGGCCGCGCTTTGTCGAACGCCGCAAGCTTCAGGCAGGCTTCTTCGACCGCGGCGATCTTGGGATAGGCGTCGAGCGGGACCTTGAAGCGGCGCGCGTTGTAGACCTGCGGCACCAGGCAGATGTCGGCGAGCGTCACGTGGGCGCCGCAGGCGTAAGGGCCCGGCTTGATCATGGCTTCGATGGAATCGAAGCCGCGGATCACCCAATGATGATACCAGGCGTCGACCGCGGTCTGGTCGTGCTGCAGCGGTCCCTTCAGATACTGCAGCACCATGAGATTGTTGAGCGGGTGGATGTCGCAGGCGACGATCTGGGCGATGGCGCGCACGTGCGCCCGCGCCAGCGCGTCGGCCGGCAGCAGCGCGGGCTCCGGCTGGATCTCGTCCAGGTACTCGATGATCGCCAGCGATTGCGTGAGCACGTCGCCGCTGGAAAGCTGCAGCACCGGCACCCGCATCTGCGGATTGAGTGCGCGGAATTCGGGTGTGTACTGGCGGCCGCCGTCGCGGGTGAGGTGGGCGGACTCCATCTCGTAGGGCAGGCCCTTGAGATTGAGCGCGATGCGCGCGCGATAGGCGGCGGACGAGCGGAAATAGGTAATGAGCTTCAAGGGGCCCTCCGGCGGACGAACTTCGGTTCGCCGGCAATCTACCGGCAACCGCCGGGTTTGGCGAGCCAGGCGCGTTCTCTTTGCGGGGTGCCGATTGGCGTGCTTGGTGGCGCCGACATTCTGAAAGGTGGCGGAGAAGCGGGCGTTACGAAAGGCCCACGATAAGTCATGAACAGATTTGGTTGCCGCATCCGTGCTTGTCCGATTTGCCGCGGGGAACGGCCGCGCGCCACGGCGCGATTAGACGCCCGCTAAGCGCCAAAGGAGCGGTCATTTCATGTTGCCGGGGATTGAGCTCCGTCAAAGCGGTGACATTTAGATTGGAATATAAAATTTCCGATGCTGTCTTTGATCAAGAGAGTTCTCGTGGCGACGCTGGTCGTGACGATTTTGCTGTTGACGGCGCCAGCGTGGGCCCAGCCTTCGACAGATCGGAGGGAGTTTTCTCCCTGCGCCGAACGTGGTCATTCAATTGGCGACGGCGACCTCAGAATCGAGGCGACCAAGCAAGCCGCCGTCTTGACGTCTTGGATAGTGGCCCAAGCGCACTGGGCCAAGCCTGATCTGCCATTGATACGCATAATTCCGCGTTCCAAAACACAAAAAATGTTCAATGCCGAAGTGTCGGGTGACATCAAGTGTGAGGCGCTCTACTCAAACAAAGACGACACTGTTTATCTTTCGGACAACTGGCGGACGAACGACCTCCGCGACCGGAGTATAGTGCTGCATGAGCTTGTGCATCACCTGCAATATCTGAATCATGTCAAAGCGGGGTGCGAATCGCGCCTCGAATTTCAAGCGTTCAAATTGCGGGCTCAATGGCTGAGCAAGCAAGGCGTGGAATAACCACTCGATGTAATGGGTGTCGATTTGCGCTACGTTATGACGCTTTCGCATTGCCCAGAATTTTAGACCGTTATCGATCGACAACTTGATTTGTCATCCTGGGCTTGATGACGCGCCGCATCGCTGCGCAGGCTCAGCCTTCAGCGGGGTCCGGGCCCCAAGTTGCAATGCAGCAACGATTGTGTATGCTCTGTGTAAATCACAAATGACGGAAAGGAAGGTGGACAGCATGCTGGCCCAAGACGCGGCGTTGACGGGTGATAAGGCAATCGAAAGCGCGGAAGAACTCTCGTCGATAGCATTTGGCTTCATGGCGTCGAAAGCCTTGTTCGCGGGGCTCCATGTCGACCTCTTTTCGCTGCTTGCAGACGGTCCCAGGTCGGCTGAAGAGCTAGCCAAGGCCGCCGGCATCCCGCTCAATCGCATCGTCACGCTGACGACGGCGCTGGCCAGCGTCGGCCTGCTCACCATCGCCGATGACAAGAAGATTCGGAATTCTCCCGCGGCCCAGAGCTTTCTGTCCAAGCAGTCGAAATACGATTTTGGCGACTATCTTCGCTTTCAGATCGATCAGCAAATGTATCCGTTCCTGCTCCAGCTCGACGCCGTGATGAAGGGAACTTTGTCGGACGATGCGATCGCGTCGTATCGACACTGGATGGCCGACGAAGAACAGGCGTCGGTCTATTCCGAAAGCCAGCATGCCGGCTCGCTCGGGCCGGGGCGAACGCTGGCGCGCAAGGTGGACCTGAGCAAGGCGTCCACTCTTTTGGACGTGGGCGGCGGCACGGGCGCGATGACGATCAGCCTGTGCAAGGAATACGACAACCTGCACGCGACCATCATCGATTTCCCGAATGTGGCGGAGATCGGCTGGCGCTTCATCTCGGAAGCCAACCTGGTCGACCGCCTGCGCTACATTCCCGGCAATGCCGTCGAGGTGCAGTGGCCGGGCAACCAGGACGCCATCCTGATGTCGTATCTGATGAGCGGCGTGCCGGGCGACGATGTCGCGGGTCTCTTGCGGAAGGCCTTCGAGGCGCTATCTCCCGGCGGCAAATTGATGGTGCACGATTTCATGGTCGAAGACGACCGGCGCGGACCGGCGCTTGCCGCGCTCTGGCAATTACAGCACATGGCGTTTACGCCCGACGCCCGCTCGCTCTCGGTCGGGTGGCTGACGGAAGCGGGAAAAAAGATCGGTTTCAAGGTGGATGACGTCGATAACCTGATCCCCGCGATGACCAAGCTGATCGTTTTTTCGAAACCGGCCTGAGCCGGCCGCCCGTCGACGGCTGGACGCGCCGTCAGTCTTCGAGGTCGCCGGTGCCGTTGCCGCCGTTGCCGCAGGCCGCTGCCATTTCGGCCGAGCGCGCGGCAAGGCTCTTGAGCGCGCGGCCGAGCGCGGCCCGGTCGGCCGGGTCGACCGTGTCCAGCAATTGCCGCGCGAACGCGAGCGCCATCGGCGCGAGATCGTTGTAGACGTCGCGCCCCGCCGGCGTCAGCGACAGGAAGGCCTCGCGCAGGTCGGCGCGGTTGGCGCGCCGGGTCACCAGCTTGCGGCGCTCGAGCAGGGCCACCGCGCGCGAGACCTTCGTCTTGTGCATGTGGCTGTGCAGGCCGATGGCCTTGGCGGTCATGTTGCCGAACTCGCCGAGGGTGACCAGAACGCGCCATTCCGGCACGCCGATCTTGTAGTGCTCGGTGTAGACGCGCGACAGCGCTTCCGACACCAAGCTGGCGCAGACGTTGAGCTGATAGGGCAAGAACTGGTCCAGTTTCAGCGGCGCCTGAGCCACATCGGTGTCATCGGGCGCCTCCAGAGCGCTGTCGTCGGTCATTGTTGTCGTTGCTCGCATTCCCCCAGCGCGCGCGGCGGCGATTCAGCCCCCACAGGCCGCGCTCGCGCGTGAACGAACATTGACCGAACTTGCGACCGCGTGCAACTACTTTGGAGGCATTCTAAGCCATTGTCGAAACAGATCATTTCGCTCAAGAAAGACTCTGTCGATTTGCAACTGGCCTTTTATGACGGCTGGTCGATTTGACGTTGGTTACAATGGCAACTAACACTTCCGCAAAATACTTCTAAGATTCCAAGTGGAGTGGACGCCATGCCAGCCGCCTATATGTCCGGGTTCGGCAACAGCTTCGAGACCGAAGCGCTGGAGGGCGCGCTGCCGGTCGGGCGCAACTCGCCGCAGAAGTGCAATTACGGGCTCTATGCCGAGCAGCTCTCCGGCTCGCCATTCACCGCGCCGCAGGCCTCCAACCAGCGCTCTTGGCTCTACCGCATCCGTCCGACGGTGCGGCACACCGGCCGCTTCGCCAAGGCCGACAAGGGCTACTGGCGCACCGCGCCGACGCGCGAGGACAGCGACCTGCCGATCGGCCAGTTGCGCTGGTCGCCGGTGCCGATGCCGGACGAGGATGTCACCTTCGTCTCCGGCTTGCGCACCATCACCACCGCCGGCGACGCCGATACGCACGCTGGCATGGCGACGCATCTGGTGTTCGTCACCCAGTCGATGGAACGCCAGCACATCTTCAACGGCGACGGCGAGTTCCTGGTCGTGGCGCAGGAGGGCCGGCTGCGCTTCCGCACCGAGTTCGGCGTCATCGAGATCGAGCCCGGCGAGATCTGCGTGATCCCGCGCGGCGTGATCTTCCGCGTCGAGCTGGTCGACGGGCCGGCGCGCGCCTACGTCTGCGAGAACTACGGCGGCGGCTTCATCCTGCCCGACCGTGGGCCGATCGGCGCCAACTGCCTCGCCAACCCGCGCGACTTCCTGGCGCCGGTCGCGGCTTACGAAGATGTCGACGGCGCGCATACGCTTTACGTAAAGTGGGGCGGCGAGCTCTTCACCACCGAGACCGACTATTCGCCGCTCGACGTGGTCGGCTGGCACGGCAACTACTACCCGTACAAGTACGACCTGCGCCGGTTCTCGCCGGTGGGCGCGCTCCTGTTCGATCATCCCGATCCGTCGATCTTCACGGTGCTCACCTCGCCGTCGGAGACGCCCGGCACCGCCAACATCGATTTCGTCATCTTTCCGGAGCGCTGGATGGTGGCGGAAAACACTTTCCGGCCGCCCTGGTATCATCGCAACATCATGTCGGAGTTCATGGGGCTGGTGTTCGGCGTCTACGACGCCAAGCCCGAGGGCTTCGTGCCCGGCGGTTTCAGCCTGCACAATCAGATGCTGCCGCACGGGCCGGACGTCGACGCCTTCGAGCACGCCAGCAATGTCGACTTGAAGCCGATAAAGCTTTCCGACACCCTGGCGTTCATGTTCGAGACCCGCTTCCGGCAGCGCGTCACCAAATACGCCGCCGAAATGCCGGCCTTGCAACAAAACTACATCGACTGCTGGGCGGGGCTGAAGAAGCACTTCGATCCCAACCGGCGCGAGCCGGAATAGCGCGACAGCGAAACAGTGCGAAAAGTTTAGTGCAATGAAACTTGCTTCTCTCAAGGATGGCCGCGACGGTCGTCTGCTGGTCGTCTCGCGCGATCTCACGCGTTGCGTGGACGCGCATGCGGTGGCGCCGACCTTGCAGGCGGCGCTCGACGATTGGGATTCCGCCGAGCGGCGTCTGGTCGAGCTCGCCGACGGGCTCGAGTCCGGCCACGTCGCGTCCATGCCGTTCGATCCGGCGAAATGCGCCTCGCCGCTGCCGCGCGCCTATCAGTGGCTGGACGGCTCGGCCTACGTCAATCACGTGGAATTGGTGCGCAAGGCGCGCGGCGCCGAGATGCCGGCCTCGTTCTGGACCGATCCGCTGATGTACCAGGGCGGCTCCGACAGCTTCGTCGGCCCGCGCGATCCGATCGCGACGCTCGATGAAGCGTGGGGCATCGACCTCGAAGCGGAAGTCGTGGTGGTGCTCGGCGATGTGCCCATGGGTGTGACGCGCGAGGAGGCGGCGAAGGCGATCAAGCTGATCATGCTGGTCAACGACGTCACTTTGCGCAACGTCACCGCGCCCGAACTCGCCAAGGGCTTCGGCTTCGTGCAGTCGAAGCCGGCCTGCGCGTTTACGCCGGTGGCGGTGACGCCGGACGAACTGGGCCATGCCTTCGACGGCGCCAAGGTCAACCTGCCGCTGCTGAGCTTCATCAACGGCAAGCCGTTCGGCAGGCCGCTGTGCGGCGACGACATGACCTTCGACTTTCCGACGCTGATCATGCACGCCGCCAAGACGCGTGAGCTCTGCGCCGGCACCATCCTCGGCTCCGGCACGATCTCGAACCGCGACCCCGACGGCGGGCCGGGCAAGCCGATCGGCGAGGGCGGCTTAGGCTATTCGTGCTTGGCCGAGCAGCGCACGGTGGAAACCATCAAGACCGGCAAGCCGGTGACGCCGTTCCTGAAGTTCGGCGACACGGTGAAGATCGAGATGCAGGACGCCGAGGGCAAGTCGGTCTTCGGCGCCATCGAGCAGGACGTGGTACGCTACACGCGCAAGTGATGATCGCGCCCGACAAGAACAAATTCGCGGAGGAGTGAGAATGGCTAAAGGTTTTGCGTCGACCGAGGACCTGGGTGAAAAGAAGGTCTCCTTCGACGAGCTCGGCCCCGGGCTCTACGCCTACACCGCCGAGGGCGATCCCAATTCCGGCATCATCGTCGGCGATGACGGCGTGATGGTGATCGACACCCAGGCGACGCCGGCGATGGCCGAGGACGTGATCGCGCGCGTCAAGACGGTGACCGACAAGCCTATCAAATACGTGCTGCTGACGCACTATCACGCGGTGCGCGTGCTCGGGGCCTCCGCCTACAAGGGCGCGGAGATCCTTGCGTCCGACGAGACCCGCAAGCTGATCGCCGAGCGCGGCCAGCAGGACAAGGACTCCGAGATCGGCCGTTTCCCGCGCCTGTTCCAGGCGGTCGAGACCATTCCCGGCCTGACCTGGCCGGACCTGACGTTCCCCGACGAGGTGTCCGTTTGGCTGGGCAAGCGCGAAGTGCGCATCATGCATATCGGGCGCGGCCACACCGCCGGTGACGTCATCGCCTGGGTGCCGGATTCCAACGTCGTGTTCTCCGGCGACCTGGTCGAGTATCACTCGGCCTGCTACTGCGGCGACGCCCATTTCTCCGATTGGCCGACTACGCTGGAAAACTTGGCCAATCTGAATGCACGGGCGCTGGTGCCCGGGCGCGGCGCCGCGCTGAAGACGTCGCAGATGGTCAAGGAAGGCATCGCGCTCACCAGCGATTTCCTGTCGACGCTCTACGGCTCGGCGCAGGATAGCGTCGCAAAGGGCCTCACGCTGAAGCAGGCCTTCGACGCCGCCCGCAAGGTGATGGACCCGAAATTCTCAGACTACGCGATCTACGAGCACTGCATGCCGTTCAACGTCTCGCGCGCCTATGACGAGGCGCGCGGCATCGACTGGCCGGTGATCTGGACCGCCGAACGCGACCGCGAGATGTGGGCCGCATTGCAGGGATAATTGATCAACGCCGATCGCGCCCGAAAGAAACGCGGCGGCCGGGAGGGCCAGGATGGCACAGAACGAACGGAAGTCGGTCTACAGTTACGGTTACAAGCGTTGTGCCGATCAGGACGCCGCCAAGCCGGCGCGCCGGCCGGTGGTGGTGGTCGGCGCCGGGCCGGTGGGGCTCGCGGCGGCGATCGATCTCGCCCAGCGCGACGTGCCGGTGGTGCTGATCGACGACGCCGACCGCATCGGCGAGGGCTCGCGCGGTATCTGCTGGTCGAAGCGCATGCTCGAGATCTGCGACCGCCTCGGCGTCGGCGAGAAGCTGGTCGAGCAGGGCGTCACCTGGAAGCTCGGCAAGGTCTATCACGGCGACGATCTCGTCTTCTCGTTCGATCTGCTGCCGGAGGAGGGCCACAAGATGCCGGCCTTTATCAATCTGCAGCAGTATTATCTGGAAAAGGCGCTGTGCGACCGCACCGACGATCTCGATAACCTCGAACTGCGCTGGAAAAACAAGCTCACCGCGTTGGAGCAGCGTAACGACCATGTGCGGCTGACCATCGAGACGCCGGACGGGCCCTACAATCTCGACGCCGACTGGCTGATCGCCGCCGACGGCGCGCGCTCGTCGACGCGCGATCTGCTCGGGCTGCAATTCTCCGGTGTCACCTTCGAGGACAAGTTCCTGATCGCCGACATCAAGATGACGGCGGATTTCCCGACCGAGCGCCGCTTCTGGTTCGATCCGCCGTTCCATTCCGGCCAATCGGCGCTGCTGCACAAGCAGCCGGACAATGTCTGGCGCATCGACCTGCAACTCGGCCCCGAGGCCGACGTCGAGGCCGAGCAGGATCCGGGTCGCGTGCGCGCGCGCATCGAGCGCATCGTCGGTGACCGGCCGTTCGAGCTCGAATGGATTTCGATCTACCGTTTCAACTGCCGGCGGCTTGACCGTTTCGTGCACGGCCGCGTGGTGTTCGCCGGCGACGCGGCGCACCAGGTGTCGCCGTTCGGCGCGCGCGGCGCCAATTCCGGCATCCAGGACGCCGAGAACCTGGCCTGGAAGCTTGCCGCCGTGCTGAAAGGCGAGGCGGGGCTGTCTCTCATCGACAGCTACGAGCGCGAGCGCATCCAGGCCGCCGACGAGAACATCGCGCATTCCACGCGCTCGACCGATTTCATCGCGCCGCATTCGTCGGCGGAGCGGCGCCTGCGCAACGCCGTGCTCGACCTCGCCGACAGGACGGCGTTCGCCCGCCGCATGATCAATTCCGGCCGGCTGTCGGTGGCCACCGTCTACGAAACGGCGCTGTCGACGCCGGACGAGGATGCTTTCAAGGGTTCGGCCCGCCTGGGCGCGCCGGTGCCCGACGCGCCCGTGCGCACGGCGAAAGGCGAGGGGCATCTGCTCGAGAACATCCCCGGCGAATTCACGCTCCTCTATGCCAAGAACGGCGCGCCGCCCAAGGTGCCGGACGGTGTTCGACTGGAGACCATCGGCGAGGATCTCGTCGACAGCGACGGTACGTTGACCGCGCGCCTGGATGCGACGCCGGGGGCGGCCTATCTGTTGCGCCCCGACCAGCACCTGTGCGCGCGCTGGCGGCACGCCGATGCGGCCAAGATCGCCGCCGCGCGCGACCGTGCATTGGGGAAGAACTGATGGCCAAGCTCGTGACCGAAACGCAATTCGCCGAGCCGGACGATGCCTATGTCGCGCTGGTGCAGGCGCGGCGTGGCCTGAGCTCAAATTAAAACAAAATGAACAATAATAAATTATCTTCTTCTGAATTTATATGGTGGAAACACGGTACTATCTATCAAACGCGGCCCTCGAAGGGCGACGGCCGACCATCCTTCGAGGCTCGGCCTTCGGCCGAGCACCTCAGGATGACGGATTGAGGAGCGCCGCGCGCCTCATCGCGTGCAGATGATGGCGACGTAGTGGTCGCAGTGGCCGCCGCTGCAGCCGTCTTCGGTGCCGGGAATAGCACCCGTGATCTCGCTGCGCGCGACTTTGCGGTAATAGGCGGCGTGGGTGTATTTCTTGGTGTGGCAATAGGCGTTGGCCGCGGCCGCGCCGCACTTCTCGCCTTTGGCCAGGCAGCGGTCGACGCCGTAGCCGTTGGCGTCGTTGCCGATGATGAACATGTGCCGGCCGGCGGCCTGGCTGCTGGCGGTCATGGCGACAAGAGCGATGGCGGCGAGACTGACCTTCAACGGCAACATGGCATATGCCCGTTTAGCTTTGGGGGCGCCTCGAGACGGCACCCGCCCCGGAAACGCCAGCAAAATAGGCGCAAAATATTAAATCCCGATTAACCGTGTCCGCTGGCCGGCGTCCGATTCGATGTCATATTTCGCCGGGCTTGACGCAGCCCGCGAAAACTGAGCATTCTCCGGCCCAATGAACGGCCTTAACCACATCTGCGGCATTTGCCGGGAGATTATTAGCTAGCGCCCAACGCTGGCTGCGGCCGTCTTTTCTCTGATCGAGAGCCCGACAAAGACGCCCGGCCAGCGGGGCCGAGGGTTGTCTTTGTTATGGAGTTCAAGCTCTACGATACGCTGACGCGCGAGAAGCGGACGTTCGTGCCGATCGATCGGAACAACGTGCGCATGTACGTGTGCGGGCCGACGGTCTACGACTTCGCCCATATCGGCAATGCGCGGCCGGTTATTGTGTTCGACGTGCTGTTCCGGCTGCTGCGCCATGTTTACGGCACCGACAACGTCACCTATGTGCGCAACATCACCGACGTCGACGACAAGATCAACGCGCGCGCGGCCGAGCGCGGCGTGTCGATCAAGGACGTGACGGACGAAACCTACAAGGAATTCAGCGCCGACGTGAAAGCGCTCGGCTGTCTGCCGCCGACGGTGGAGCCGCGCGCCACCCAGCACATCGCGGCGATGAAGGAACTGATCGAGCGGCTGGTGCAGAACGGCTGCGCCTACGTCGCCGAGGGTCACGTGTTGTTCAACGTGTCGGCAATGCCGGACTACGGCAAGCTGTCGAAGCGTCCGCTCGACGAGATGATCGCCGGCGCCCGCGTCGAGGTCGCGCCCTATAAGAAAGCGCCGACCGACTTCGTGCTGTGGAAGCCGTCGAAGGCGGGCGAGCCGTCCTGGGATTCGCCGTGCGGCATCACGAGGCCCGGCCGGCCCGGCTGGCACATCGAGTGCTCGGCCATGGCCTGGAAGCATCTGGGCGAGACTTTCGACATCCACGGCGGCGGCATCGATCTGGTCTTTCCGCACCACGAGAACGAGATCGCGCAATCGCGCTGCGCGTTCCATACCAACGTGATGGCGAATTATTGGATGCACAACGGCTTCCTGCAGGTGGAAGGCGAGAAGATGTCGAAGAGCCTCGGCAACTTCGTCACCATTCGCGATTTGTTGGCGGATTGGCCGGGCGAGGTGCTGCGACTGAATATGCTGCGCACCCAATACCGCCAGCCGATCGACTGGACCGTGAAGGGGTTGGAGGAAAGCAGCAAGATCCTGGACGGCTGGTACGATCTCATCGGCGACGAGACCAATTCGAGCGGCACGCCCGATGCGGAGTTCGTTGGCGCGCTGTGCGACGACCTCAATACGCCGCTGGCGATGACGCAGCTTCATCGTATCGCCGGTGAGGCCCGCGCCGCGTCGGGTTCGGTGCAGATCGAGTTGAACCGCACCCTGCGGGCGTCCGGCATGTTGGCCGGCCTGCTGGGTCAGACGCGGCGCAAGTTCATGCAGACCTATCCGCGCCGTGCGGTCGTCGATGAGGCCAAGGTGATGTCGCTGATCGACGCGCGGACCGCCGCGCGCAAGGCCAAGGACTTCGCCGAGTCCGACCGCATCCGCGACGAACTCGCCGCCATGGGCGTGGTGGTCAAGGACTCCAAGGACGGCACCACCTGGGAGATCGCGCGCTGATGGCCTCCGCTCATCCCAAATTGGCGTTGCGGCCGCTGTTGCCCACCGACCTGCCGGTGTTGGCGGAAATCTTCCGTGCCTCGGTGGAGGAACTCACCGGCGACGATTACACCGAGGCGCAGCAGGAGGCCTGGGCCGCGAGCCTCGACGACGACGTGGCGTTCGCCAAGCGGCTCGGCCAGCAGCTCACCTTGATCGCGACGCTCGACGGGTCGGCGGTCGGATTCGCTTCGCTTGCCGGCGAGGACAAGATCGACCTCCTCTATGTGCACCCGGCCGCGGCCGGGCAGGGCGCCGGCGCCATGCTGGTCGACGCGCTCGAAAAACTCGCCGGCAACCGCGGCGCCGCCAAGCTGACGGTCGATGCCAGCGACACCGCGCTGCCGTTCTTCCAGAAGCGCGGCTACGTCGCCCGACAGCGCAACACCGTTTCGGTCGGCGGCGAATGGCTGGCCAACACCACCATGCAGAAGCAACTCGCTTCGGGGGCAACGCAATGACCAGACCCGATACCCCGTTTCAGCGCCACTGGCTCTACTACATCGCGCTCAATTTCGTGGTGCTCGCCGCCGCGATCGTGCTCGCGCTCTGGTGGTTCGGGTTGATCTGAGGGCGCCATGAGCAAGGAACGGCTCTATCTCTTCGACACCACGCTGCGCGACGGCGCGCAGACCAACGGCGTCGATTTCACGCTCGCCGACAAGGTCGCGATTGCGCGCATGCTCGACGACATCGGCATCGACTACGTCGAGGGCGGCTATCCCGGCGCCAACCCGACCGACACCGAATTGTTCGGCGCGGATCACGGGCTGAAGACGACGACCTTCACCGCCTTCGGCATGACGCGCCGGCCCGGCCGCTCGGCCTCCAACGATCCCGGCCTGGCCGCGCTCTTGGAAGCCAAGGCCGGCGCCATCTGCTTCGTCGCCAAGTCGTGGGACTATCACGTCAAGGTCGCGCTGGAGACGACGGGTGAGGAAAACCTCGCCTCCATTCGCGACAGCGTGCGCGCTGCGAAGAACAAAGGCCGCGAGGTGCTGCTCGACTGCGAGCACTTCTTCGACGGCTACAAGGCCAATCCCGAGTACGCGCTCGCCTGCGCCAAGGCGGCCTATGACGAGGGTGCGCGCTGGGTAGTCCTGTGCGACACCAATGGCGGTACGCTGCCGCACGAGGTGGAGGAGATCGTAGCTAAGGTGTGCCAGGCGATCCCCGGCGACCACGTTGCCATCCACGCCCACAACGACACCGAGCAGGCGGTGGCCAATTCCTTCGCCGCCGTGCGCGCCGGCGCGCGCCAGATCCAGGGCACGCTCAACGGCCTCGGCGAGCGCTGCGGCAACGCCAACTTAGTTTCCATCATCCCGACGCTGAAGCTGAAGAAGGAATACGCCGACCGCTTCGACATCGGCGTCTCCGACGCCCAGCTCCAGAAGCTGGCGCACGTCTCGCACGCGCTCGACGAGCGGCTCAATCGCGCGCCCGACCGCCACGCGCCCTACGTCGGCGAGAGCGCCTTCGCCACCAAGGCCGGCATCCATGCTTCCGCCATCGCGAAAGACCCGGCGACCTACGAGCACGTCGCGCCGGATGCGGTTGGCAACCGTCGGCGCGTGCTGGTGTCGGAGCAGGCCGGCAAGTCCAACGTGCTGAGCGAGCTCGAGCGTATCGGGCTGAAGGTGGACAAGAACGATGCCCGCATCGGCCGCCTGCTCGAGATCGTCAAGGAGCGCGAGACCATCGGCTACACCTACGAGACGGCGGACGCCTCGTTCGAGCTGCTGGCGCGGCGCACGCTCGGCACCGTGCCGAGCTACTTCGACGTCACCCGGTTCGATGTGAACGTCGAGCAGCGCTACAATGCCAAGGGCGAGCGCGTGACGGTCACCCTCGCGGTGGTGAAGGTGAGGGTCGGCAACGAGGACACCATCTCTGCCGCCGAAGGCAACGGCCCGGTCAACGCCCTCGATCAGGCTCTGCGCTAGGTCCTCGGCAAGTACCAGAAGTTCATCGATGGGCTTAAGCTTACCGACTACCGTGTGCTTATCCTCAACTGC
>JARRQH010000056.1:0-13749 GCA_037381985.1 Pseudolabrys sp.
GAGCGCGTCGGCGGTAGTGCCGCCACCGCCACGCCGTTGACCGGCGCGGTGTTGAGGCCGAGCCCGACGCCGACCACCAGCAGCGCGGCTTCGATCGGCACGATGCCGGTGTCACGGCCGATGAGGGTCAACGCCAGGGCGCCGAAACCCATGCACGCCATGCCGGCGGTCATCACGACGCGCGGGCCGAGACGGTTGCTGAGATGGCCGACGTTCTGCGAGACGAGAACGAACGCGACCGACATCGGCAGCAGCTCGAGCCCGGTGACCAACGGGGAATCGCCGCGCACGGTCTGGAAGTAGAGCGGCATGATGAACAGCAGGGCGTACATGCCGAAGGTCATCAGGCCCGCGACGGCGAGCGCGGCCGCAAACACCGGGCGCGCCAGAAATTCGAGCGGGATGAGCGGGCCGGGCGTGCGCCGCTCGACGCGGACGAAGGCGGCGAAAGCGACGATGGCTATCGCCGCCAGCGCCAGGATCACCGGCGAGGTCCAGCCCCAGTGCGAACCTTCGATGGCCGCGAAGGCGAAGCTGCTCAGGCCGAGGATGGCGAGCGCCTGGCCGGGCCGGTCGAGATGGCGCCCTTCAGGGCTCGCGCTTTCGCCGATGGCGCGATAGGTCAGCGCCCAGGTGAGGGCGCAGATGGGCAGCACCAGGTAGAAGATGCTGCGCCAGCCGGCGGTATCGACCAGCCAGCCGCCCAGCGTCGGGCCGATGATGAAGGCGAGGCCGTTGCAGCTTGCCCAGATGCCCATGGCGTGGGCGCGTTGTTTCTTGTCGGGGAAGGCGACGGCGAGCAGCACCAGCGACATCGGAATTTCGAGGGCTGCGCCGAGACCGCTGACGATGCGGCCGCAGATCAGCAGGGACGGATTGGGCGCCACCGCACAGAGCAGCGATCCGGCCATGAACAGCGCGATGCCGAGAACGAAGACGCGCCGTCGTCCGTAAATGTCGCCGAGGGCGCCACCCGTCAGCAGAAGGCTGGCGTAGACGAGGTTGTAGGCATCGATCACCCATTGCAGCGTGCTGACGCCGGCGTGGAGATCGGTGCCGATGCTCTTGAGCGCGAGATTGACCACCGAGGTGTCGATCTGCGCCAGCAGCACGCCGAGCGACGTGACCAACAGCACCAGGCGCGGGCGCACGGCCGCGCCGTCATGGTTTACCGCAAATCGTTGTGTGAATTCCGACATGGAACCGCCGCTCGCCGTTTCGTTTCGCGCCGCCCTGAATGCAGCGCTAGACGCCGTGTAGCGGGTGGCCCAGTCGGTTTCTGTCAGCAGCGTGTCGCGTGCCCACAGGGAACTCACAGGTTCCTTTGGTTCAGCGGTTAACAGGTAAGGTAAAGGTTTAGTTTCTTTTGAAAATGACATTCGATGCAAGTACGCGTGAAGCACCGCCTTAAGGAGGTACTCGTGCGCAAGCTCTCGTTCGCATCAGTGGCGATGATCTTGGCGATTTCGCTCTACTTCATGCTGTCCTGGGGTTTCGACGCCTTCCGCATGCTGGCCTCGCCGACCTACGGGCTCGACGACGTGTGGCGCTCGCAGTTCGTGTTCGCGATCGGCAGCTATCTGCACCTGACGCCGGTCGGCCTCATCAAGTTCGCGGCCTTCTTCGCCATCCTCAAGCTCGCGGTCGCCGCCATTTGCGCGGTGCACATCGCCGATCGCTTCCGCAGCCTGATGGGCGGCAAGGCCGACGGCGAAATCCTGGAGGGTGGCCTCATCCTGGTGGTGGCGATCAGCATTCTGTCGGTCGGCCCGGCGGTGTGGTCGCAGAACGCCGAACTCGTGCGCGAGGGCGCGATTCAGTTGGCGCTGGCAGCGCTCGCCGTCGCGTTCCTGATGCTCGAGCGCACCGATGGGCGCAGGGATGAAAAGGATGAAGCCGCCGACGCGCGTATGGAAGCCGCGCGCAGCGCCTTCGAAACGACGATGGCGCGCTCGGCGCCGCGCATCAACAACTGACGGTTAAAGGGGGCCGGTCGCCCGCGTCGGGCGGTCGGTAATACGGATGGCGCCGTGGGGGCGGCGTCATCCGGTGGGGGACGGGACCATGTTGGACCGGGTTATCGCTGAAATTTTCTTTTGGGGCTTTCGCGACGGCATCGCCTGGCTGGTCGCACACGAAACCGGCCTCATCGCCGCCGAGAAGCTGAACGAGGTCGCCCGCGCGCTCGGGCATATGTAGCCCGCGCATGATCCCGAAAAGTGGGTACCGGTTTTCGGAAAAGATCATGCGCAATCAAAAAATCAGCCGCTATTCTCGATCTCCGCCATCACTTCGCCCGCCAGCTTGAAGGCATGATTGGCCGCCGGCACGCCGCAATAGATCGCCTGCTGCAGGATCACTTCCTTGATGTCGTCGGCGGAAAAGCCGCCTTCGGTCAGCGCCGCGCGCACGTGCATCTTGAACTCGTCCCACTTGTCGAGCGCGAGCATGGTGCCGATCACCAGGATGCGGCGGGTGCGCTCGTCGAAATGCGGGCGCGTCCACACCTCGCCCCAGGCGGCGCGGGTGATGAACTCCTGGAACTCCGCGGTGAACGGGTTCTTGTTGGCGGTGGCGCGGTCGACCCAGGCGTTGCCCAGCACCTTGCGGCGCTGCGCCATGCCTTTTTCGTAGCGTTCTTTTTCGTCCATGATGGCGATGTCCGTCACGCGGCCAGGAAGTCGAGCACGGCCCTGGTGTAGGCCTCCGGCTGCTCCATGTTTGAAATGTGGGCGGCGTCGACGCTGACGAGCTTGGCGCCCTTGATCTGCTGCTGGATCGCTTCGCCGGCCGCCGGCGGGGTGGCGGCGTCCTGGGCGCCGACGATCACCATGGTCGGCGTCGTGATGCTCGGATTGCTGTCGCGGAAATCCATGGCCATGATCGCCTGGCAGCAGCCGATATAGCCCTTGAGGTCGGTGGCGACGAACATCTCCGTCATGCGGGCGATCGTTTCCGGCGCGCGCTCACGGAAGCCTTCGGTGAACCAGCGCTGCATGTTGGCGTCGACGATATGCTTGAGGCCCTTCTCCTCGATGAACTTGATGCGATCCTGCCACGGCGCCTTGTCGGGGAAATGTAAGTTGGTGTTGGACAAGACCAGCTTCTCCACCCGCTCGGGGGCATTGGCGCCGAGCCATTGTCCGACCATGCCGCCCATGGACAGCCCGCACCAGTTGGTCTTCTCGATGCCGAGCGCGTCGAGCACCGCGATGGCGTCGCGCCCGAAACGTTCCATGGAGTAGGGGCCTTCCGGCACGTCGGATTGGCCGTGGCCGCGGCGGTCGTAGCGGATGACCCGGTAGTGCTTGGCGAATTCGGGCGTCTGCTGGTCCCACATGTGGAGGTTGGTGCCGAGCGAGTTCGACAGCATCAGCGCCGGCGCGGCCTCCGGGCCTTCGACCTCGACGTTGATCTTGCAGCCGTCGTCGACCACGATCTTCGGCATGAAATTCCTCCCTCAGGTGTGATTGTTGCGCCCGTGTGGACGGTATAAGTGGTCGGTTCCACCCATAATGGGCCGGGCGGCGGCTGCAAAGCCCCCCTTTTCAGGGTGGCGGCGAGGGCTTAAGCCGGGCACGCGCATTTCTGCACGGGCATTCTCAGGAGACGAAGCGATGGCGATGACCATGAACGGGGAAGTCCAGCTTCCCGCCACGCGCGAGGTCGTGTGGGCGAAGCTCAACGACGCGGAAGTGCTCAAGGCCTGCATCCCCGGCTGCGAGGAGCTCAACAAGACTTCCGACACCGAATTCGACGCGGTGGCGACCACCAAGATCGGCCCGGTGAAGGCGCGCTTCAAAGGCCATGTCCAGCTCACCGATCTCGATCCGCCCAACGGCTACAAGATTTCCGGCGAGGGCTCGGGCGGCGTTGCCGGCTTCGCCAAGGGCGGCGCGACGGTGGCGCTGTCGGACAAGGATGGCGGTACCCTGCTGACGTATACCGTGGAAGCGCAGATCGGCGGCAAGCTCGCCCAACTCGGCCAGCGACTCGTCAACGGCGCCGCCAAGAAGCTCGCCGACGACTTTTTTCAAAAGTTTGCCGCCCAGGTTGAAGGCGGTTGACGCTCGCGTACGCAAAGCGAAACGCCCTTAGCTCGAAAAAGCCCTTGCGCTGGCAGGCCGTTAGCCGCGCGCCGGCGGCTGTCGCGTCGCAGCGTTGCCGTGCGGCATGGGACGGTTGTTTCGGCATTTCGGACTTTTGAATCGCTTGACCCGGAATAGGCCTGCGGTTCAAAGTCATTCCAGTTCCGGACTGAAATCGGCTCAGTTTTGAGCCTGGCGCTCGACGTCCGGGAGCGGGCGCGGCGAAAAGAGGGGTTTTGCCCCCGAACTTGGGAGGATGGTCATGCCGAAGGTCTCCATGACGGTGAACGGCAAGCCGGTCAGCGGCGATGTCGAAGCCCGTACCCTGCTGGTACAATTCTTGCGCGAGAACCTCCGGCTCACCGGCACCCACGTCGGCTGCGATACCTCCCAGTGCGGCGCCTGCGTCGTCCACGTCGACGGCGTCGCCGCCAAGTCCTGCACCACGCTCGCGCTTCAGTGCGAGGGCGCTAATATCACCACCATCGAGGGCCTGGCCAAGGAAGACGGCACCCTGCACCCGATGCAGGAGGCGTTCCGCGAGAACCACGGCCTGCAATGCGGCTACTGCACCCCGGGCATGATCATGGCCGCGCTCGACATCGTGCGCCGCAACGGCAACGACCTCGACGAGCACACCATCCGCGAGCAACTCGACGGCAACATCTGCCGCTGCACCGGCTACCACAACATCGTCAAGGCGATCGCCGCCGGCGCCAAGGCCATGGCCTGATCCGGAGACAACGAGAGAAAAAGGAGCGCCGCGCGAAGCGGCCGAACAGCGCCTGATCCCGAAAAGTGGGAACCGGTTTTCGGATAAGGTCATGCGCAGATCAAAGGGAAGCTTCTTTCAAGAACAACCAGGGAGGAGACCGCCATGAGCGCGACCGGGATCGGTGCGGCGGTGCGCCGTAAAGAAGACATCCGCTTCATCACCGGCAACGGCCAATACACGGACGATGTCGTGCGGCCTGGCGAAACCCGTGCCGTATTCGTGCGTTCGCCGCACGCGCGCGCCAAGATCAAGAAGGTCGACGTCAGCGCGGCCAAGGCGATGCCCGGCGTGATCGACGTGCTCACCGGCGCGCAGCTTGCGAGCGACCAGATCGGCAGCCTGATCTGCGGCTGGATGATCCATTCTAAGGACGGCTCGCCGATGAAGATGTCACCGCACCCGGCGATCGCGGCCGAGACGGTGAACCACGTCGGCGACGCGGTGGCGGTGGTAATCGCGGAGAGCCAGGCGCTGGGCCGCGATGCGGCCGAGAAGGTCGTGGTCGACTACGAGGTGCTGGAGGCGGTGACCGATCCGGCCAAGGCCAAGTCGGGCCCGCAGATCCACGAGGTCGCGCCCAACAACACCATCTACGAATGGTCGCTCGGCGACCAGAAGGCGGTGGAGGGGGCGTTCGCCCAGGCCAAGCACGTCACCACGCTCAATATCGTCAACAACCGGCTGGTGCCGAACGCCATCGAGCCGCGGGTGGCGCTTGCCGAATACGATGCCGGTACCGACCACCTGACGCTCTGGAACACCTCGCAGAACCCGCACCTGGCGCGCCTCGTCATCGCCGCCTTTGTCGGGATCGCGCCCGAGCACAGGCTGCGCGTGATCGCGCCGGACGTCGGCGGCGGCTTCGGCTCCAAGATCTTCATCTATCCGGAGGAGGTCGTTTGCCTGTGGGCGGCGCGCAAGGTGCGCCGGCCGGTGAAGTGGACCGCCGACCGTTCGGAATCCTTCCTCACCGACGCGCACGGACGCGACCACGTCACCAAGGCGGAACTGGCGCTCGACGAGAACGGCAAGATCCTGGCGCTTCGCGCCCACACCATCGCCAATCTCGGCGCCTATATGTCGACCTTCTCGTCGTCGGTGCCGACCTATCTTTACGCCACGCTGCTGTCGGGCCAGTACGACATCCCGCAGATCTATTGCGAGGTCGACGCGGTCTACACCAACACCGCGCCGGTGGACGCCTATCGCGGCGCCGGCCGGCCGGAAGCGGCTTTCGTCGTCGAGCGTCTGGTGGAAGTGGCGGCGCGCGAGATGGGGCTCGATCCGGCCGATCTGCGCAAGCGCAACTTCATCAAGAGCTTCCCGCACCAGACGCCGGTGATCATGGCCTACGACACCGGTGACTTCGGCGCCTCGTTGAAGAAGGCGATGGAGATCGCGGATGTGAAGGGCTTTAACAAGCGCAAGCGCGAGGCGGCGCGCAACGGCAAGCTGCGGGGCTTGGGCTATTCGGCCTATATCGAGGCTTGCGGCATCGCGCCGTCGCAAGCCGTTGGTTCGCTCGGCGCCGGCGTCGGTCTGTGGGAAAGCGCTGAGGTGCGCGTCAACCCGACCGGTTCCGTGGAAGTGCTCACCGGCACCCACGCGCACGGTCAGGGCCATGAAACGACCTTCGCCCAGCTCGTGTCGGAGCGGCTCGGCATTCCGTTCGAGAACGTCTCCATCGTGCACGGCGACACCGACATCGTGCAGTTCGGCATGGGCACTTACGGCTCGCGCTCGGGCGCGGTCGGCATGTCGGCGATCGTCAAGGCGCTCGACAAGATCGAGGAGAAGGCCAAGAAAGTCGCTGCCTACATGCTCGAAGCCGCCGAAGGCGATATCGAGTTCAAGGACGGCCAGTTCACGGTGGCCGGCACCGACAAGTCGGCGGCCTTCGGCGACGTGGCCCTCAACGCCTATATCGCGCACAAGTTCTCCGGCCAGGAGCTTGAGCCGGGCCTGAAGGAAACCTCCTTCTACGACCCGACCAACTTCACGTTCCCGGCCGGCTGCCACATCTGCGAAATCGAGATCGATGTCGAGACCGGCAAGACCGAGATCGTGAACTGGACCGCAGTCGACGACTTCGGCACCATCATCAACCCGATGATCGTCGAGGGCCAGGTGCACGGCGGCATCGCGCAAGGGGTGGGGCAGGCGCTGCTCGAAGGCGCCGTCTACGACAGCGGTGGCCAGCTCGTCACCGGTTCGTTCATGGACTACGCCATGCCGCACGCCCACGACCTGCCGTCGTTCAAGGTCGACACCACCGAGACCAAGGCGCCCTCCAACCCGCTCGGCATCAAGGGCTGCGGCGAAGCCGGCGCCATCGCGTCGCCGGCGGCGGTGATCAACGCCATCACAGACGCGCTCGGCATCGAGGACGTCCCCATGCCGGCCACACCCAATACGGTCTGGTCGGCGCTGCAGCGCGCCAAGCCGAGCCAAGCCGCCTAATAAGCCGCCTTATCAGGAGAGACCGATGTATAATTTCACCTTCCATCGTCCCACGACGGTCCGCCAGGCGGCTGGCCTGCTGGCCCGCAACCCCGACGCCAAGCTGCTCGCCGGCGGCCACTCGCTGCTGCCGGTGATGAAACAGCGGCTGGCGCAACCCTCCGCGCTGATCGACCTGTCGCTGGTCGATGGGCTCGACACCATCGAGCAGAAGGGCCGCGCGATTGTGATCGGCGCCATGGCGCGCCACGCCGACGTTGCCAAGTCGCCGATCCTGCGCGAGGTGCTGCCGGCGCTCGCCGACGTGCCGGGGGCGGTTGGCGATCCGCAGGTGCGCAACCGCGGCACCATCGGCGGCTCGATCGCCAACAACGATCCCAACGCCGACTATCCGGCGGCGGTGTTGGGTCTCGGCGCCACCATCATCACCAACAAGCGGCGCATCGCCGCCGACGATTTCTTCCAGGGCATGTACACGACGGCGCTGGAGGACGGCGAGATCATCGTCAAGGTGAGCTTCCCGATTGCCAAGAAAGCGGCCTACGAGAAGTTCAAGCACCCGGCCTCGGGCTTCGCGCTGGTCGGCGTGTTCGCGGCGAAGCGCGGCTCGGACATTCGCGTAGCGGTGACCGGCGCCGGCTCCGACGGTGTGTTCCGCGTGCCGTCGTTCGAGGAGGCGCTGAAGAAGCGTTTCGCGGCCAAGTCGCTGGAAGGTATGAGTATCCCGGCGACCGGCATGAACTCGGACATCCACGCGAGCCCCGAATACCGCGCGCATCTCGTCGGCGTGCTGGCGCGCCGCGCGGTGGCGAAGGCGGCGAAGTAGACGTCGCTTCGAGACCGAACGCTGCATTGTTAACGTGAGGGGTGGCGAGAGCCGCCCCTTTTCGGTTTGTCCCCGATAGGCAGGTGCCGTGCCCGTGTCGCGAAAAGACCTCGGCTCGTCCGGCGCGCTGGTGCTTGCCGTCGGATTCCTGGTGCTGTTCATCGGCAGCGGCTCGCGCGCGTCAGTTCTCGCTGCTGCTCGGCATCTATGCGATCTGCGGTTTCGGCGACTTCTTCGTGTCGACCCATGTGGTGGCGCTCGCCGAGGATCGCGGCGTCAACGTTTATCTCGCCGGCAATCTCCTGGCGCCGATGGGCCTGACCGGTCTCGTCGGTGTGGTCGCCGCCGGCGCCTTCAGCGATCGCGTCGGGTTGGTATGGCCGACGGCGCTCGCTTTCGCGGCCCGGGTCGCGGTATTCGCGCTTGTCATCGTCGACCAGTCACCGGTGTCGGTGGCGGTGTTCGCCCTGGTGTTCGTCGCCACCTTCCTGGTGACCGTGCCGCCCACGGTCGTGTTCGTGTCGCAGAGCTTCGGCACCCGCCATCTCGGCGCGCTCACCGGGCTGATCACCATGGTGCATCAGATCTGCGGCGGCCCCGGCGCCTATTTCGGCGCGGCGCTGTTCGACGAGACCGGCAACTACCACGCCGCGTTTGCGACCATGCTGGCGCTGTCGCTGATCGCGCTGGTCGTCACCCTGCTGCTGAAACGGCCAGCGCGCTTGACGGCGGTCTGACGCGCAAGGCTTTGGATGACCCGCGATGACACATGAGCAGAAACAGGTCCTGGCCGCTCATGTGATCTGCGTCGCCAGCTTCGTCGTGAGCGCGTGACGCGGCACCTCAGGTTCGCGGCACCAACATCACCAGCTTGAAGTCCGGCCGTTCGGCGGGGCTGAAGCTGAACTGCGTATAGGCGAGCTCCCCATCGGTGGGATGCGTGAATATGCGCAAGCCGCCCTCGCGGCCGAGCACGCTCTGCGCGTTCCATTCCGCGTCGAACAGCGCACTGTCGCGACGCAGGCCCTCGAGCATGTCGCGCAGGCGCGGGTCGTTGAGCCCGCGGCTGAAGTCGGCGCGGAATTCCGCCAGCAGGCGCCGGGCGCGGTCTTCCCAATTCGGGATCAGCGTGCGCGCGGCAGGCTCGACGAACACGAAGCGCAGCAGGTTGCGCTGGCGGCCTTCGCTCAGCCAGCCTGCGAACAGATGCTCGGCGGCGTCGTTCCAGCAGCAGGCGTTCCACAGGCGGTCGAGGCCGTAGGCCGGATGCGCGAGCGCGGCAACCGCCGCCTGCAGCGAGGCAGGCGCTTCGGTGGCGTCGTCGGGCGAGGGCGCTAACGGATCGCGGCGGCCGGCGAGCTCGAACAGATAGGCGCGTTCGGCACCGTTGAGCGACAAGGCTAGCGCCAGCCGCGCCAGCGCCTGCGGCGACACCTGCACGTCGCGGCCCTGTTCGATCCAGGTGCACCAGGTCGCGCTGATGCCGGCGCGCGCGGCCAGCTCCTCGCGCCGGAGGCCCGGCGTGCGCCGGCGGCCGAGCGAGGGTTCCGGCGCCAGGCTCTCCCGGTGCACGCGCACGAATTCGCCGAGCAGCGTCTTGCGGTCCGGCTTGTGGGGCGGCTTGTCGGTCACGGTGTCGACCATGGTTTCAATAGTGGCAGAATTCATACCAGGATAACTCATATCTTGTACCAGGTTAAATGGAGCGGCATCAGGGGCCCCGGTCAATCCATTCGTCCAAGGAGCTTCCCGATGTCGCGCGCCCACGAGACCGTTGTCGGCGATCAATTCGGCCCCCGCGCCAAGGCCTATGTCGAAAGCGCGGTGCATGCCGCCGGCCAGGACCTCGACGCCCTGGCGCGCTTGGTCCAGGAGGCGCGGCCTGAGCATGCGCTCGATCTCGGCACCGGCGGCGGCCATGTCACCTATCGGCTGGCGCCGCACGCGCGGCAGGTGACGGCCTGCGATCTGTCCGCTGACATGCTCGCCGCCGTGGCGGTCACCGCGCGCGATAAGGGCCTGACCAATGTCGAAACGGTTCAAGCGCCGGTGGAGCACCTGCCGCTCGACGACAGCACCTTCGACTTCGTTGCCTGCCGCTATTCGGCGCATCATTGGCGCGATTTCCAGGCAGGCGTGCGTGAGGCGCGTCGGGTGGCGAAGCAGGGCGCGCCGGCGGTGTTCATCGACGCCTATGCGCCTGGCATCGCGCTGTTCGACACCCACCTGCAGGCGGTCGAGCTGTTGCGCGACACCTCGCACGGGCGCGACTATACGCTTGCCGAATGGGTCGCCGCCCTGGAGCAGGCCGGCTTCGCAGTGCGCAATTTGCGCACCTGGCAACTGCGCATGGATTATCCGGTCTGGATCGCGCGCATGCGCACGCCAGAGATCAACGCGCAGGCGATCCGCGCGCTGCAAGCGGCCGCCTCGGCCGAGGTGCGCGAACATTTCGCCATCGAGCCCGACGGCTCGTTCATGATCGATATCATGATGGTGGAGACGGTGGCCGCCTGACGGCGCGTCACCGCTCCCGCTCGCCCAAGAGATCGTGCAGGTCGAGCGGGTGGGTGAACATCTGCAAGGAGCCGTCCGGCTTCTGCGGCCACATTTCCTTGGGCCGGTCCCAATAGAGTTCCACGCCATTGTCGTCCGGGTCGCGCAGGTAGAGCGCCTCGGAGACGCCGTGGTCGCTGGCGCCGTCGAGCGGGATCTTGGCGACGATCAGCCGGCGCAGCGCGTCGGCCAGCGCCTTGCGGGTCGGGTACAGGATGGCGGTGTGGAAGAGCCCGGTGGTGCCGGGCGGGGGCGGCGAGCCGCCCAGGCTCTCCCAGGTGTTGAGGCCGATATGGTGGTGGTAGCCTCCGGCCGAGATGAAGGCGGCGCCGGGCACGCTCGTGGTCAGCTCGAACCCCAGGACGCCGCAGTAGAAATCCAGCGCCCTTTGCAGGTCCGCAACCCGCAGATGGACATGGCCGATGCGCACCCGCGGGTCGATCCCGGGGGCCTGGAGGGCTTGTTTTTCGAGCTCGGAGGCGTTTGACATGACGGAAATCCCTTGGGTGGCCGGGGCCGGTCCGGCACCCCACATGTAAGCTAGTGGAGCGAATTTGACATTTGATACCCACTTGCAGCGAGCCGCTCATCAAATGTCAAATTCAAAGCTCCACTAGAATCAAATAGTTGCTAGTGGTCCTTTGATTCCGACATTTGCTAGGGGGCTTGCTGCAACGGAAGGCAAATGTCGGAATCGGACCACTAGGGCCATAATCGGCTAAAGTGCCAGCGAGGTCACTAACGCATGTCTCTTACACCGCTCCCCGACAGCATCGACGCGACCCTGGCGCTGCTTTCCAAGGCCGGCTACGTCGCCGACCGGTCGCTGTCGACCGTGCTCTATCTGGCGCTGCGCATGGGCCGGCCGCTGTTTCTGGAGGGCGAGGCCGGCGTCGGCAAGACCGAAATCGCCAAGGTGCTGTCCGAGAGCCTCGGCCGCAAGCTGATCCGGCTGCAATGCTACGAGGGGCTCGACGTCTCGTCCGCCGTCTATGAGTGGAACTACGGCGCCCAGATGATCGCCATTCGCCTGGCCGAGGCGGAAGGCGAGGGCGACCGCGCGCGCATCGAGCACGACGTGTTCTCCGAGAAATTCCTCATCAAGCGGCCGCTGCTGCAGGCGCTGGAGCCGGACCCGGACGGGCCGCCGGTGCTGCTGATCGACGAACTCGACCGCACCGACGAGGCTTTCGAGGCGTTCCTGCTCGAGGTGCTGGCCGATTTCCAGGTGACGGTGCCGGAGCTTGGCACCATCAAGGCGCCGCATCCGCCGATCGTCGTGATCACCTCCAACCGCACCCGCGAGGTGCACGACGCTCTTAAACGCAGGTGCCTTTATCATTGGGTCGGCTATCCGGACGCGCAACGCGAGCTGGAGATCCTGCGCACCAAGGTGCCGGGCATTTCCAAGAAGCTGTCCCAGCAGGTGGTCGCCTTCGTGCAAGGCTTACGCAAGGAGGACCTGTTCAAGGTGCCGGGCGTCGCCGAGACTTTGGATTGGGCCGGCGCGCTCTCCGAGCTGGACGTGGTGGCGCTCGATCCGGCGACGGTGTCGGATACTTTGGGTGCGCTGCTGAAATACCAGGACGACATCGCCCGCCTCGACAACAGCAAGGTGAAGACGCTGCTCGACGAGGTGAAGTCGGAATTGCGGGCGGCGGAGTAAGTTCTTTGCGGCGCGTGTGCAACACACTCTGTTCGTTCCTTCGAAAGCAGGAACCTAGTGATTGTCGCCCCTGGGTCCCCGCTTTCGCGGGGACGAACGGGGATAGGGATGCGAATGTCGGAAGGTAACGGCCGGCTCGCCGAAAACATCGTTTATTTCGCGCGCGCGCTGCGCGCCGCCGGCCTGCCGGTGGGGCCGGGCGCGGTGCTCGATGCGATCGAAGCCGTGCATGTCGCAGCGATCGGCGATCGCGAGGACTTCTACTGGACGCTGCACGCGGTGTTCGTGAAGCGCCACGAGCACAGCATCCTGTTCGACCAGGCCTTCAAGCTGTTCTTCCGCCGGCGCGGCTATCTCGACAAGCTGCTCGCCACCATGCTGCCGGAGACCCTGCCGACCGCGCCGAAACCGCCGGCGCCCGGCGCGCAGCGCGTGCAGGAAGCGCTCTACGCCGGCATGAAGGCGCGCGAGGAGGAGAAGGAGGAGGTCGAGGTCGACGCGCGGCTCACCGTCTCCGACCGCGAGGTGCTGCAGAACAAGGACTTCGCGCAGATGACGGCGGCCGAGATCGCCGCGGCCAAGGCGGCGATCGCGCGCATGGCGCTGCCGCTCGACATGATCAAGACCCGGCGGCTGACCGCCGCCCGCCGCGGCCATATGATCGATGTGCGCCGTACGCTGCGCTCCAGCATGAAGGCAGGTGGCGCCGTCATCGATCTCAAATATTTCGGCCCGCGCGAGAAAGAACCGCCGATCGTGGCGCTCTTGGATATCTCCGGCTCCATGAGCCAGTACACGCGCCTGTTCCTGCATTTCCTGCATTCGATCACCGACGCTAAGAAGCGCGTCACCACCTTCCTGTTCGGCACGCGGCTTACGAATGTCAGCCGTTCCATCCGCCAACGCGACCCGGACGAGGCGCTGGCCGCGTGCTCGGCGCACGTGGCCGATTGGTCGGGCGGCACCCGCATCGCCTCGTCCTTGCGCGACTTCAACAAGCACTGGTCGCGCCGGGTGCTGAGCCAGGGCGCGGTTGTGCTCTTGATCACCGACGGGCTGGAACGCGACGCCGACGATACATTGGGTTTCGAGATGGACCGGCTACACCGCTCCTGCCGGCGGCTCATCTGGCTCAATCCGCTGTTGCGCTTCGGCGGCTTCGAGGCGCGCGCCAAGGGTGTGCGCACCATCATGGCTAATGTCGACGAGTTGCGGCCGATCCATAATCTGGAGTCCATGACCACGCTGGTGGCCGCGTTGTCGGGCCAGGCGGTCAAGGGCTACGATCCCAAGGCGATGTTGAAGAAGGTGGCGTAGACTATGTTCAAGTCATTCCGGGGCGCTCGCGAAGCGAGCGAACCCGGAATCCAGACGCTCG
>JARRQH010000057.1:0-13645 GCA_037381985.1 Pseudolabrys sp.
CCTCAGGATGACCAGCCGAATTCTTAAAGACCTTGGCCGTCGCCCTTCGAGGCTCGCTTCACTCGCCCCTCAGGGTGACGGTGCAACGCAACTACACCTTCTCCCGCAACATCCGCCGGATCACCTTGCCGGTGGAGGTCATCGGCAACTGCTCGATGAAAGCGATCTCGCGCGGGTATTCGTGCGCCGCCAACCGCGTACGCACGAAGCCCTGGATGTCCTTGGCGAGGTCGTCCGACGCCGCTTGGCCCTCTTTCAGCACGACGAAGGCCTTGACGATCTCGGTGCGCACCGGATCGGGCTTGCCGATCACGGCGGCGAGCGCCACCGCGGGATGTTTGAGCAGGCAATCCTCGATCTCGCCGGGCCCGATGCGGAAACCGGACGAGGTAATGACGTCGTCGTCACGGCCGACGAAGGTAATGTAGCCCTCCTCGTCGACGACGCCCTGGTCGCCGGTCGTCAGCCAGTCGCCGATGAACTTGTCGCGAGTCGCTTCCGGGCGGCCCCAGTATTTGAGGAACATCACCGGGTCCGGCCGCTTGACCGCGATCTGGCCGATCTCGCCGGGCTTAAGGACATTGCCGTCGCGGTCGATCACCGCCACGGTGTGGCCGGGCACCGGCCTGCCCATGGCACCGACCTTGATGAGGCCGAGATCGGCACAGGAGGCGATAACCAAATTGCATTCGGTCTGGCCGTAGAACTCGTTGATGGTCAATCCGAAGGCCGAACGGCCCCATTCCAGCGCCTCGATGCCGAGCGCCTCGCCGCCGGAGCCGATACTGCGCAGATTGAGCGCGTGGCGGCCTTGTGGGTTCGGCGCCGCGCGCATCATGCGCAGCGCGGTCGGCGGGATGAAGGCATTGCGCACGCCCGTCTTCGCCATCAGCGCGAAGGCTTCCTCCGGGTCGAACTTCTCGCTCTTGTGCGCCACCACCGGCACGCCGTGAAAGAGGCTCGGCAACATTACGTCGAGCAGGCCGCCGGCCCAGGCCCAGTCGGCCGGCGTCCAGAAGCGGTCGCCTTCCTTCGGGAACGGAAAGTGCGGCAGCTCGACGCCGGGCACGTGACCGAGCAGCACGCGATGGCCGTGCAGCGCGCCCTTGGGATTGCCGGTGGTGCCCGACGTGTAGATCATCATCGCCGGGTCGTCGGGGCCGGTATCGACCGGCGTGAACTCCGACGCCGCGCGCGCCAGCGTTTCGGCGAAATCGAGAGCGCCCTCGCCCACGCCGTCGACCGACAGCACGCAGGCAAGCTCGGGCACTTCGGCGCGCACCTGGTTGAGCTTGGCGAGCCCGGCTGCATTAGTCAGCACCGCCCGGGCGCCGGAATTCTGCAGGCGATAAGCGAGCGCATCCGGACCGAACAGGATAGCGATGGGCAGCGCCACCGCGCCGAGTTTGTAGATCGCGATGTGCGCGACGGCGACTTCCGGCGCCTGCGGCATGAAGACGGCGACGCGGTCACCGCGCGCGATGCCGTGAGCAGCCAGCACGTTGGCGAGCCGATTGGAGGACTCGCGCAAGTGCCCGAAGGTCACCTCCTCGGTGCGGCCGTCCGGCCGAACGTGCAGAATGGCAAGCCGGCCCGGATCGGCCGCCGCCCAGCGGTCGCAGACGTCGACGCCGATATTGAGCCGCGCCGGCACCGGCCAGCGGAAGGCGCGGTAGATGGCATCGTACGTATCGAGTTGGGGCAGGACCGGCATGGGGGCGCAAACCTAGTCAGCGCGACCGGCCAGGTCCAGGGGCAAAGTCAAGCGCCAAAGTCCGGCACCAAAGTCCAACGGCAAGATTCGGTTCATCATCCGACCCGAAACGAGCTGCCAAAGCCGGATAACGCGGCGTGTAACACGTTAGGTAGCGTAATCTTCAAGAGAGGCTTAATCGGTCACGTGTCAGGGCTAAGCGGGGGCCTCGCGAGGACATGCGAAAGGACGTCACGCATGAGTATTTCGGCAGTGGGCTCGGGTCATACGGCCCCGGTCTCGCACGAGAAGGCGGAAGGGCCCGGTCCCGACCACGATGGAGACAGCGACGACGGCGGCAAGGTGCAGGCGCAGTCTCAGCCGCAGACACAAGCGGCGACCACGCCCGGCACCGGCGGCGTGGTCAACAAGACCGCCTGACAATTGGCCGTAGCAAAGTGATGAGAGGAACCCGCCCGTGAAGCCGGGTTCTTCATTTGAGGCGCGCTACACGCCTCAACGCGTCGCTGCCTTGCACATCAACGATGCTTCGCCGGCGGATAGACGCTGCCGGTCACATCGCCGCCGTCACGCTGGATGCCGGCCTGACCGGCCTGCGCGCGGTCGTTGACCGGCGTAACGGTCCGCGTGACGTGGCCGATGGATTGGGTGCGATACGTGTTCGCGCTCTGCTCCCAGCCGCTCAGGATACGATAGGGCGACGGGCGCAATTGAAGGGCGTATTGCGCCGACGCCATCGTCGGGAACGCCATCACCAGCACCAAAGCAACTCCAAGCTTCATCGCGTCCTCCCCTATGCCCCGACAGGGGGATGAACCGGACTGGATTGGGAATTGGACCGCTGTTCGCGCGCGGGGTCAACTGCTTTCACACTGCACCAGAGGACGTTTGCACCGGCCGCCGGCGGCAGTTCGCTTGCATGCAAACGGAAATGCGGCCCTTCGGCGCGGCGGAAGGCCGAGGGCGGCCCGAGCGCCGACGCTGCTGACCGGGCGGCGGTCAGGACGGGTTCTTCGTGTCCGGCTCGGCCAGGATCAGCGACCAGAACACCTTGTACTTGGACTTCGGCGTATAGATCGCGGCGATGCCCATGCGCGTCGCGCCGGCCAGCAACATGTTGGACTTGTGCTCCGCCGACGCGCGCCAGCCCGAGAACGCCTGTCCCAAGGTGTGATAGCCGGCGGCGATGTTTTCCGCCGCGCGGTCGGCGTCGTAACCGGCGGCCTTGAGCCGCGCCGCGAACGGCTTGCTGACGCGATGGCTGAGCTTGTTGCGGGCGGCCATCGCCTCCGCCTGCTGTTGCGCCATTTTCATCAGCACCGGATCGAGCGTCACCGCCGGCAATCCGCTGTTGGCGCGGTACCCGGAGATCATCGACGCCGCCGCGGCGGCGTCGAGCTGCGCGCCCGGCCGCGCCAGGTCGCGATCGAAGCTCGGCCCCTGCTCGGGCACATAGCTCGCGCAGGCCGCGAGGGCGGACAGGGCCAGCACGGCCAGCAGCGCTCGGCATTTCATGTGTTGAGCCAATCCCCGATTTGCGAACGACGCGCCGAGAAGAGCCGGCCAATCGTGGCCGATTGATGGACCTTGCGCGTGGTTCCTGCGTCGTCCGCCGCGATAACCGCCGATGCGCGACGGCAACCGGACTCATGGCGCTCGCCCACCGACATCCGCCGCGTTAAGCCTCTCTTAACCAGTCGCACGCAGCAATTAACTGCAAAACAACCGCTTCGGGAATACCACTGGGTGCAATTTTCCAGCACGACTCTATAGACGGGATATTGCCCAGGATATCTTTACTGCGGGACTGGCTGCTGACGGCACTGGTCGGCGCCCTGACGCTGCCGGCGAGCTTTGCGCTCTATGAGGCTGCGGCGCTGCCGGCCGCCGCTTGCCGAGCTGCTCGAACTCCGCATCGCGGACGGTTCCTTCACCGAGGATCCCACGGAATATCGCCGCAAGGTGATGACCTCGATCGCCGAAGGCCGCAGCATCACCACGGAATTCACGACGCCCTACGATCGGACAACGGCGGTCATCAGCCACCCGATGGCCGACGGCGGCTGGGTGGCGACCCACGAGGACGTCACCGATCGTCACAGCGCCGCGCGCGAGCTCTTGCAGATTCAGGAGGAAACGGCGCGCCGCACGACCATCGAGCAGGCGATCGCGAGCTTCCGCGAGCGGGTGGAATTCCTGTTGCGCACGGTCGTCGACGGCGCCGTCGTCATGCGCGGAACCGCCACCACGCTGTTCGCCAATTCCGGTCAGACCTCGAAGAGCTCCGAAGCCGCGGTGGCCGCCTCCAACGAAGCCAGCGTCAATGTCGAATCCGCCGCGCTCGCGGCCGACCAGCTCGCTGGCTCCATCGACGAGATCAGCCAGCAGCTTTCACGCACCACCGATATCGTGCGGTCGGCGGCGGGGCAGGCACAGGATACCAACCACCGCATCGCGGTGCCGGCCCAGGGCGCCCAGAAGATCGGCGACGTCATCAAACTGATCCGCACCATCGTCGAGAGCGCGGCGGCGGCGTAGGCGCTACTCGAACGTCCCCGCGATCAGTTTTGCCACCGCCTCGGCGCCCTTATCGAGGTCGTTCACCGGCACGCAGGCCGCCACGTAGCGGTCGGGCCTGATCAGCAGCGCGTGATCCTTGAAGCGCGCGAGGTGCTTGTCGGGCGTGCCCAGTACGCGCGCGGCGGTCACGCCGGCGGGAACCGTCTCGTCGTTGCCGTCGGGCCGCATCACCACACAATGCGACATGAACGCGCCCCAGTCGCCGGACTGCAATATCCGCAGGGCGGCGCGCGGCCGGTTACTGTGCACTAATAGCGCAAGCCCCGGACCGAGCACGTCGTCGAGCAAGACTTCGGCACGGTTGGTGGTGAGCACGCGCGGCTGCGGCAGCATGCGACCGACTAGCGTCTTCTTGGGGCGCGCCTTGTCCGGCACGACGAAGCCTTGCGCGAAACGCGGCGACGGCTTGAACTTCATCTGCGCGATGTAGTCGCGCGCCTCGGGAAAATACGAAAGCGCTCGGAAGCCGTATTCCAGCGCGAAGGCGGCAAGCGCACTCGGCGGCCGCATGACCTTGCCCATCTCGAGCGCGAGCTGGGTCATGCGCCAGGCGTGGTCGCGCCGTTCGGGTTCGTAGCTCTCGAGCAGCTTCGGCCCAAGCTGGCCCTGCACCACCGCGGCGAGCTTCCAGGCGAGGTTTCCGGCATCGCACACACCGCTGTTCATGCCCTGGCCGGCGAAGGGTGGCGTCAGATGCGCGGCATCGCCCGCCAGCAGCACGCGCCCTCGCGACCACCGGTCGGCCAGCCGGGCATGGTACGTGTAGACTACCGTGCGCACGACGCGACTCTGCGGCGCCGCCTCGTGTGTCTCTAGCAATTGACGCACCACGGCGGGATCGAGCAGATCGGCGTCGGTTTCGTGCTCGTGCAGCATGAACTCGTAGCGGCGCGTGCGGTGCGGACCGGGCAGCGCGATGGCCGGCCGCGCCGGATCGGACCACACCTTGGTGTGCGGCGAACTCACCGGCGAATCTTCCAGGTCGACGATCAGCCAGCGTTCGCGGAAGCTCGAACCGCTCATGCCGATGCCGAGCGTGCGGCGTACGAAGCTGGAGGCCCCGTCGCAGGCGACGAGATAATCGCAGGTCAGGTCGAAGGCGTGGCCGTCGGCCTGGCGCAGGCGTAACGCGACGCTATCGCCCTTGTCCTCGAAGGCGATCAGTTCGTGATCGAACAACGGGGTGACGTGGGAAAAGCGCGACAGCGCGCCGTTCAGTTGCACTTCGAGGATCGGCTGCCGGAAAGCGTTGCGACGGGGAAAACCGTAGGGTTGCGCGGTCGGCTGCACCTTGGCGAAGCATCGCCCGTGCGCGGAATAGTAATGCAAGCCGCAGCCGGGCACGGTCTCGGCCATCACCGCGTCGGCCAGGCCGGCGGCCTGCAGGGTGCGCAGCGATTCGTCGTCGATGGAAACCGCGCGCGGCTCGTGCACGGTGTCGGCATTGCGTTCGACCAGCACGCAGCCGACGCCGTAGACGCCGAGCAGATTGGCGAGCGTGAGGCCGGTCGGACCGGCGCCGATGACGGCTACGGGAACGTGCATGCCGGGCACGGCGACCGAAAGGCTCAGCGGGTGGGCGGCAGGCGCGAGGATGTGATGGCGGCGGTCGGCGTCATTCGCGGGCCGCCACTCGATTCCGGCCGGACTTCCTCGGCGACGGTATCGCCGCCGCCCCTGTGCGAGACCGCCGGCTTGGGCGCGGGCAGCACGATGACCCGGGTGCCGACCTGGACGCGGCTGTAGAGATCCTCGATGTCCTTGTTGAGCAGGCGGATGCAGCCCGAGGACACAAACTTGCCGATGGTCGAGGGCTGGTTGGTACCGTGGATGCGGTAAAGCGTGCGACCGAGATAAAGTGCGCGCGCACCGAGCGGATTGCCCTTACCGCCGGCCATCATGCGCGGCAGATAGGGCTGACGCTCGATCATCTCCTTGGGTGGGAACCAGTCCGGCCATTCCTTCATGCGCGAAATGCGTTCGACACCCGACCAGGTGAAGCCCTCGCGGCCGACGCCGATACCGTAGCGCATCGCCTTGCCGCGGCCGAGCACGAGATAGAGATAGGTGTGCCCGGTATCGACGATGATGGTGCCAGCCGGTTCCTTGGTCCTGAAGGGAACGACCTGGCGCTCGAGGTTCGCCGGCAATGCCTGGAGCGTGCCGGTCTCGGGCTGATCCTCCGGCGGCAGGGTCATCACGCTCCGGTCGGTGGCGGACGCCTGATCGGCGCCGACTGCAGCCGGGGGACGCACCGCGCCCGAATCGGTATGCGTCGCGGGCGCGCTCACCTGCGGCGACTTGGCGAAGGCCGGCGACGGCGGCGCTGGGTCCTGGTCGCCGAAGAACCACGCGCGCGGCTGTAAAGCACCACCGGATTGCGAGGTCTGCGCGAAAGCCGGCAACGCTGTCGCCATAAACAGCAAAAAGACAGTCAAAAGACGAATCATCGGTCGGATCATTGTTCACCCGTCGCGGCTTTTCAAAGCCATGCCAATGCCAGAGCCATGCCGAGACTTGCCCCGGGATCGCGGCGCATTCAAGACGGTCAATAGCACGAAAAACTACTCAATTAGTGTACCGGCGGCGCTTGATAATGCTTTACGGGCCGCAAAAGCACGAGAATCAACGGTACCATGATGGCCGCAAACGCCCCGGCGATCCAGAAAACATCGATATAGGCCAGCAAGGTCGACTGTTGCGCGACCGTCCGGCCAATCCACGCCATGGCCATTTCCCGGGCGCCATAGGCCGAGGCTCCGTGGGTGGCGAAATAATGCGTCACCTGTTCGACGGTACGATGGTACACGGGCGAGGACGCGTGCACGTGCTCGGCCAGGTGCAGGTGGTGGACCTGGGTGCGGCGCGCGAGTTCCGTATTGGCAAGCGAAATCCCGAAGCTGCCGCCAAGATTGCGCGACACGTTGATCAGTGACGACGCTTGGTTGGTCTTGTTCGGCGGCAAGCCGGCATAGGCGGCGGTGTTGATGGGGATGAACAGGAACGGCAGCCCGATCATCTGGTAGATGCGCGCCTCGGCGAGCCAACCGAAGGTCACATGGCTGTCGAGTCCGGTCATGTGCCACATCGCCAGCGCGATGATAAACATGCCGATGGCGATCAGATACTTGGCCTGCACTAGGTTCGTGATCTGGCCGGCCAGCGGCATCATCACCAACATGGCAAGCCCGCCCGGCATCAGCGTCAACCCGGACAGATAGGCGGTGTAGCCATAGGCCTCCTGCATCATCTGCGGCAGGATCTGGGTCGAGCCGAACAGGATGGCGCCGACCCCCAGCATGATCGCGAAGGCGGTGCCGAACTGGCGCGTCAGCACGAGCCGCACGTCGACGATAGGGTCGCGCCGGCTCAATTCCCAGGGCACGAACAACAGGAAGGCCACTGTCGAGATCGCCGTGAAAGCGATGATGAAGTGGGACGAGAACCAGTCCTCGCGTTGGCCCTTGTCGAGCACGATCTCCAAGCAGCCGAGCCACACCGCCACCAGCGCGAAACCGATCCAGTCGACCTTGAGGCCGTGCTTCAGTCGTTCGCGGCGCTCTTCCACCAGCGCCGCTGGCTCGACCAGCAGCCATTGCACCAGGCTCAACGAAAGAATGCCGAACGGCACGTTGATGAAGAAAATCCAGTGCCAGGAGAAATTGTCGGTGATCCAGCCGCCGAGCGTCGGCCCGATGGTGGGCGCGATGATCACCGCAATACCATAGAGCGCGAAGGCCTGCGCGCGCTTTTCCGGCGGAAAGGTGTCCGCCAGGATCGACTGCTCGCTCGGCGCCATGCCGCCGCCGCTCAGGCCCTGCAGAATGCGGAAGACGATGAGCGATTGCAGGTTCCAAGACAGGCCGCACATCAGCGAGCTCAGCGTGAAGCCCGCGACGCACATCATATAGAAGCGCTTGCGGCCGATCACACTCCCGAGCCAGCCGCTTACCGGAATGATGATGGCATTGGCGACGAGATAAGTGGTGAGGATCCAGGTCGCCTCGTCCACGCCGGCGGCGAGATCACCGGCGATATTCAAGAGCGCCACGTTGGCGATGGAGGTGTCGAGCACCAGCATGAAGGTGGCGATCGACACCACAACGGCGATGAGCCATGGGTTGTGCTCGCCGGCGGCCGAGCGGCTCAGCGCGGCGCGGCCGGCCTGAGGCGCGTCGCTCATTGCACCTTGACCGACGGCACCACCGACATGCCGGGACCGAGATAGACGTCCGGCTTACGGTCGAAGACGATCTTGACCGGCACGCGCTGCACCACCTTGACGAAGTTGCCGGTGGCGTTCTCCGGCGGCAGCAGGCTGAACGCCGTGCCGCTGCCGGCCTGGATACTCTGCACATGGCCGTGGAAGGTCTTGCCGGGATAAGCATCGACCGTAATGGTCACTGGTTGACCGACGCGCAGGCTGCCGAGCGCCGTCTCCTTGAAATTCGCGACTACCCAGACGTCCTCCGGCACCAGCGCCATCATGGCCTGGCCGGGCTGGACGTAGTCGCCTTTGGCGACGCCGAGGTTGGCGATGTGGCCGGTCGTCGGCGCCGCGATGGTGGTGCGCTCGAGATTGGTCTCGGCTTGATTGACCGCGGCATTGGCGGCATCGACCTGGGCGTGGGCGCTACGGAGCTGCGTCTTCAGCACGTCGAGCTGTTTCTGCGCCGCAGTCGCATTGGCCTTGGCACCGGCAAGGGCCGCCTGTTTCTGCGTCAGGTCGGACGCCGCCTGTTGCGCCTGTTGCTGCGTGCCCGCGTTGCGCTTCAGCAGGGCCTGATAACGCGCGTTCTGCTGCCGCGCGTACTGCAAGGCCGCCTGTGCCTCGTCCACCTGGTTCTGCGCTTGGTCGATCTTGGCCCGCTGGGCGGCGATCTGCGCGTGCAGATTGGCGACGCTGGCGTTGGCCTGTTCGCGTTGCGCCTTCGCCTGTTGCAGCGAAGCCTGGTAGTTGCGCGGATCGATGCGCACCAATTCGGTGCCGGCGGCGACCCGCTCGTTATCCGTCACCGGCACGGCGGCGACGGCGCCGGAAACCTGCGGGCTGATCGACACCGTGCGCGCCGAGATAAAGGCATCGGTCGTCGACTCGAATTGACGCGCGTACAACCACCAGCGCACGCCATACGCCGCGGCGCCGACGGCAACGAGCGCGACAACGGCGAGAATGAGGGGACGCCGCCGCTTAGCGTCGGGGCGAATCTCGCCGTCGCCACTTCCTCCGCTCGCGCCCTGTTGAATAGTATCGTCCTGCGTCTGCTCATCGCGCGGGCTTGGGCTGGGCGAATGATCCGGCAGGGGCACAGGCTGCTCCGCCGCGACAGGCTGCTGATGATCTTCTCGTAATGCCATCGAATGGTCGCGTCCGCGAAAAGCCCACGTCGCCCCCTCTCCCCCCGCACTAAGTAATGTCGAGAGGCGAAAGTTCCACTCTGCTCGGTTAGAAAGTGCGGCGTACAAATAGGATTTTGGTCAGGATCTGTCTTCGCTCGCCGTCTCCGCCAGCACCTTCTTGGCGACCCGCTGGCAATCGACCGCCGCTGGGAACCCGCAATAGACGGCGATGTGCCGTAGAATTGCCGAGAGCTCCTCCCTCGTCAGCCCGTTGCGCATGGCGCCGCGGAAATGCAGCTCGAACTCGTGCATGCGGCCGAGGCAGGCGATCATGCCGAGATTGAGGATGCTGCGGTCACGCGGCTTGAGCCGGTCATCCCCCCACACCGCGCCCCAGGCGAATTCGGTCAGCAGCGCCTCGAAATCGCGATTGAAGTCGTCGACGTTGGCCATGGTGCCGTCGACATACGCGTCACCCAGTACCTTGCGGCGCATCGCCATGCCACGCTCGTAACGTGTCTGATCCATCGTCATCCTGTTTCCTTCTCGAAGTTGAGACGGCGCCCTTCCGGCGGGTTCCGAGCGCATGTTGACCAGGGAGGGCCGGGTTCGTCCACGCCACCCGGGACGCGCCCATCGCAAGCCCCTATCGCGGCCGGCGGCAGGCCATGCGCCCCTTCCTGGCTGGATTGAAAAATAATACGAGGTCAATATGTTAACGGCCGCCTTCCGGGCCCTCCCGGACCTGAAATCCCTTCCCTCCGGGCACAGGATTCGCCACCCTGAGCCGTTCAATCATCGAGACCGGGGCTATGATGGATTGGTTTTTTCGATGGCGGCCGCTGCAACGCAATGGATGACAGCGACGAAGCGCTCATGGCCCGAGTCGCAAAGGGCGATCAATGGGCTTACCGGCAGCTCGCCGGTCGCCATCTCCCGGCCATGCTCGGGCTCGCGCGGCGGGTGCTCGGCAACGCGGCGGACGCCGAGGACGTCGTCCAGGAAGCCATGCTGCGGGTCTGGACCCATGCCCCGCGCTGGCAGCCACTGGCGGCATTCCGCACCTGGCTCACGCGGGTGGTGGTCAACCTGTGCCTCGACCGCAAGCGAAAGGCGCGCTGGGTCGAGCTGGAGGCGGCCGGCGAGGTCGTCGATCCGACCCCCGGCGCCGCCGAACAGTCGGAAACCGCCGAGCGCGACCGGCACCTGGCCGGCGCCATCGAACAACTGCCGGCGCGCCAGCGCACCGCCATCGTGCTCACCTACAACGAGGGGCTGAGCAATGCGCAGGTGGCCGAAATTCTGGATACCACCGTTTCAGCGGTGGAGACTTTGCTGATACGCGGCAAGCAGAACCTGCGCCGCGCGTTAGGGAACCTGATCGACGAGGACTGACGCCATGAATGCCGAGTTGCTGCAGACCTTTCTCGACCGCCACGGCGCCGATCCGGCGCGCTGGCCGGCGCACGAGCGCGCCACAGTCGAGGGGCTGATCGCGGGCGACCCCGAGGCGCGCCGCGCGTTCGGGAAGGCGCTCCGGCTCGACGCCGCGCTGGGCGGTTACGGCGCCGCCGCGCCCGACGACGCCGCGCTTGCCCGCCTGACGGCAAAGCTCAACGGCCCACTGCCGGCGCAAAAGCGGCCGTTCTGGCGACTGCCGGCGGTTCTGCTCGACTGGCAGTTTGCGCCAGCTTGGCCGCGCATGGCCGCGCTCGCCTGCTGCGCGGTGCTCGGTTTCGCCATCGGCCTCACCGGCGTCGACCGTAAGTTCGACACCCAGACGACGGCCGTTACTAGCAGCAACGCGGCCGCCAGCGTGTTCGAGTCCGAGCCGTTCCCCGGTGTGCAGCCATGAGCGAGCCGATGAGCGGGGCGGAGGAGAGTTCCGGCGCCCCGCGCCGCCGCACGCGCTGGCTGCTACTCGGCTCGCTGGCGCTCAACCTGTTTTTCATCGGCATCGCGGTGGCGATGCTGGTGCGCGGTCCGCCGCCGCCGAAGCAGTGGCACCACCACAACGTCTTCGAGCGCGTCAACCGTCTGGCCGACACCCTGCCCCCGGCCGACGGCAAGATCGTGCGCGGCGCCATGGACACAAATCACGCGGCCATCGCCAAGGCGCAGGATGACTTCCACAACGCCCGCAACGCCATCCGCGCCACCTTGCGGCAGCAGCCGTTCAAGGAGGACGCCATGCGCGCGGCCATGGCGAAGATGCGTGCGGCGCGCCTGTCCTATGAAGAGGTAATCCAGGGCGTCTTTGCCGACGCCGCCGCCAAGATGTCGCCCGCCGGCCGCCAGGCGCTCGCCGACTGGCCGCACGGCCGCAAACGAAGGCCCAGACCGAGATAGAGCCTAACCCCGAAAACCCGTCCGGTCTTCGGGGTTACGCACGAAAAAGAATAAGTGCGGAATGACGAGGGGAAGAGATATCGTCCCGTCCAGAGTCGGCGTTTTCGCCGTCAGGCCCGCTATTCGTGCCAACAGTGATTGAAGGTCGTCGATATGCGTCAGGGTGGGGGGGTCATTGGTTCGAAAAGAAGGCGCTATGCGCGTCCGATGATGACCATATTGCAAGGTTTCGTTCTGGCGCTGCCGCTCGGCGGCTGCTGGCTCACCGGCAAGCCGCCGGAGCCCGGGCTCGACATCCCGGCCGCCTATCGTTTCGGGGCGCACAACCCCAAGCTCGCGCAGGCCGCGCTTCCCAAGCTCGACTGGTGGCGCTCGTTCCATTCGCGCGAATTGACCAGCGTGATCGAGCGCGCGCGCGACGCCAATCTAGACATCGCCGCCGCGGTCGCCCGCATCGTTCAGGCCGACGCGCAGGCGCGCGTCGCCGGCGCCGGGCTGCTGCCGACGGTAGATTTCAGCGGCAGCGGAACGCACTCGCGATCGTCGCAATCGACCTACAGCAGTTCGTCATCCGGCAGATCGGAACATGACAGCCTGATCGGCACGCTTACTGCCAGCTACGAGATCGACTTCTGGGGCAAGAATCGCTCAGCGCAGCGCGCGGCCGAGGAAACCGCGGCGGCGAGCCGCTTCGACAAGGACGTGGTGGCGCTCTCCACCGTCGTCACCGCCGCCAACGCCTACTTCGCGGTGCGGGCGTCGCAGGACCGCCTGCGGGTCGCGAACGAGAACCTGAAAAGCGCCAACCACGTGCTCACGCTGATCAAGCAGCGGCTCAATGCCGGCACCGCGTCCGACCTCGAGGTCTCGCAGCAGGAGAGCGTGGTCAACGGCATCCGCGCCGGCATCCCGGCGCTGCGGCAGACGCTCGAGCAGAACCGCAACGCACTCGCCGTGTTGATGGCGCGCTCGCCCGAAAGCGTGCGCATCCGCGGCGGCAGTCTGAACAGCATCCGCATACCGCGGGTGACGCCCGGCCTGCCGTCCGAACTGCTGGCGCAGCGCCCCGATATTCGCGAGGCGGAGGCCAAGCTCGCCGCCGCCAACGCCAATGTCTACAACGCTCGCGCCCAGTTCCTGCCCTCGATCACGCTGACCGCCCAAGGCGGCTACCAGAGCACGATCCTCAAGACCCTGCTGCAGCCGAAATCGATGCTCTATTCGGTCGCCGCCAGCGCCACCCAGCCGATCTTCGAGGCCGGCAAGCTGACCGGCAATCTCGATCTGCAGAAGGGCAAGCAGGACGAACTGCTGCAGAACTACCGCAAAGCGGTAATCTCGGCGTTTTCGGACGTGGAAACCGCGCTCAACGACGTGCGCGAGACCGCGCTGCGCGAGCGTCTACAGCGCGACGTGGTGTCGAGTTCGCGGCGCGCCTTCAATATCTCGGAACAGCGTTTCCGGGAGGGCACCATCGATCTCGTGACCGTGCTTCAGACGCAGCAGTCCCTATATAGCGCGCAGGATACGCTGGTACAGGCGCGGCTCGCGCATCTCCAGGCGATTGTCAGTCTTTATCAGGCGTTGGGGGGTGGATGGCGACCGAAGCCAATGGAACCCAAGCATGCACGGTAGACTGCCGAAGGACGAACTGAACAAGGC
>JARRQH010000058.1:0-13171 GCA_037381985.1 Pseudolabrys sp.
GCCGGGGGTCGTGCTGCCGGATGACGCGCCGGCGGTGCCGGAGTTCTACAACCCGTCGGACCTCTGGTCGGCCGAAAGCCTCGCGCGGGCGAAAGCGGCGAGAGGGAGTTGAGGCGATGCCGCTTACTCCTCCCCTCCCCCTTGCGGGGAGGGGATGGGGGTGGGGGCAGCGGCATCTACAGCAAGCGCGGCTTGAATTTCATACGCCACGCCTTCGATATTCCCGATCACGTCATTATTCCAGAACCGCAGAATTCTGAAGTCCTGCCCGCGCAAATGAGCGTCACGCGCGGCATCCACACGTTGTCCGGAGGCGGTGTTGTGCTGGCCGCCATCGACTTCAATCACAAGCCGCGCCGAATAGCAGGCGAAGTCCACAATGAGATGATCGATCGGCACCTGCCGACGGAAATGGAAGCCCTGCGATTTCAGCGTGCGCAGGAATCGCCAAAGCTTTCGTTCCGCATCGGTCGAACTGGAGCGAAGGTGGCGTGCGCGGTCATTCGCCATAATGTCACCCCACCCCGCCCGCCTTCGCTGCGCTTCGGCGAGCGACCCTCCCCGTCAAGGGGAGGGTAACAGAGTACGCAGCAACGCCGCTGTCAAAACTCGCGCTGCTCTGCCTACGCCGCCTTGCGCTTGCTGAGGAACTCGCCCATGCGGTCGAGCGCCTTCAATATGTTCTCGGTGGAGTTGGCGTAAGACAGTCGCACATAGCCTTCGCCGAGCACGCCGAAGTCCGGCCCGCCGATGATCGCAACACCGGTGTCGTCGAGCAGCGCGGTGGCGAGCTCCTTCGCCTTCCAGCCGGTCGCCTTGATGTTGGGGAACGCATAGAACGCGCCCTTGGGCGTCGCGCACGAAACGCCCGGCAATTTGTTCAAGCCGTCCACCACGACTTTGCGCCGCTTGTCGAACTCAGCGACCATCTTCCAGACTTCGTCCTGCGGACCTTTGAGCGCCGCGAGCCCCGCGAACTGCGCCGAGGCGTTGACACAGGAGTGAAAGTTCACCGCCAGCTTGCGCGCGTAGTTGTAAAGCTTGCCGGGAAACACCGCATAGCCGAGCCGCCAGCCGGTCATGGCGTAGGTCTTCGACCATCCATTGAGCAGGATCAGCCGGTCGCGAATCTCCGGATACGACAACAGGCAGACGTGCGTCTCGCCGTCGTAGAGCATGTGATCGTATATCTCGTCGGACATGATCGCCACGTCCGGCCATTTCGCGAGGCCGGCTAGCAGTTTGTTGACTTCCGCTTTAGGCGCAACGCCGCCGGTGGGGTTGGCCGGCGAGTTGACGATGATGAGCCGCGTCTTGGGCGTGATCAGCGACAGCGTCTCTTCCGCCGAGAAGGCGAAGCCGTTCTCCTCGCGGATCGGCACCGGCACCGGCGTCGCGCCGGTGAACTCGATCATCGAGCGGTAGATCGGAAATCCCGGATCGGGATACATGATCTCCGCGCCCGGCTCGCCGAACATCAGGATAGAGACGAACATGGTCGGCTTGCCGCCGGGCATGATCATCACGCTGTCGGGCGAGATCTCCACGTTGAAACGTTTGTGAAGGTCTTCGGCCACCGCCTCGCGCAAGGGGGGAATGCCGGTCGCCGGGGTATAGCCGTGATGGCCCTCGTGCAGCGCCTTCACCGCCGCCTCGACGATGAAGTCTGGGGTGCGGAAGTCGGGTTGGCCGATGCCGAGGTTGATGATGTCGCGGCCTTGCGCCGCCAGCGCGTTGGCGCGGGCGAGCACGGCGAAGGCGTTTTCCTCGCCGAGGCGGTCGAAGGCGGCGATGGTCTTGAGCATGATCTACTCCTTACGGCCGCGGCCGAACGGATTGACGGCCGGGCACGTGTCTTTCCGGCTTCGCGCGCAGTTTCACCCGATCGGCTGCCGAAAATCAAACGTGGGCGCGGTCTTTGCAACCCATGAAAGGTGTTGATGCTTTCCATCTTCGGATTGCGGTTGCCCTTGCGCCTCCAGTCATGGCACCGTCAACCCCGTCTCCACGCCGGACCAAGCCATGACAAACTCCTCACCCGCCGACAAGCGCCGCGCCTTCCATGCCCTGCACCAGAGCGGCTGTTTCGTCATTCCCAATCCGTGGAATGTCGGGACCGCGCGCTATCTGCAGGGGCTCGGGTTCAAGGCGCTCGCCACCACGTCCTCGGGCTACGCCCATTCGCTCGGCTTCGCCGACGGCGCCCTGACCCGCGATCAGGTGCTGGCGCATTACCGCGAGATCGCCGAGGCCACCGACGTGCCGGTGAACGCCGATTTCGAGAACGGCTTTGCCGACGATCCGGCCGAGGTCGCCGCCAACGTTAAGCTTTGCGTCGCCACCGGTGTCGCGGGCCTGTCGATCGAGGATTTCAACGGCGACGAGGCCGACCCGCTCTATCCGTTCGACCTCGCGGTGGCGCGCGTGCGCGCCGCGTGCGAGGCCATCGGCGATACGAACGTCGTGTTCACGGCGCGCACCGAAGGCTTCATCCACGGCCGCCCCGATCTCGACGAGACCGTGCGGCGGCTGAAAGCCTTTGTCGACGCCGGCGCCGACTGCCTCTATGCGCCCGGCATCAAGACGCGCGAGCAGATCGAGACGGTCGTGAAAGCGGTGGCGCCCAAACCTGTCAACCTGCTGGTGGGCTGGCCGCTCGGCTTCACCGTCGCCGATGTCGCGGCGATGGGCGTGCGGCGCATCAGCGTCGGCGGATCGTTGGCACGCGTCGCCATGGACGCCTTCCTCAAATCCGCGCGCGACATCGCCGAGCAAGGCTCGTTCGAGAGCTTCGCCGGCGTGGTGGGCAACCCCGACCTCAATAAGTTTTTCCATGAAGACCGCGCACGGCGGCCGAAGCCATGAGTGAAACCTTTCGAACCGAATTCGGCCAGGCCGTCGGAGAGCCGGTCGATCCCACGCCGTCGCCCTGGCCCGGCCCGGTGACGCTCGAAGGCCGCCATGGCCGCGTCGAACGGCGGGCGCGGCATCACGCGGACTCGCTCTGGCAGCAGGTGAAGGACACCGACGCGATCTGGACCTACATCGCCGGCTCCGGCCCTTTCGCCGACCGGAGCGCCTTCGGCGACTGGATGACGAAGCGTATCGCCGCCGAGGACCCTTACGCCTACGCCATCGTCGACCGCGATGCGCGTGTCGTCGGCACCGCAACTACGAATGGAAATGCGATTCGCGCAACGCGCCCTCGCGGCGGGCAGCGCTGCGCTACGGCTTCGTGTTCGAGGGCACCTTCCGCCAGCACATGATCAGCAACGGGCGCAACCGCGACACCGCTTGGTTCGCCATGCTCGACAGCGAGTGGCCGGCGCGCAAGGCCGCGTTCGAGCGCTGGCTGCCGCCGGAGAATTTCGACGCCGACGGCCGTCGAATCGAAAGCCTCAGCGCCCTCAATGGCGTTGCCGAATGAGGCCCGCACCGGCCCCGCAACGTTCGCGATAGTTGCCATTTTTGAACTGGCAACCATCGCGCCGGCCCTGACGCGCTCGTCCCCAACGGTGAAGATCGAAACGGCGTACGCGGTCGCCTGAGCGTAAACGACTATCTGTTCGCGGACTCTTCGAATACTCTGGACGAAACGAAAGAAGAGGGAACGCGATGCACATTCTGATCACCGGCGCAGCGGGCATGATTGGGCGCAAGCTGACCGCCCGCCTGGTCAAGGACGGCAGCCTCAACAACCAACAGATCGACCGGCTGACGCTCATCGACGTGGTCGCTCCGGAAAAGCCGGCGGGCTTCGCGGGCCAGGTGACGGCGACGGTGGGCGATGTGTCCGTGCCGGGCGCCGCGCCGCAGGCGATCGCCGGACGGCCGGACGTGATCTTCCATCTCGCCGGCGTCGTTTCGGGCGAAGCCGAGACCGACCTCGAGAAGGGCTATCGCGTCAATCTCGACGGCGGCCGCACGTTGCTCGACGCGGTGCGGCTGGCGAGCGGCGACTATCATCCGAAGTTCATCTTCACCTCATCGATCGCCGTCTTCGGCGCGCCCTTTCCAGACACCATTCCCGACGATTTCCATCTGACGCCGCTCACGTCCTACGGCGCCCAGAAGGCGATGATGGAGCTGCTGCTCGCGGATTATTCGCGGCGCGGGTTTCTCGACGGCGTCGGCATCCGCCTGCCGACGATCGTTGTCAGGCCCGGCAAGCCGAACAAGGCGGCTTCCGGCTTCTTCTCCGGCATCATCCGCGAACCGCTGGTGGGAGACGAGGCGATCCTGCCGGTGCCCGACAGCGTGCAGCACTGGCACGCGAGCCCACGCTCGGCAATCGGCTTTCTCGTGCATGCCGCCGGCCTCCCCCGCGACGAACTCGGCGACCGCATCAACCTCACCATGCCGGGCGTGTGCTGCACCGTCGGCGAACAAATCGAAGCGCTGAGGCGCGTCGCCGGTGACAAGATCGCCGCCCGCATCCGACGCGAACCGAACGAACTGGTCGCGCGCATCGTCGCCGGCTGGCCGCGGCGCTTCGACCCCAAGCGCGCGCTGGCGCTCGGCTTCACGGTGGAGAAGACCTTCGACGACATCATCCGCGCGCATATCGAAGATGAGCTAGGCGGGAAAATTGTCAATTAGCGCGACCTCTCACCGTCACCCTGAGGTGCTCGGCCGAAGGCCGAGCCTCGAAGGGTGACGGCCAATGTTCGGCATGTATGGCCGATCATCCTTCGAGGCTCGCGCTACGCGCTCGCACCTCAGGATGACGGCGCGAATCTCGAATGACAGATTGAAATGCTCTTCCCCACGCCCCTCATCCCCGCCACGCTGATCCGGCGCTACAAGCGTTTCCTCGCCGACGTGACGCTGCCCTCCGGCGAGGAGATCACCGCGCATGTCGCCAATCCCGGCGCCATGACCGGGCTCGCCTCGCCTGGCTCAAAGGTGTGGCTGTCGAAGTCGGACAATCCGAAACGCAAGCTGCCGTATTCGTGGGAGCTGGTGGAAGTCGATTTCGGCGCCGACCCCGAGTTGGTCGGCGTCAACACGACGCACCCCAACACGTTGGTTGGCGAAGCCATCAAGAACAACGTCATCCCCGAACTGGCCGGCTATGCCTCCGTCCGGCGCGAGGTGAAATACGGTAAGAACTCGCGCATCGACTTCCTGCTGGAAAACGAGGGCGAGCCACCCTGCTACCTCGAGGTCAAGAACGTCCACCTGATGCGCGAACCCGGTCTCGCCGAATTCCCGGACAGCGTAACGGCGCGCGGCGCCAAGCACCTCGACGAGCTCGCCGCCATGGTCGAGGCCGGCGCCCGGGCGATGATGCTGTACCTGATCCAGATCGACTCGGCGGAGCGATTCGCGCTGGCCCGCGACATCGACCGAGCCTACGGCCAAGCCTTCGACTATGCCCACAAAGCGGGCGTCGAGGCAATTGCCTGGAAATGCGCCATTTCACCGGAAAGTATCGAGATTACAGCGCCGGTGGCCCTGGCTACCTAGCCAGCTTGCGCCCCGCGCCGCAGGGCTTAAATTGACCCCCATGACCTACGTCGACGCCACCGCCGCTCCCCTTCGCAAGACCGGCCAGATCAAGATCCACGGCCCCGAGACTTTCGAGGGCATGCGCAAGGCCGGGCAGCTCACCGCCCGCTGCCTCGACATGCTGATCGAGCATGTCGGCCCGGGGGTGCCCACCGACACCATCGACCGGCTGGTGTTCGAATACGCCATGGATCATGGCGCGCTACCGGCGACGCTGATGTACCGCGGCTACAAGAAATCGACCTGCACCTCGCTCAACCACGTAGTCTGCCACGGTATTCCCGGCGACAAGCCGCTGAAGGAAGGCGACATCGTCAATATCGACGTGACGCTGATCCTCGACGGCTGGCACGGCGATTCGAGCCGCATGTATCCGATCGGGGTCATCCCGCGTCGGGCCGAGCGGCTGATCGAGGTCACCCACGAATCCATGATGCGCGGCATTTCCACCATCCGCCCGGGCTCGACCACCGGCGACATCGGCGCCGCCATCCAGACCTATGTGGAGGCCCAGCATATGAGCGTGGTGCGCGACTTCTGCGGCCACGGTCTCGGTCGGCTGTTCCACGACGAGCCCAATATCGTGCACGTCGGCCGCCCTGGCGAGGGCATCGTGCTCAAGCCCGGCATGTTCTTTACCGTGGAGCCGATGATCAATATCGGCCGCCCGCACGTGAAGGTGTTGTCCGACGGCTGGACCGCAGTGACCCGCGACCGCTCGCTGTCGGCCCAGTTCGAGCACAGCGTGGGTGTGACCGAGGATGGCGTCGAGGTTTTCACCTTCTCGCCCGCCGGCCTCGACAAGCCCCCCTACCAGATCAAGGCAGCCGGCCCCGCGAGTTAATCGCAGTTCAGGGGGCGGCGGAGACAGGTTATTCATGCGTGCCGCCTGGACGGCGTTCTGGATTGCGTCGGCATTCTTCCTGTTCGAATTCGTCACGCGCATCGAACCTAGCCTCGCTGCCGGCCCGATCGCTCGCTTCTACGGGCTTTCCAACGGCGAATTCGGCACGCTGGCAAGCCTGTTCTTCTGGATCTACGCGCCGATGCAGATTGTGGTCGGGCTGCTGCTCGACCGCTATGGTGCCAAGCGTTTCATCCTGCTCGGCAGCTTCGCCTGCGCGGCAGGCGTCCTGACCTTCGCCGCCACCCACAATGTGCTGATCGGCGGGCTCGGGCGGTTGCTGACGGGATTCGGCGCGTCATTCGCCTTCGTGGCGGCGCTATGGCTCGCCAATCACTGGTTTGCCCCCGAACGCTTCGCGTTGCTCTCCGGCGGCGTGAACGCCGTCGGCATGCTGGGAACGGCGATCGGCGCCGTCGCACTCTCCAGCCTGATCACGCAGGCAGGCTGGCACGCCGTTTTCTTCATGACAGGCATCTCGGGCTTCGCAATTTTCATCCTGGCGCTGTTGTTCCTGCGCGAGCCGCATTCGCCCGCCAGCACGGCGACCTCCGCCCCCACCGAGCATGTGCGGCAGAGCCTCGCCGACGTCGTCGGCCATCGGCGCACCTGGCTGATCGCCATCGTTGGCCTGCTCTACTACATGCCGGTCAACGTCTACGGCGGGCTGTGGGGCACGACCGAGTTGATGAAGGACCACCACCTCTCGCGCGTCACCGCCGAGGCCGCCGTGTCGATGGTGTTCTGGGGCATGGCGGCCGGCAGCGTGGGCGGCGGCTGGTTGTCGGACCGGCTCGGCCACCGCAAGTATCTGGTCTTTTTCGGTGCGCTGCTCACCGGTCTGGCTTACGCCGCAGTGCTCTATTTGCCGGGCGGCGAGATCGCCGAGGGCGCGCTGCTGTTCGCCGGCGGTTTCTTCGGCGGCCTGCAGATGCTGACCTTCGCCATGGCCAAGGAAGGCCAGCCGAACCGGCTAGTGGGCACCGTCGTCGCCTTCGTCAACATGATCGGCATCGGCGGCGCGCTGATCTTCCAGCCGCTGGTCGGCATTCTCGCCGACCGAACCGGCGGCAATTTCCACGCAGCTCTCGCTACCGTGCCCATCTGCGCGGCGCTTGCCGCACTGCTGGTGCTGACGCTGCCCGAATATCGACATCCAGAGCATAGCCCGGGCGCGCGCACGCCGCGCACCAGCGTCAAGGGCGCGCTCGCGACGGCGTAAAGAGACTCCCCTCGTCGAACGCGCCGCGGTGAACTACACTCATGCCGCGAACTGGGGTGTGACCGAACGGGTGCGGCGTTCATGACGGCAAATCAGGACAGAAGCGAACCCAAAGGCGGCCTCTCCGACGGCTCTCCGCATTACCACGGTCACCGCGAACGGCTGCGCGCGCGCTTCCGCGAGGCCGGGGCCGACGCGGTGAGCGACTACGAGCTCCTGGAGCTGGTGCTATTCCGCGCCATTCCCCAGCGCGACGTCAAGCCGCTCGCCAAGGAATTGATCGCCAAGTTCGGCTCCTTCGCGGAGGCGGTGGCGGCACCGGCAACACGGCTCGGCGAGGTCAAAGGTCTGGGCGAGGCCGCCATCACCGAGTTGAAGGTGGTGCATGCCGCCGCCGGGCGGCTGGCGCGCGGCGAGGTGCGCAAGCGGACGGTGCTGTCATCGTGGGGAAGCGTGCTCGACTATTGCCGCACCACGATGGCTTTTGCGGAGAAGGAGCAGTTTCGCGTGCTGTTCCTTGATAAGCGCAACCAGCTCATCGCCGACGAGGTGCAACAGACCGGCACCGTTGACCACACGCCCGTCTATCCGCGCGAAGTGGTCAAGCGCGCGCTGGAACTGTCGGCGACCGCCATCATCCTGGTGCACAACCACCCCTCCGGCGACCCGACGCCCTCGCGCGCCGACATCCAGATGACGCAGGCAATCGTCGAAGTGGCGAAGCCGCTGGGTATCGCCGTGCACGACCACATCATCGTCGGCAAGGAAGGGCACGCGAGTTTCAAGGGACTAAAGTTGATTTGACGGTCAACCACCGTCGCCCTTCGGCGCCGGTGGTTGCTGCGGTGCCGGCGCTTCGCCCGCCGGCACACTTGCGCCGCTACCCTGTTGCTCGCCGGTGTCTGGCTGGTCCATGCCCGGCTTGTTCAGGAACAGCACGCCAACACCTAGCGTCGGCGCCTCGAACATGCCGTCCTCGACCTCGCTGAATTCCACCAGCGCCTTGCCGTCGGCGTCGAGCAGGTAGAGCAGGTCGTCCTCAGGATAGCGCCAGCCGACGACTCTTGTCGTCAGGGGGAACAGCGTGGCGCATTCCGGCGCAAAGGTCAGCTTGTAGCCAACTTTGGCCGGCCGATCGCCGAAGGTGACGGAACAGACCTTGTCGCGCGCGGCGTTTGAGAACACCAAGGCGCCAATCATCGCCTTGGCGGACGCGCTCAATTCCTCCTTCGGTTGCGCCCACGCCGCGCCCGAAAGAACCAGCACCGCCAGGATGACGACGCCGCGCCGCATGTCACCCCTCTCGTAACGGGATCGAAAGCTACATCGCTAGCCTTTCGGCGGATAGGGCGTCTCCGGCACCGGCGTGAGCGGCGGCTTACCGTTCGCCCAGGCCAGGATATTGTCGACCACCAATTGGTCCATAGCCGCGCGCGTCACCTCGGTCGATGAGCCGAGATGCGGAAACAGCACGACGTGGTCCATGTCCAGCAGTTCCTGCGGCACGTGCGGCTCCTTGGCGAACACGTCAAGGCCGGCGGAATAGATGGTGCGGCTCTTCAGCGCCTCGATCAAAGCCGGCTCGTCGACCACCGAGCCGCGCGCCATGTTGATGAGGATACCGTTCGGCCCCAGCGCCTTCAGCACCTCGGCGTCGATCAGATTCTGCGTCGCGGCCCCGCCCGGCACGATCACCATCAGCGTGTCGACGTCGCGCGCCATGTCGAGGAGCTTGGGGTAATACTTGTAAGCGACATCCGCCTGCGGATTGCGCGAATGATAGACCGCCGGCACGCCGAAGACTTCCAGCCGGCGCGCGATCGCCTTGCCGATGCGGCCAAGCCCGACAATACCGACGGTGCGGTTACGCAAGGTGGCCTTGGTCAGCGGATAGTGCCCGCCCGGCCATTTGCCGGCGCGCACGTAGCGGTCGGCCTGCGGGAATTCGCGCACCGTCGAGAGCAAGAGCCCGAGCGCTGTGTCGGCCACCTCTTCGTTCAACACGTCGGGCGTGTTGGTGACGATGATGCCGTGCTCGCCCGCCCATTTGGCGTCGACGTGATCGTAGCCGACGCCGAAGCTCGAGATCTGTTCGAGCTTGGGGAATTTCTGCATGAAGGCGGCATCGAGCTTGTTCGCGGTATAGGCGATGGCGATGGCGCGGATCTTCGGACCGACCCCCTTGATGAAGGCCTCGGGATCCTTGGCATCCGCCAGGTAATGCAGGGTGACGTTCGGCCCGAGGCCATCGACCATCACTTTCTTCTTCTGTCCGATCAGTAGCACTTCCGGTTTACCACCTGCCATGATCCGTAATCCTTTTTTTAAACTAGTGCCGTGACCGGCGTTTCGATGAGCGACGTGAACGCCGCCAACAGTTCGGCGCCGAGCGCGCCGTCGAGCACACGGTGATCGCAGGCGAGCGTCACCGTTATCTGGCTGACGAACCTGACGCCGCCATCTTCGGTTTCCACGGGCGCGCGGCGCGTCGCGCCCACCGCCAGGATAGTGGCGTGCGGCAGATTGATGACGGCGGTGAACGCGCGCGTGCCGTACATGCCGAGATTGGAAATGGTGCTCGATCCGCCCTGGTATTCGTGGGGACTGAGATTATTGTCGCGCGCGCGGGCGGCGAAATCGCGCATCTCGGCGGAAATGGCGGTGACCGACTTGGTGTCGGCGCTACGCAGAACCGGCGTGATCAGCCCGCCGTCGAGCGCCGCCGCCACGCCGACGTCGGCGGCAGCGATGCGGCCATGCAGCCCGGAGCCTTTGACATGGCTGAGATCAATGCCGCGCTCGCCGGCCAGCCGCCGCGCCAGGGAGGTCACGGCTACACCGCCGATGCGGGCCGGCCCGTAATTGCGCTCCGGCGTGCGCACTTCGCGGAAGGGCGTCATGTTGGGACCCGGGTACAGGGGCGAACGAAGTTTGATGTCGGCGTCCTCGAACACCAGGAACGGCGCGTTGCCGCCCAGTTCCATCGCCGGCTTGACGATATTGTCGGCAGCCTCATGCAAAAGCTTGCGGCCGACTTCCGTGGAGCCGGTGAACGACACCACGCGCACGCGCGGGTCATGCAGCATGGCGGAAACCACCTTGCCCGACGAGCGCGAGGGAATGACGTTGACCACGCCAGGCGGCACGCCGGCCTCCTCCAGCGCCGGCATCAGCGCCAGCATGGTGAGCGGGGTATCGGAGGCGGGCTTCAAAACCACCGGGGAGCCGGCGGCGAGCGCCGGGCCGATCTTGCCCGTCGCCATGGCGGCAGGGAAATTCCACGGCGTCACCAGCACGGCGATGCCGGCAGGCTTGTGCTGCGCGACGATACGCGCGCCCGAGGCCGGCGCCATCGAGACGCTGCCAAGATTGCGAACGGCCTCCTCGGCGTACCAGCGGAAGAACTCGGCAGCGTAAGCCACCTCGCCGCGCGAGTCGGGCAGCGCTTTGCCGTTTTCCAGCGTGACCAGTTTGGCGAAGCGCTCGGCGTTGCGCATGATCAACTCGTAGCACTTGCGCAGGATTTCACCGCGCTCGCGGGGCTTGCGGCCGGCCCAGTCGGCGAAGGCGCCTTGCGCGGCATCAAGCGCGGCCATGGCGTCATCCACCGTAGCGCTCGCGACCGAAGCGATGGTCTTCTCAGTCGCAGGATCGGTAACGTCGAAGCGGGCGTCGTCGGAAGACTTGCGCCATCTGCCGCCGATCCAGAGATCGGTCGGGACGTTGGCAAGAAGATTTTCGTACATGGTGAAAACCCTTCACTTTCGATTGCCATGGCCGGGCTTGTCCCGGCCATCCCGCTTAGGAGGCCACTTTGCATCCCTAAGCGGGGTCACCGGGACAAGCCCGGTGACGACAGCTAACTATTTAGCGACCGCTTCACCGTCTCCGCGATCCGCTCCACCGTCGGCAGCACCGCATCTTCGAGCGCATCGGCGGCGGGCAGCGGAATGTGCGGCGTGGTGATGCGCACCGGCGGGCATTTGAGCTGGCCGTTCGACATGTAACGGCTCTTCGGGAACTCGTTGGCGATATAGCCGAAACACACCGCGAAGAAGTCCGAGAACATAATCTCGGCGATCGGCTTCAAGCCGGTCATGGCAGCGCCCATGGCGGCGCCGAGAATGGCTTGCTCGGAGATCGGCGTGTACTCCATGTAGAGATTGTTCTCGCACACGAAGACCACCGGCAGCTTCCAGACCGCCGCGAAATTGAGGGCCTCGTGGAAGGCGCCAATATTGGTGATGCCGTCGCCGAAGAAGCAGACCGCGACGTCCTTCGCGCCCTGATATTGGGCGCGCCAGGCGGCGCCGCAGGCAATGGGAAGATGCGCGCCGATGGTCGCGTAGGAGCCCATGACGCCATGCTCTTCGAATGTGAGATGCATGGAACCGCCCTTGCCGCGCATCAGGCCGTTGTCGCGCTGTATCAGTTCGCCCAACACCTCCTCGACGCTGACGCCGCGCGCCAGCGTGTGGGCGTGGCCGCGATAGGTGCAGAACGACAGGTCGCCCGGCTGCATGGCGCCGGCGAAACCGGCGGCGACCGCCTCCTGGCCGAGCGAGAGATGGCTCGTGCCCTTCACCAGGTTTTGCAGAAAGAGATCGAAGGCCCGCTGCTCGGCCTCGCGGATCACCACTTGGGTGCGGTACATGTCCAGACGTTTCTGCTCGCCGATATCGTCGTTCAAGCCGGTGCCGGCTGCGCCCGGTCCCGCGCTGCGGCCATGGGGTTTCCTCGGAAAGCGTGTTCTTATGTGGCGGACGAAACTTACCGCCGATGAATGCGGTCCCGCAAGGCGAGGTCATTCCGGCGGGTCTTCACTCCGGTGGGTCTTGCAGCGCCCCTTCGCTCACCGCGCGCTGGCCCATTTTCCGCTCGCGATAAAGCAGGTAGAGCCCCGAGCTCACTACCATGCTGGCGCCGCCCAACGTCCAAGCAGTGGGCAGCGCGTCGAACACCAGGTAACCGAGGATCGTCACCCAGATGAGCTGGGTATAGATGAAGGGCGACAGCACCGAGGCCGGCGCCAGCTTGTGGCCGGAGATCAGGCAGAAGTGTCCGAGACTGCCGAACACGCCGACCGCCAGCATCAGGCCGGCGATGCCCCAGCTCGACGGCGCTTGCCACACGAACGGCAGCACCGGCAGCATCACCAGCGCGCCGACCAGATTGCCGTAGAACAGCGAGGTCTGGTTGGAATCCGTGCGCGAGACGATGCGGGTGATCACCGCGTAGAAGCCGTAGCAGGTGGTGGCGGCGAGCGAGAACAGCGCCGCCGGCTGCATGCTGCCGGACCCGGGCCGGGTGATCAGCAGCACGCCGCCGAAGCCGAACATGATCGCGCACCAGCGCCGCCAGCCGATCCATTCCCCCAGCATCGGGCCCGAAATGATCGCCACGATGAAAGGAAACGTGAAAATGATCGACAGCACGTCGGCGAGCTGCATATAGCGCAGCGCCAGGAAGTTGAGCGAGGTCGACGACACCAGCAGCACCGCGCGCGTGAGCTGCAGGCGCAGGCTGCCCACGCG
>JARRQH010000059.1:0-19933 GCA_037381985.1 Pseudolabrys sp.
GATATAGAGCTTCACGTCATCATCATTGGCGTAAGCCGGGTTGGACGTATCCTTCAGCCACTGGCCGGTATACACGCCCTTGGAATTCTCAACCCCTGCCGGCTCTAATACGCCGCCAATGCTTGATCCGACACCCCAGATAATGTGCGCAGGCTTCCATCCGATCGATGCAGCCTGCTTGATCGCCTGCACCACGTATTTGGGGGTCGTGGCATCGACAAATACATTCGCACCCGAAGCGGCCATCCTGCTGATTCTCGCGTTGATGGTCGGCTCGCTATAGGTGTGTTCTTCGTGCGCCACGACGTTCAAGCCGAGCTCTTTGGCCGACTTGAGGAAGGCTTCGGCGAAGAAGGGGCCACCGCTGTCATCGTTCAAGAGTGCGATCTTGGCGTTCGGAAACTTCTCTTTGATAAAGGCCGCGTAGATCGCCGCTTCCGTGTTGTAGGCAAGCCACGCCGGCATGGTCCAGGGATAGCTTGCGACATCTTTCTTGTCGCCGAACATCGGACCGCCCGAACCGATGAACATCTGCGGCAGCTTTTCGGAATTGTAATAGGCACGCGTAGCGAGATTAGCGCCCGTCCCCCCATTGCCGACTACCGCAAAGACCTTCAACTCACTGGCAAATCTGCGTGCATTCTGCAGCGCGCGCGCGGGCTCCATGGCATCATCGAGCAGCTCGAGGTGCACCTTTCGCTTCACACCGTCGCCGAATGTCACGCCCCCAGCTTCCTTGTTGAGATAGCTAAAACAGGCTTGCATGCTGCGCCCGATGGCGCCGTAGCTGGCATTCGGTCCCGACAGCACGGCCGACGTACCGATGGTCACATCCGTGTTGGTAATGCCGTTGTCTGCTCGCGCGACCCCGACGGTTGAGAGTGATGCAGCTGTTAGCAACATCGCCAGAAGGCAAAAGCCCGCAACACGTGAACGACCAAGCGTCCTCGTCATCAAATCCTCCCATTTTTTTCCGGCTCAATGACCAGTTAAAGTTAGGTCACAGTCTACACACCATCCATATTTTAACAAGCGCTAAAAATATATTTATAGAGCTTATGTGAATTTTGTCGGCACCGATCTCGCGCAGACAGAAGATTGAGCTGCCGTCGACCTACACATGCTGAAGAGAGCTGATCGTGTCCTCTGACCTGGTGTAGCTGGCGGCGGGTCACACTGCCGGGTTGGTCCGGGCCGGTCAGCTTGCGAAGGCCGGAACGCTGACGGCGGGACCATCGTCGATCGGGCGATGGTTTCCACCTTCATGGAGTGGTCGTACTGCACTGCCCATTCATCGTTTGGTTCGGGCGGCGATCTCAGGATAACTCGATCACATACACATTCGGCATGCTGGTTGGATGAGGCTGCCGTTCCGGTGACCACCTTCCAATGTGCCTTCGCTTCGAGGCGATTCAGTTGATGGGCAATTGCTGAGTGCTTGGTGCTGGTAGGGACAAAGAGATTTCGAACCGCTGAAAGGATGCTCGCGAAGCGCTATTGCGCGCCTGGTGGGCGGAACCGCTGCATAACCCGCTCCCGTTTCCGCAGCGGCAGATGCGAGTTTTCGGCTCGGTGGTTCAATCCCTTGTGCGATCGATGTTCGACCGTGGGCATCACCTGCCGCCGTGCGGCGCCATAGGAGGCAAGCTTGTCGGTGACGGTGCGCTTCGGCAGGCATCCCTGCTTCTTCATCAGCCGGACCAGTAGGCGCTTGGCTGCCTTGGTGTTGCGGCGCACCTGGACGATTTCATCCAGAACGTAGCCGTCCTGATCGACGGCGCGCCAGAGCCAATGTTTTGCGGACGCCGATCGTCACCACGACCTCGTCGAGATGCCAGACATCGCTCCGACTCAATGCTTTGCGGCGCAAGCGGCCGGCATACTCTGGCCCGAACGTCTTCGCCCAACACCGGATCGTCTCATAGGAAACCATGATGCCGAGCTCCAATAGCAATTCTTCGACCAAGCGCGGGCTCAAGGAAAACCGGAAATACAGCCAGACCGCATGTGCGGTCGCCGAAGCCGGGTAACGATGGCGCTTATAGCTGACGGGGCTTTTGCTCATCACGGCGAAATAGCCGCAACCCGTTCAGCCTAAGATAGCCGGACATCACTCCTCCGAATTCTGCCAACAACGTCAGATTGTTGACGCCGGTGGTCAAGTCCTGGCCCTCCGAGCATTGCCTGGAGGCCAACAAATGGGCCATTCAGGTACTGGGAGGCTACGGCTATACGCGGGACTATCCGCTCGAAAGACTCTACCGCGACAACCGGCTCAATCACATCCATGAAGGAACCTTCGGGATCCAGGGCATGGATCTTGTCGGCCGCAAGGTGGTCGGCGATAAGAGTCGCGCAATGTCGCGCTTCATCGGCATGATGCGCGACACCGCGAACGCGGCGATCGGGTTCGACGCCATCGAGGCGGAAGCCGCCCGCTTCGGCGAATACCTCGGCCTCCTTTCCAGCGTCATCGCTATTATGGGAGCGATCAACGAGGAACCATGGGCGAAACCGGAAAGAGAGCGCGAGCATTGCAGGAACGGGTGATAAGGACCCGCCACAAGGTCGTGAATGGGGCCATTAAGGCGCTTGCGACGCATGGCGTCACAAATCTCACCCACAGGGCTGTTGCGCGCGCCGCCGGCGTCAGCCTGGCGGCGACGACCTACCACTACGCCACGAAGCAGGACATCCTTGCCGAAACCTCGCGCATTCTGATGGACGGATATCTGGATGCCTTCCGCCGGCTGGAAACGCGCCTTGTCGCGGGCCAGGAGGCCGGCCTCCATACATTGGAGGACCTTGTCATGCGCGTGGTCGGCAACGCGCTGGGACGAGATCGAAAAGGATCATTGGCCTGGTGCGAGTTGATCCTGCATGGCGGTCGGAACGCCGAAGGCCGGGCATTGGCGCAGAGGTGGTACACTAGGCTCGACGAGATCTGGCTCGGCATAAGCGATCGCCTGCCGTCAAGGACAGGGCTGCGCGCCAGCGCGGCGATCGATCTCGCCGTGGGGCTCACCATTCTACTGCACCCTCTTGAGTTGGACGCAAAGACTGCCCTGGCCCTGCTTGACGGACGCGCCCACCTCGATCAACAGCCAATGACCCGCGAAATCGCAGCGGAGGACACTGCGCCGGACGACCCTTCAGGCAAAGACCAGGGCCGCCACGCCGCCACGCGGGAGCGCCTCGTCGAAGCGGGTATTGAAATTCTGCTCAGGGGTGGCGCAGCGTCGGTTTCCTACACGTCGGTGGCCGAACGGACGGGCATGGTCCGCAGTGGACCCAGCTATTATTTTCCGACGATAGACGGCTTGCTGAAAGCCGCACAGATAGCGCTTTTCTCGCGCGCGAAGGCGCGCTATCGCGCAGGCATAGGATCTGTCGCCCCCGAGAAGATCGACAAGACTCGACTTGCCGACCTCACGACAGCGATCTTTTTCCACGAGCTGCTCCAGTTTCCGCACGAGAATCTTGGCTACTGTTCCGTCTGGATGAATTCGGTGCAGAACGCTGCGTTGCGGCCCACGGTGTTTGGTTCGCTCCTCGACCTGAACCACGCATGGATGCGCAGATTGCGCGCCGCGACCGAAGGCTCGGTCCATGCCGCAGCACCGTTGTGGCTGCAGGGGCTGTTCATGGGGAAACTCATCCGCGGGATCGCCGCGCAGCCCGATACAGGAGATCTTTCACGGTCGCGCGAAGACTTTGCCGCAATAATCCAGGCCATGACGAAATAAACAGTACAAATGTACAAATATTTCTTGCCGTGACGACCGCTTGCGGCTAGCGAGGGCCGAAAGGCAACAGGTCTCAAAGCTGGCGGAGACGGAAATGCTCGACACCTCGTCACTCTTTTCGCTGAATGGTCGAATCGCGCTCGTTACCGGTGGATCGCGCGGCATAGGCAGGATGATCGCCGAAGGCTTCCTCTCGCAGGGCGCCCGCGTCTACGTCTCTGCTCGCAACATCGAGCAATGCGAGGCTGCGGCGGTTGAGCTCGGCCCGAACTGCTTCGCTCTTCCGGCGGACGTGTCGACGGTGCTCGGCGTCCGGGCGCTGGCTGACGCTTTCCTTGCCCGCGAGCAGTCCCTTGACATCCTCGTCAACAACGCCGGCGCAGCCTGGGCTTCGGACTTCGAGACCTTCCCGGAGAGCGGCTGGGACAAGGTGTTCGACCTCAACGTCAAGGCGCCCTTCTTCCTGACGCAGGCGCTGCACCCAATGCTCAAGGCTGCGGCGCGGCCTGGCCGGCCAGCAATGGTGATTTCCATCGGATCGATCGACGGGCTGCGCGTCAGCCCATGGGAGACATATAGTTACCAGGCGTCCAAGGCGGCGATCCACCACCTTACCCGCCGGATGGCGGCACGGCTCATCCGCGACAACATAGTCGCGACAGCAATCGCTCCCGGCGCATTCCCTTCCGAAATGAATAGGGCGGCGCGCGATCGCGAGGACGACTATTCTTCATCGATACCCGCTGGTCGCGTTGGAAAGCCGGAGGACATGGCCGCCGCAGCTATATATCTGGCCAGCAGGGCGGGCGACTACATCGTCGGGGAGGTTCTCACTGTCGACGGCGGCGTTGCCCATGCTTGTCCGCCGGAGATGGTCAATCCCTAAACACATTCGCTGCGGATTGCCGCGACATCGGAAGGAATGGACGAAGCATGGTCGATCTGGCGGAAAGAGTTGCCGTTATCACGGGCGCGGGCGCGGGGTTAGAACGAGAGCACGCGCTTCTTCTTGCCTCATCGGCGTGATCTCTGCCAGAAGCCTATTGCGCCACTTGGGCAGCAGCTCGCGCTCGAAGATCGACCGGCGCATCGCCCGCGTGCTGTCCGCCATCGGCGCCGCCGGCACCGACCGGGATGATCGAACCGCGCGTGGAGGCGTTGATCGAAGCGACGGGAATCGACTTCCGCATCGGCGGCAACCGCGCCTTCTACGTGCCCGTGGACGACTATGTGCAGGTGCCGCCGCCGCAAGCCTATTTCGAGCCGATCAACTGGCATCGCACGGCGCTGCACGAGCTCGGCCACGCCAGCGGCGCCCCCAACCGGCTCAACCGTGATCTCTCCGGCTCGTTCGGGTCGAAGAAATATGCCTTCGAGGAGCTGATCACCTTATCTTGACAGTCTGCACCGACTCTCAACGTCCTGATGGCGTCGATGCAACAGGACTGACGGAGGCGTTATTCAGGCCGGCCGCAGCGCTCCCACATAGCTGGCGGAGGCCGGCCTGGATAGCGCCGGGCAAGTTGAACTCCTTCGTTGATGCTGGCTCCCCGGATGGGGGTCTGGGGGAAGGTTGAACAACTTGTGGACAATGTAACGCCGGTTTCGAGCATCACGGTTCAGGAGCGCCGATCAGCAGAAGGCCTCAACAACCAGATCGAGCGCCCCCAAATTGCGGCTGAGCTGGCGACGGCAGAGGCGAAGCTTGCCGAGGAAGAAGCAGCTTCCGAAGCTTTGATCGCCGCCGAGCCGCCCCATTGAGCGCGGCTTTGCGCCAAAAAGCCGTCATGGCTTAGAAGCGCAAAACCAGTAGCTCCTGCCGCCCCGACGGCACGTCTTCCGGAGCTATCGGTTGTTGCGCTGCGCGCCATCGAGCTGCCACGTTTTGCTCCAACTACTCCCGCCGCTGGATCTTCAACATCAAATTTCAGGACGAAACATGCATCTTTTCAAAAGCCTGTTCCTAGCTGCCGCACTTGCCGGCGCAGCCAATGCCGCCTCCGCAGCGCCTCAGAATTTCATCTATACCAGCGCCGGCCAGCTCGACGGCCTCAAGGATCTGCTGTCGCGCCCCGATATCGGCGGCGCCCAGGTGGTCTATAACTGGAAGATGCTGGAGAAGGGCAAAGGCGAATATGACTTCTCGGCGATCGAGAAGGATCTGGCGATCGCCAAAAGCCTGAACAAAAAGCTGTTCATCCAGGTGCAGGACCGCTTCTTCAGCCCCAAGGCCCGCAACATCCCGGATTACATGCTCGAAGGCGCCGAATATGGCGGCGGCCTCGCCCCGCAAATCGACAATCCCCACGGGAACAAAGGCATCGGCTCCGGCTGGGTGGCCCAGCAGTGGAACCCGGCGGTGCGCGAGCGCTATCAGGCGCTGCTGAGGGCGCTTGCTGCCAAGTTCGATGGCCGCGTCTACGGCATCAACCTGCCGGAAACCTCGATCGATCTCGACCCGAAGAACGAGCCGAAGGATTTCTCCTGCGACGCCTATTTCGCCGGCGAGATGGAAAATCTCGGCTTCGCCCGCAAGGCTTTCTCGAAGTCGATGGTGGTCCAGTACGTTAATTTCTGGCCTTGCGAATGGGAAAACGACCACAAGTACATGAGCCGCCTCTTCGACTTCGCGGCCAAGAACAATATCGGCCTCGGCGGCCCCGATATCGTGCCGAACCGGAAGGCGCAGATGAAGAATTCTTATCCGTTCTTCAACCAGTACAAGGGCAAGCTCGCCTTTGTCGGCATGGCCGTGCAGGAGCCGACGCTGACCTACAAGAACCCGCAGACCAAGAAGCCCTTCACCAAGGAAGAATTTACCGCCTTCGCCAATGAATATCTCGGCGCCAGCGTCATCTTCTGGAGCACGAAGAGCCCCTGGCTCAAGAAGTAAGCTTCAGTCTCGTCTACATGCTGGTGACCGGCCGTCGTTAGACGTCGTTAGCATCGAGGCGAGTAAAAGTGCGTCCAAAGCGAGCTCTAACGACACCCGCCGCCCAAAATCGTGTCAATGCCCGATTTGGGCCGAAGGCGGTCCGCGATGCTTGACTGTCAGGATAAATTGCCGAGATCAACGCCGCCTTCTGCTGTGCCTCGCTCGGCATCGTGCCGACCGTCCGTCACGCCGATTACATCGGCTCCTGGCTAGAGGTCCTGCGCGAGGACAATCGCGCCATCGTTCGCGCCGCCAGCCAGGCGACCAAGGCTGCCGACTGGCTCTTGGCCTTCGCGCCGGACGATGCTGGTCAGACGAATCCCGTCGAGCCCGCTCGCGACAGGAGGGTGGCATGATCCTTCTGACCTACAACCTGCGTGACCGGCTGCTCGCCAATGGGCGCCAGGACGGCGACACGCTGTTCGGACTCGCCGATCTCGGCTTCGGCTGTCCGGAGCTCGGCTCGTGCAGCCTCGCCGAGTTCACCTCGATTTCTCTGCCCTTCAGGCTCGGGATCGAGCGGGATATCCTCTTCTCGGGTCTCCGTAGGCGACAGCGCCCGGTCTTTCGGTGCGAAGGTCGCGATCGATGAGGGGCCGACCTCATCCGCAGGATTGGCGACCTTCTCGCCATACAGGATGGCGAACCCATAAATCTGCTTGACGATGTCGCGGACGTGTATCGCAGTCGCAGGAGCGCCCCGATCCTTCACCTTGGCGCATAGCGCTCGGAGGTCATCGGGTTCGATCTCCGTGAGCAGTCTCTTGCGGAACTTCGGCAGGATATCGCGTTCATAGATCGTCCGGCGCATGGCGCGTGTGCTGTCGGCCATCGGTGCTTCCTGGAAGTAGCGCTCGCCGAACTCACCGAAGCTCTTCGCTTCCTTCAGACGCCGCTTTTGCTGCTGCTTCTCTCGCGCCGGAGACCGTCCTTCCTGAACTGCTCGCTTCGCATCGATCAGCTTTTCCCGTGCCCGGGCCAGGGAAAGACCGGCGGGGCCGTATCGGCCGAGGATAACTGTCTCCCGGCGACCGTTCACCCGATAGTCATAGCGGAAGCTGATGGCTCCCGTCGGCATGACGAGCACGTACATGCCGTCGCGGTCCGTCACCTTGTACTTTTTGTCTCGTGGTTTCAAAGCCTTAAGGGCTGTGTCGGTCAGCATGTTCCCTCCGATATCGGTGGAAAATCGAGGGAAAATCGCCGAAATGTCCGTCAGGGCATTTTCACGCCATCTGGACAGAGAATTTCTTTTATTTTCAGTCCGATAAGCTCAAAAAAAGTCCGTCAGCGGCTTTCACACCGCTGACGGTACTTTCAATTTCCATAGCAGCAAGGTTTCGAAGGTCCGTCCGCCAGTCCGTCATTCGTAACGCTTGCGGGGCGATAACCCACGAAAGACTACGGACTATTTAATATTGTTTCTCAGTGGCTTATGTCGAACTCTAGCGTGCCGCCGGATATCCCTGCCACGGCCTGAATCATTCCCACTCTATCGTCCCCGGCGGCTTCGACGTCACGTCGTAGACCACGCGGTTGACGCCCTTCACCTCGTTGATGATGCGCGTCGCGACCATGCCGAGAAAGCGCATGTCGAAGGGATAGAAGTCGGCGGTCATGCCGTCGGTCGAGGTCACCGCGCGCAGGCCCACCACGTATTCGTAGGTGCGGAAGTCGCCCATGACGCCCACCGTCTTCACCGGCAGCAGCACGGCGAAGGCCTGCCAGATGTCGTCGTACTGGCCGGTGCGGCGGATTTCCTCGATGTAGATCTCGTCCGCCAGCCGCAGGATGTCGAGCTTCTCGCGCGTGATGGCGCCGGGCACGCGGATAGCGAGGCCCGGCCCCGGGAACGGATGACGGCCCACGAAAGATTCCGGCAGGCCGAGCTCGCGGCCGAGCGCCCTCACCTCGTCCTTGAACACTTCGCGTAACGGCTCCACCAGCTTCATGTTCATGCGTTCGGGCAGGCCGCCGACATTGTGGTGCGACTTGATGGTAACCGACGGGCCGCCGGTGAACGACACGCTTTCGATCACGTCCGGATAGAGCGTGCCTTGCGCGAGGAACTCGGCCGGTCCTTGACCATCCTTTGCGATTTTCCTGGCCTCGTCCTCGAACACGTCGATGAACAGCTTGCCGATGGTCTTGCGTTTGAGCTCGGGGTCGTCGACGCCCTCGAGCGCGTCGAGGAAGGTCTCGGAGGCGTCCACGTGCACCAGCGGGATGTTGTAGCTGTCGCGGAACATGGTCACGACCTTCTTCGCCTCGGCGAGGCGCATCAGGCCGTGGTCGACCAGCACGCAGGTGAGCTGGTCGCCGATCGCCTCGTGGATCAGCACGGCCGCCACCGCGCTATCGACGCCGCCGGAAAGCCCGCAGATCACCTTGCCCTTGCCGACGTGGGCGCGGATCTTCTCCATCGCCTCTTCCTTGAAGGCGCGCATGGTCCAGTCGCCGGTACAACCGGCGATTCTGCGCACGAAGTTGCGCAGGAGGGCCGCGCCATGCGGCGTGTGTATGACCTCGAGATGGAATTGCGCCGCGTAGAACTTGCGCGCGTCGTCGCCGATGATGGAGATCGGCGAGCCGGCCGCCTTGCCGAGCACCTTGAAGCCCTTCGGCAACTCGGTGACGCGGTCGCCGTGGCTCATCCACACGGGATATTTCTGGCCCTTCTCCCACACGCCCTCGAAGAACGGGCTGTCGGCGATCACCTCCACTTCGGCGCGGCCGAACTCGCGGTGATGGCCGCCCTCGACCTTGCCGCCGAGCTGGTGGGCCATGGCCTGCTCGCCGTAGCAAATGCCGAGCACCGGCACGCCGGCGTCATAGATCGCCTTTGGAGCCAGCGGCGCGTCCTTGTCCAGCACGGACGCCGGCCCGCCGGAGAGGATCACCGCCTTCGGCTTCATCGCCTCGAAGGCTTCCTCCGCCTTCTGGAACGGCACAATCTCCGAATAGACCTTCTCCTCGCGCACCCGGCGCGCGATGAGCTGGGTGACCTGGGAACCGAAATCGACGATGAGGATTTTGTCGTGCATGGCCGCGGGAATGTTGCCCGAATCGAAGCCAAAAGCGGACGCGCCAAGCCGTTCGGGGCGGCTTTTTGCGGAACTTCGCCCAGCGGGTCAAGTCCGCGCCTAGTGGTCTGATTCCGACATTTACATCCCGCCGCTGCGAACTCCCGAGCAAATGTCGGAATCAAAAGGACCACTAGCAACTATTTGATTCTAGTGGAGTTTTGAATTTGACATTTGATGAGCGGCTCGCCGCAACCGGGTATCAAATGTCAAATTCGCTCCACTAGTGCCAGAGTAACCCGACATTAGCCGTGAATGCGCATAGAAATGCCAAACAAAGACCAAAAAAACCGGCTTTTACACAAGTGGCGCTAAGCCACGGCCGGGAACAGGGACTTGCGTACCATGGCCTTCGAGACCGAACGCCTGCACATGCCTGTCGCGGCCGCTGGCCACGCGGCGCGGCGCGCCGCACTGTTCCGCGAGAGCCTGCCACACGTCGCCGAGCGCTGGGTGCTGGGGTTCGCCTGGGGCCTGATGCCGAACCGCATCGGCGGCCTGCCGGCGCTGGCAAAGCTCTGCTTCGATGAGACCCTGAGCCCCGATTACGCCCTGCCCGATCCGGAGCGCGCCCTGGAAAAGCCGCCCGGGCTCGCCGGCATCGTGCACGAGCTCGACCTGCCCACGCTACTTTCCGCGTACCGGCGCGGGCTCTATCCGCTCGCCCACGTGCCACCGCTGAAATGGTGGTCGCCGCCGACGCGCTCGGTGCTGCTGTTCGACGACGCCCACATCGCCCACAAGCAGCGCAAGCTGATGCGCCAGGGCCGCTATACCGTCACCTTCGACCGCGACTTCGAGCAGGTAATCGCGGCCTGCGCCGGCCGGCGCGAGGGCCGCTGGCACCTCACCTGGATCACCCCGCGCATCATGCGCGTCTATGCGGAAGCCTTCGACGCCGGCCACGCCCATTCGTTCGAGGTCTGGAACAAGGCCGGCGAGTTGGTCGCCGGCGGCTACGGCCTCGGGGTCGGCGCCGCGTTCACATCGGAGAGTCAGTTTTACCGCGAGCCGAACACGTCGAAGATCGGCATGACGGTGTTGAACTGGCACCTGGCCCACTGGGGCTACCGCTTCAACGACGGCAAGCTCATGGGTCCGCTGCTGCGCACGCTCGGCTTCCGCGACATGCCGCGGCGCACGTTCCTCGCCAAGCTCGACGCCGCGACCGCGGCGCCGGGCAAGCCCGGGCGCTGGCAGATCGAGGCCGACCTCGACACCATCTCGCGCTGGGACCCGAAGGCGGAACAGCCGTAGCTTTCTCTCCTATTTTGCCGGCTGCGGCCCGACATCCGGGATCAGCGCCGGCGGCACAGGGTGGCTCTCGTCGTTACCGAGCGCCGGAGTCGTCGTCGGGCTCTTCGGCGCGGGCGCGTTGGCAACTGCGGTTGCCGGCGGCAAACGCGGCGCGGCCTGCGCGGCGGCAGGCGCCGGCAGCACCGCGCCCATCGGTTTGGCCATTGGCTGCGTCATCGGCGGCGCCACCGGTGCCGGCGCTTCTGCGGCCACCGCGCGCGTGACCGGCCCATGCTCGACGAGCGCGCGGCGCACGGCGGCGAGCCAGTCGGCATCGGCCTTGGCATGCGCGACACGCACGGCGGTGGCCGCATGAGCGACTTTCTTCTCGGCCCGCTTTTCGACCTTCTTCTCAAGCTTCTTGTCGACCTTGGCCGGCTTGATCGCCTTTGCCTCCTTGACCGCCCGAACCGTCTTATCCCCCTTGGGCGCGCTCGCGACCGCCGCGGGCTTGGCCAGCAGCGTCTTGAAGGCGGCGACCGCGTCGGGATCGACCGCGGCACAGGAATGCTCGAAGGTAGCGACGTCCCGGCGCACCAGCAGGCGCAAGGTGGTGGCGTCGGCGTTCTTGTCCAGCATGGAGATGATGTTGGCGCGCAAGGAGCCACACTTGGCTTCCGGCGAGAAGTTGGACCGGTAGATGGAATAGCCGCTGGCGAGCCCGAGCGGGATCGCCAGCACCGTGCCGAGGATCTGCACGCCGGCGATGAAGCGGGTAAAGGCCGGCGTCGCCGCCGGCGGTGTGGGGCCGGCAGCGGGTCGCGTCGGCAAAGATGGATCGGCCGACCCGTTACCCAAAGCGGGATCTCGGTCGAAAACGGGATCGCGGCGCGCCGCCAGCATTTCAGAAGCCCTCAAAGAAACAAGGCGCGGCCCAAAGGCGCCGCGCCGCTCCAGTCACGCGATCAAGACGGAAAAATTTGGCCGGGATTTAGGCGCAATCGGGGAAAACGTCTTAACGCCCGCTTTAGACGATCAACTGTTGCGCGCCAGCACCGACACGAAGAAGCCGTCGGTACCGGTCGTGCGCGGGGTCATCAACAGCCCGTCGTCCGAGAAACGCGCAGCGTTCGCGAACGCCCCGGCCTGCTCGCCGAGCGCCGCGACCACCTCCGCCGGCGGCCGCACCGAAAACTCCGGGTGGCGGCGTACGAAGGACTGCACCTGGTCGCCGTTCTCGGCATCGAGCACCGAACAGGTGATATAGGCGATGCGCCCGGTTGGCTTGATGAGCGGCAGCGCGCGTTCGAGGATTTCGGCCTGCTCCTTGGTGCGCTGATCCAAGGCGCCGGGACGCATGCGCCACTTGGCGTCCGGGTTGCGCCGCCAGGCGCCGGTGCCGGTGCAGGGCGCGTCGATGACGACCAGGTCGAGACGGCCGGCAAGATCGTCGAGCTCGGTGCCGACCGACTTGGGCGTACGGACCTGGACGTTACGGGCGCCCGACCGTTTCAGCCGGTCATGGATGGGGGCGAGCCGGCGCTTGTCGTCGTCGGTGGCGTAGAGCTGGCCCTTGTTCGCCATCATGGCGGCGAGCGCGAGGGTCTTGCCGCCGGCGCCGGCGCAGAGGTCGAGCACCTGCTCGCCAGGCTCGGCGCCGGTAAACAGGGCCGCAAGCTGCGAGCCCTCGTCCTGCACCTCGACCATGCCTTTGATGAAGGCCGGCTCGGCGTGGACGGCCGGGCTCTTGGCGCCGGCCGAAAGACGGACGCGCAGGCCCCAAGGGCTCCACCGGGTCGGCTCGGGAGCAAGGTCGGACAGCATTGCGGCGGCGGCGTCGCGTTCGGCCTTCAGCGTGTTGACGCGCAGGTCGAGCGGCGCGCGCGAGGCCAGCGCCGCACCCTCCTCGGCCCGGTCGTCGCCGAAGGCGCGGTCGAAATGGGCGTCGAGCCAGTCAGTATAGTCGCCGACAACATATGGCGGCGCGACGGTGAGATCGGCGGCGTCGAGCCGGGCGCGCTCACCGTCGCTCAAGGCTGCCGGGGCGTATTGTGCGCCATTCGCCAGGGCGGCGATGGCGTCGCTGTCGAGGCCGCGCTCGCGCTTCAACATGCCGAGCAGGACCGCGCGCGGGGTGTCCTCGCCCATGATCCAAGAACTGGAGGCGCGCCGGCGCAAGCCATCGTAGACCAGCCCGGCAATCGCCGCGCGGTCGCCGGAGCCGGCAAAGCGATGGGCAAGCCCCCAGGCTTTCAGCGCGTCGGCGGCGGGCCGGCGCTCCTCTGCGATGGCGGCGAAAACTTCGATGGCCGCGGCAAGCCGCGCGGATGGGGTCATGGATTAAAGACTCACGGTAGGCCGGCGAGGATGCGCACGGCGAAGATCACCCACATCGCCAGCAGCGTAATGACGCCGACCGCGAATGCGTTGAAACGGTTGGGGACGTAGTTGCTGGTGGTGTGGATATAGGCGTGCACGACACGCGACAACACGAAGACCCAGGACAGAACCACGAACAAGAGGTCGGCGGAGCGCGTGACGATCGCCAGCACCACCAGCACGTAGAACAGCACCGGAACCTGGAGCTGGCTGTGGTAGCTGTTGGAGATCTGCTGGGCCTTGGCCGGCCAGGCGCGCTGACCGAGCGCGATATCGGCCATCCTGACCTGCTTGCTCTTGACCGCGTTGACGCGCGCGCGCGCCATCCACAGCAGAACCGCGAGCGTCAAGAAGACCTGTACGAAGACAGGCAGAAGAACCATAGGCAATGACATGAGCGTACCCCGGCTATCGCGCTTTTCCGCTGCCCACGCTTATAGCCGAGTACGAACTCATCAGGTGCTACCGCCCACCCGGATAGTTCGGGCTTTCGCGCGTGATGGTCACGTCGTGCACGTGGCTTTCGCGCAAGCCCGCGCCCGAGATGCGCACGAACTGCGCCTTGTCGTGGAACTCATCCAACGTCTTGGCGCCGGCATAGCCCATGGCCGCGCGCAGACCGCCGGCGAGCTGATGCAGCACGTTGGCGACCGGGCCCTTGTAGCCGACCTGGCCTTCGACCCCTTCCGGCACCAGCTTGAGCGCGTCCTTGATGTCCTGCTGGAAATAGCGGTCGGCGGAGCCGCGCGCCATGGCAGCGACCGAACCCATGCCGCGATAGCTCTTGTAGGAGCGGCCCTGGTAGAGGAACACCTCGCCCGGCGTCTCATCGGTGCCGGCGAGCAGCGAGCCGACCATGGCGACGTCGGCGCCAGCGGCTAGCGCCTTGGCGAGATCGCCGGAGAACTTGATGCCGCCATCGGCGACGACCGGAATGCCACTCGCTTTCGCGGCCTCGACGCAATCCATGATCGCGGTGAGCTGCGGCACGCCGACGCCGGCAACGATGCGGGTGGTGCAGATCGAGCCCGGCCCGATGCCGACCTTGATGGAGTCGGCGCCGCAATCGATCAGCGCCTGAGCGCCGTCGCGAGTGGCGACGTTGCCCGCCACCACCTGCACCGAATTCGACAGCTTCTTGATGCGCGTGACCGCTTCCAGCACGGACCGCGAATGGCCGTGCGCGGTGTCGACTACGACCAGATCGACGCCGGCGTCGACCAGCGCCTCGGTGCGGATGAAGCCCTTGTCGCCCACCGTGGTGGCGGCGGCGACGCGCAGCCGGCCCTGCTCGTCCTTGCAAGCGTTGGGATTGGCCACCGCCTTCTCGATATCCTTCACGGTGATCAGCCCGACGCAGCGGTACTGGTCGTCGACCACCAGCAGCTTCTCGATGCGGTGCTGATGAAGAAGCTTCTTGGCGTCTTCCTGGCTGACGCCTTCACGCACGGTGATGAGGTCGCTCTTGGTCATCAACTCGGAAACCCGCTGGCGCGGATCGGTCGCGAAACGTACGTCGCGGTTGGTGAGGATGCCGACCAGCTTGCCGGGCGCGCTGGTGCTGGCGTTCTCGACCACCGGGATGCCGGAAATGCGGTTCTCCTTCATCAGCGCGAGCGCATCCTGCAGCGTGGCGGATGGCTCGATGGTGAGCGGGTTCACCACCATGCCGGACTCGAACTTCTTCACCTGCCGCACCTGGGCGGCCTGGTCGGCCGGATCGAGGTTGCGGTGGAGGACGCCGATGCCGCCGGCCTGCGCCATGGCGATGGCCATGGCCGCTTCCGTGACCGTGTCCATGGCGGAGGCCAGGATCGGCAGGTTCACCGGGATCGAGCGGGTAATGTATGAGCGAATGTCGACGTCGCCGGGCATCACCTCCGACAGGCCGGGCTGGATCAGCACGTCGTCGAAAGTGAGGGCCTCGCGCGGGGCAGCGTTATTATGATTTGCCATGCCAACTCCAATGTCCCCCTTGGCGGGGTGGTCCCCAAGTAGGGTGCGGTCTCCCAAAAGGAGGGTCGGGACCGAGGGTTCCGGAAGGCTGATATAGGAAGGCCCGCTGCGGGGGAGCACCCCCGCCCGAAATGTCGTCCCGCTTTTGGGTTGGCATGGGCCGATAGCACGAGAGGCAAGCGATTCCTAGGACAATCGCGCCGGGCCTGGGGATGGCTGTTATGAGCGGACAACGGCCCCACCAGGCCTTTCTTCCCGCCCCGCTTTGCGGTTGAAGGAACCTCGAAACGCCAACCCCCGCCGGGCCCCTCGCCTATGCCGCGCACCATGTCGCGTTTCTTGCCGCGCGAACGCCTCGTCCCGCTGATCATCGCGGTCGCGCTGTTCATGGAGAACATGGATTCGACCGTGATCGCCACGGCGCTGCCGGCGATCGCCCGCGATATCGGCGCCAACCCGCTGGCGCTCAAGCTCGCCATCACCTCGTATCTGCTCTCGCTCGCGGTCTTCATCCCGGCAAGCGGCTGGACCGCCGACCGCTTCGGCGCCCGCACCGTGTTCCGCGCGGCCATCGCCGTGTTCATGCTCGGCTCCATCGGCTGCGCGCTGTCGAGCTCGCTGACGGACTTCGTCATCGCCCGCATTGTGCAGGGCATGGGTGGCGCCATGATGAACCCGGTCGGCCGCACCGTGCTGGTGCGCAGCGTGCCCAAGCGCGACCTGGTCAACGCCATGGCCTGGGTCACCATCCCGGCGCTGGTCGGCCCGGTGATCGGGCCGCCGGTTGGCGGCTTCATCACCACCTACGCGACCTGGCACTGGATCTTCCTCATCAACATCCCGATCGGCCTCGTCGGCATCGCGCTCGCCACCCGCTACATCGAGAACTTCAAGGCCGAGACGCTGGAGCGCTTCGACCTGACCGGCATGGTGCTCGCCGGTACCGGCATCGCCGGGGTCGCCTTCGGCCTGTCCGTTCTGGGGCTCGATTTCCTGCCCTGGCCGCCGGTGGTGGCGCTGATCGTGGTCGGCGCGGTTCTGATCGCGGCCTATGTGGTGCACGCCGGGCGCACCCCGGCGCCGGCCATCGATCTCACGCTGTTCAAGCTGCCGACCTTCCGCGCCAGCGTAGTCGGCGGCTTCGTGTTCCGCGTCGGCGTCGGCGCGCTGCCGTTTCTGCTGCCGCTGCTGCTGCAGCTCGGCTTCGGCATGTCCCCTTTCCACTCCGGCCTCATCACCTTCACCTCGGCGGTCGGCGCCATGACCATGAAGGTGGCGGCGGGCACGATCCTGCGCCGCTTCGGCTTCCGCACCATCCTGGTGGTCAACAGCGTGGTGAGCGCGGCCTTCCTGGCCGCCTGCGCCGCCTTCACCCAGACCACGCCGCTGCTGCTGATGGTGCTGCTGCTGCTGATCGGCGGCTTTTTCCGCTCCCTCCAATTCACCTGCATCGGCACGATCGCTTTTGCGGAGATCGAGCCCGCGCGGGTGAGCCGGGCCTCCGCCCTCACCGCCGTCGCCCGACAACTGGCACTTTCGGCCGGGGTCGCATTCGGGGCATCGGCGGTGGAACTCGTGGTGCGGCTGCGCGGCGGTGGCGGTACCCTCGTAGCCGCCGACTTCGCGCCGGCCTTTCTGGCGGTCGCGATCGTTTCCGCGCTTTCCGTATTCGTTTTCGCGCGGCTTCCGGCCGATGCGGGCGCCGAATTGGCCGGGCGCCGCGCCTCGGACCCTTGAATAGCCACCCAGCCCCCGCCGCCGTGCCTTGCCAGACCGCTCCCAGGGGCGTCAGATTAATTCCAAATTAACCACGTTTGTTAACCATATTTCGAGGCTGGCCGGGCCATTGTTGCCCTCGGCCATGGACAACCCGTTGGCGCGGCACGTAATTTCAGCTGAAATTATGGTTAATGCGTAAGGTCTGATGATGCGTGCGGCCTATCACCGATGGTTGCGGGGCGGCGTCCTGCTGGCTGGAATAGCGCTGTCCGGCCTGGCCGCAGTCAGCGCCAACGCACATTTGACGCGCAACGACGCGCTCACCTGTAGCAACCAAAGCAGCAGCAACAGCAACAGCCGCATCGCCGCTTGCACCACCATGATCAAGTCCGGCCGCCTCAAGGGCCGGCCGCTCGGCGTCGCCTACGCGCTGCGCGGGCTCGCCTATCTCGACCGCGGCGACACCCCGGCGGCCATCGGCGATCTCAACCGGGCCATCGCGCTCGCGCCCAATTTCGTGCCAGCCTACCAGAACCGCGGCAACGCCTGGTACGCGCGCGGCAATTACGGCGAGGCGCTCGATGACTACGACACCGCCATCAAGCTCGATCCGAACGCCGCCTCGGCCTACGTCAACCGCGCCACCGTGAAGCGCGACCTCGGGGTGATCGGCAGCGCGCTCAAGGACTACCAGATCGCGATTTCGCTCGGCGCAGGGGCGCCGGCCTACGCCAGCCGCGGGCAGCTCTACATGCGCCAGCAAGACTACGCCGCGGCCATCGCCGATTTCGAGCGCGCGGTGCGGTTCAATCCCGACTTCCACCACACCATGCTGCGCGCCAAGGCCTATGAAGCCGACGGCAGTCTCGACAAGGCGCTGTCCGATTACCAGCGGGCGGCGTGGCTCGCTGCGCGCAACGCCCCCAAGCCAGTCCCGGCCTACACCCCGCAATACGGCGATCCGAACGCTCCACAGGACGCCCCACCGCCGCCCAAGAAGGCAGTCAACACCAAGCTCATCGCCGCGTTGACCGCGCAAGCCGGCGTCTGGCGCAAGAAGCAGGACTACAACAAAGCGATCGCGACCTATAACAAGGCAGTGCTCGTCGACCAGAACCGCGCCGGCACCTACGCGCTACGCGCGCAGGCCTACATGGCCAAGGGCGACAACAAGCGCGCGCTCAACGACATCGGCCGTGCTCTCAAGTTCTCTTGGCGGGCGAACTTCCTGAGGACGCGCGGCACGCTGCGCCTGCGCACCGGCGATATCGCCGGCGCCATCCATGACGCCAACGCCATGCTCAAGCTCGACAGCGACGACACTGCGGCTTACGTGCTGCGCGGCGCGGCGCTGGTCGAAAAGAAGCAATATGTCGCGGCGCTGCCCGACCTCGACCGCGCCATCAAGAACGACGACAAGAACGTGCTGGCCCTGAGCGCACGCGGCCAGGCCTATTTCGCGCAAACTCACACCGGCAAGGCGCTCGCCGATTTCAACAGAGCGGTCGATCTGGGGACGAAGTATCCAAGCGTCTATCGCGCGCGCGCCGAGATCCATAAGGCCAAGGGCGAGACCGACGCGGCGCTCGCGGACTTAACACAGGCGATCCGCTACGGGGCGACGGCCAGCGACTTCTTTGAGCGCGCGGCGCTCTACAAGATCAAGGGCGACACCGACAAGGTACTGCGCAACCTCGATGCCGGCCTCAAACGCGCGCCGAAGGACGTCGCCGCGCTTCGTGCGCGCGCCGATGCGCGTCTCGCCAACCGGGATGCCGCCGGCGCGCTCAGGGATTACGACGCGCTCGTCCAGTTCGATCCGCATGACCTGAAGGCGCGCTTTGCGCGCGCCAGGCTGGAAGAGCGGAACAAGGATTTCGACAGCGCCGTCGCCGACTACCGTGCCGTGCTCGAGCGCGAGAGCCGCTTCAAGGGTGCGCGCGTCGCGCTGGATCGCACGCTCGCCGCGCAGCGCCAAGCGGAAATTGCCGAAGAACACGCGAAGGCGGAAGCCGAACGCATCGCGCGCGCGAAGGCCGCCAAAGAGGCAGCCAAGCTCGCAGCCGAGCACGCCGCCGCGAAAGCCGCCGCCGCCACTGAAGCGGCGCGCGAGGCGGCCGTGCAGCGAGACGACGGTCACAGGCTCCCCACCGCCTCGGTCGTCGTGGACGCCGGCGCGCAAGAGACCGCCCCGTCCGGTACCGATGATGCCGAACCGCTCCGCAAATCCATCGCGACGGCGGATGCCGTGCCACCGCCGGCGGCGGCTCCCATTCCTCCATCATCCCCGTCGCGGACCGCGTCCGAGAACAATGGCGCTATCGTCGCCACGCCGTTGCCTCGGGCGCGGCCCCGCGCACCCCTGGTGCGCGAGGCGCGTCAAACCCCGGCAAGCGAGGCCACGCCGCCCGCGCCGGTGACGCGCTCCAAGCCACTGCCGCGCACGGTGCGCACAGTGCCGATGCCCGAACCGCGCGAGCGGCAGGCGTCACGCCACAGCTATCAAACCTATAGCCGGCGCGCCGCGCCGGCCCGTGACCGGCCCTATGATCTGCGCACGGCGCGGGAGCGCTATCGCCGGGAGCAGGCCGAGCTGGCGCGGCAATCCCGCGCCGCCGAGCAGGCTCGCCGCTATTGGACCCGCCATCGCGGCACGCGCTATTACCGCGCCGGCGCCTACGTGGTACGTCGCACGCCGCAAGGCTACGTGGTCGAGCCCCGCCGCAACACATTCGACGACCTCTTCCGCTGATTTTTCTTGCGCATGATCTGATCCGAAAACGGTTACCCATCCCCGATCGCGTCGAGGACGGGTTTTTTCGGGATCATGCGCCTCCCTTCCGAAACCCCGTCGCCAGCAGATAGAGCTCGGAGGAGTC
>JARRQH010000060.1:0-12876 GCA_037381985.1 Pseudolabrys sp.
GAGCAGGCCTACGCCAAACCGAATGCCAAGCCGAACGGCGCGGCGGGCGTCTCGCTCGACCTGTCCTCCGGCGGTCATGATCATCAGGACGCTCAATTCGAGCGGGCGAGCTGAGTGACGGCGACGGGGGTTGTCATGGCGGATGCGTTCTTTGTCACCATCGGTATCGACCGGGAAGTGTTTGCAGTCCCGGTCGAGACGGTCGTCGAAATCCTGGATATGCGGCCGGTGTTCCGCATTCCCGATGCGCCCGCCCATCTCAAGGGCTTGATCGACATGCGCGGCCGCGCCGTGCCGCTGATCGATCTGCGCACCAAGCTCGGCTTGCCGTCGGTGGCGGCGGACCAGAATACGCGCATCGTCGTGCTCGAGGTGCCGATGGAAGGGCGGAGCCTCGCGCTCGGGCTGGTCGCCGACCGGGTGTTCGAGGTCATCGCGCTCGACGAGACGCAAATCGAGTCGGCGCCGGATATCGGCATGCAGTGGAATTCGGCCTATATCCGCGGTATCGGTCGCCGACAGGACAACTTCGTGGTGTTGCTCGATCTCCCGAAGTTGTTCTCGACCGATGACGCGCATCTGGCGAACCTGCGGCCCGAGGCTTCTCTGCCGGCGGGCGAGGGAAGCGCCTCGTCATCCCATCAGGCGGCTTGAGCTTTGGAAATTCCGCGTACACAGACGGTGTCATGGCCAGCGCTCTTCTGAAGAAAGAACCACCTGCCAGGTGGGACAGCAGCAACGATCGCCTGACGTCGAAGCAATTTCAGCGACTGGCCGCCTTCATTCAAGATTACAGCGGCATCAAGATGCCGCCAACCAAGATGACCATGGTCGAAGGGCGTCTGCGCAGGCGCGTTCGCGCCTTCGACTTCAAGAGCCTCTCCGAATATTACGACTATCTGTTCGAGCAGGATGGATTGGAGACGGAGCAGGTTCACCTGATCGACGTCGTGACGACCAATAAGACGGAGTTCTTTCGCGAGCCCGAGCATTTTCGCGCGCTGACCGATCGATTGCTGCCGCGCATCGTCTCGGAGCGCCGCGTCAATAGCCGCCACCCGATCAAAGTCTGGAGCGCGGCGGCCTCGACCGGCGCCGAGGCCTATACCACAGCCATGGTGCTCGCCGAGTTCGAGCGCCTGCACGGCGATATCTCGAGCCTCATCTTCGCCACCGACATCTGCACCGAAGTACTGCGCATCGCCCAGCTCGGCATCTATCCGGCCGACATGCTGGCGCCGGTATCGTCCGATCTGCGGGCGCGCTACGTCATGCGGTCGAAAGATCGCAAGGCGGATACGGTGCGCATCGTGCCGGAACTGCGCGCGCAGTTGCGTTTCGCGCGGCTCAACCTGATGGACCTGACCTATCCGCTCGACCGTGACATGGACGTCATCTTCTGCCGCAACATCCTCATCTATTTCGAAAAGCAGACGCAACAGACGGTGCTAAACCGGCTTTGCGATCACCTGCGGCCGGGCGGCTACCTGATCCTCGGTCATTCCGAGTCGTTGTCGGGCTTCGATCTGCCGGTCAATCTTGCCGGCCCCACGACGTTCCGCAAGGGGTGAGGCGATGGCGCGCAATATCCGGGTCCTGATCGTCGACGACTCCGCGTCCGTCCGCCAGACGCTTACGGACGTCCTGCGCTCGGATCCCGATATCGAGGTGATCGGCTCGGCTTCGGATCCCTTCGTTGCCGCCCGCCGGATCCAGTCCGAGGTGCCCGACGTTATCACGCTCGACGTCGAGATGCCGCGCATGGACGGCATCACCTTCCTGCGTAAGCTCATGAGCCAGCACCCGGTGCCGGTGGTGATGTGCTCGTCGCTCACGGAAGAGGGATCGGCCACCCTGATGCAGGCTATGGAGGCGGGCGCCGTCGACGTCGTCCTCAAGCCGCGCGTCGATGCGGCGCAGTTCCTGACGGATTCGAAAATCCGCATTTGCGACGCGGTCAAGGCGGCGGCGCGGGCACGCATCAAGCGCCTGCCGGCTTCTACGCGCGGCACCGGCGACGGTGTGCGCAAACCGCAGAAGAAGCTAACCGCGGATGCCATGCTGCCGCCGCCGGTCGCCGGCCACGCCATGGCGCGCACGACCGAGACCATCGTCTGCATCGGCGCCTCCACCGGCGGCACGGAGTCACTGCGCGTCGTGCTGGAGGCGCTGCCGGCCAATTCACCGCCGATCCTCGTCGTGCAGCACATGCCGGAGAAATTCACCGCCGCCTTCGCGCGTCGCCTCAACGGGCTGTGCGACGTCGAGGTGAAAGAGGCGGTGGACAACGACACCGCGTTGCGCGGCCGGGTGCTGATCGCGCCGGGCGACAAGCACATGCTGCTGCAACGCAGTGGTGCGCGCTACTATGTGTCCGTAAAGGAAGGTCCGCTCGTCTCGCGGCATCGGCCGTCGGTGGACGTGCTGTTCCGTTCGGCGGCGCGGTTTGCCGGCGCCAACGCGGTGGGCATCATCATGACCGGCATGGGCGACGACGGCGCCCGTGGCCTGCTGGAGATGAAACAGGCCGGCGCCCATACGGTCGCGCAGGACGAGGTTACGTCGGTCGTGTTCGGCATGCCCAAGGAAGCGATCGCCTGCGGCGCTGTTGACAAGGTTATGCCGCTCGATCTGCTGGCATCGGAACTGCTGCGCGCCGGCAATCGGTAGCCGCGCGGCTCGGCGCCATCGTTTTAGAATAATAGATCGTCGACGGTCGTCTCGGCGGCCGGCGTCGATACGGCGGCCACCGGCAAGGTATCCGGCGCGAACCTGGCGTGAATTTCGCGTTCGCGCGCCATGGTGTAGCGCTTGGCCATCTGCCGGAACATCTGGTCGCGGGCCTCCGCGTATGCCATCGGGCCACGTGGCATCGATGACGCCACGGCGTCGAATGCTTCGGCGCTTCGGCGCAGGCTGGCGTCGATTTGTACGGTGAGCTTCAGGCTCGCGGCGGTGTCGTCGATGAGATCGGTGACCGTGCGGCCGTCGCGCGCGAGCGCGTCGAGCGCGTCGGTGAGGCTCGCCGCGACGCCGCGCAGGCGCTTCGTCGATGAGGTCATCAACTCCGTCACGGCGGTGATCTCGGTGACCCGGCTCGCTTGTTCCTTGCCGCCGAGCGAGCGGGCGGCAACGACGATCTCATCCACGTCGGCGGTCGCCGCCTTCGCTTCGCTGGCGGTATGGGCGGAGGACTTCGTGATCTCTTCGGCCACGACGCCCAGCGCCGCGCCGACGGTGCCGAGGCGGTGGCTCTTCAGAGTCGAATTGACGCCCATGATCCGGATATCGGCCTCGACCGCGCGCACCGAGGCGATGTGCTCGGAGAGGCGCGTGACCAGATCGAGGACGGAGCCGATCGTCTGGTCGGCGCTCAAGCTGGCTTCGTGGAAGCCTCCGAACAGGTTGCGCGTAGCGTCGACATTGCTTTCGAGCTCGTCGAGAAACCCGTGATGCCCGCGCGGGTCGGAAACGCCGAAAATCCGCGTGCCGAGGCTGACGATTTCACGGGCGTCGGTGGAAAGCTGAGCGAGCGTCTTGTGCACGGCCTTGATTTCGCTCTTCAGCTCGTCGGCGGTATCCGCGAGCTGCGCCGCCTGCAAGGCGCAACCGGCGCCGGCCAGGTTCAGGCGATCTTCGCCGGAAACGTGGGTCCACGGTTCGTCCGCGGCCGCGGGGCCGACGGCGCCGAGAATTTCGGTCAGAAATTCGGCCGCCTCCTGCGCGTGCTCCATGCGCTGGCGCGTGGCATCGCCGACTTGCAGGGCCATGATCACGCGCCCGATGCCGGCGCTGACGGCTTGCGACTGCACGCTGACACGGCCGGCGGCTTCCGCCGTCGCCTGCCGTCGCTCGGTGATCAGGTCGAGGCTTTGCGCGAGCTGATCGGGAATGATGGCGATCGTTTCGGCGTGGCGGCTGCCGAATTCGGCCTCGCTGGCGCTTGCGGCCTCCAGATGGGCGCTGACCTGCGCGAGCGCGCTACGGAAGTGACCGAGATTCGTTTCCGCAACCTTCAGGGATTGTCCGATTTCGACGATGTAGGTGAGAAAATCGGCGCCGGCCGCGCCGACGCTGCTCGCCGAAATCTTGGCGTTGATGGTCAGGACACCGATGGTGCGGACTTCCCGGTAGATTTCGTCGATGCGGCGCCGCAGGGACACGGCAATCTTGCTCAACTGCTGCAGGACGGTGCGTTCGTCCCGCTGCATGCCGGAAAGCACCGATACCTGCTGCGCCACCCGCGCGAGGCCCTCGGTCGCGCTTTGCATCTCGGGGCTGTCGAGCTCGCGTTGCAGGGTGTCGAACAGCGTCGTCAGCCGCTCCAAGATCTCGACCGACGACGTCAGCCGTTCACCAACCTCGAGGAAGCTGCCTTCGGTCTGCTGCGCCGTCGTTTTGACGGCATTCGCAATGCGCAGGATTTCAGCGGAAACCTTCGAGCCGTCTGGCGGCGCTATGCTGGCGGTCGGGCTCTCGATGACGGCGGCCGCGGAGGATGATGCCATGGTTGACGATGTACAATTGAATGGATGAGACGTTCGCAAAATGACGACGCCAAACATGCCCCGCAGCCATTAAGATATGATAAAAAGGCAGAGAATTCTCTTTATCAATTAGTGACATACGGCCCTTCTGCACGGCAGGGGTGCCCGCCGCGGTCCCCGCTGGGGCGACGCCACGGACCGATCTGTACCGGTGTGTTCTTTCTCACCGCGGCCGACCGGTCGTTTCACGAGTCGCTTGTTGCGGCCAAGCCTGCGAATCCGGTGTGGGGCAGCGACCGGCCGCGCTCGCGCCCGGAGGGGCCGGTGCCGGATGCCGCGTGGCTCTCGCGGGTATTTCTCGCCTAGACACCCGAGTGGACGCGAAAGGCTATCCTGGCGAATAATCCGCCGGGCCTCTTATGATTTCAGACGACGGACTCCTGCAAATGGCACGACAGACGATGCGGCTGGCCTATTTCGAACGGTGGATGGACCCGGTGGCGGAGGATATCCTCGCGCGGGAGCCGGGCATCGTGTTCGACCGGTTGTTGTATGCCGCGCCCGTTGCGGAAACCGACGCCAAGATCGCGCAGGCGCACGCCTATCAGATTTCGCCGCGCACCGAGTTGATCGGGCCCTATTTCGGCGATGCCAAATTGCTCGCCAAGTGCAAGAACCTGCTGGTCATCAGCTCGACCGGGGCGGGCTACGACATGGTCGACGTCGCGGCCTGCACCAAGGCGGGCGTGCTGGTGTGCAACCAGTCCGGCGCCAACGCCCACGCGGTCGCCGAGCACGCGCTCGGCATGATGCTCGTGCTGTCGAGACGAATCGCGCAGACCGACAAGCTGATGCGCCGCGGCGGCGGCCTCGACCGTTTTAAGGTGCGCGGCAACGACCTGGAGGGCAAGACGGTCGGCATCGTCGGCATCGGCAATATCGGCGGACGCACCGCGCTCCTGTGCGGGGATCTGATCGGCATGAAGGTTCTTGCCTACGATCCGTATCTCAGCGCGGACGAGATCGCGAAGAAGGGCGCCATCAAAGTCGGCCTCGACGAACTGTTGGCCCAATCGGATTTCGTCTCGGTTCATTGCCCGCGCACCGACGAGACCTTCGGCATGTTCACCATCGATCTGTTCAAGAAGATGAAGCCGTCGGCCTATTTCATCAATACCGCGCGCGGCGGCATCCACGTCGAGGACGATCTGGTCGCGGCGCTCAAGGCCGAACTGATCGCGGGCGCTGGCCTCGACGTCTTCCTGAAGGAGCCGGCGCAACCCGATCATCCGCTGCTGTCATTCGAGAACGTCATCGCGTCGCCGCACATCGCTGGCGTGACCGACGGCGCCAATTACAACATGGCGCAAGCCGCTGCCGAGCAGTGGATCACGATTCTGAAGGGCGGCGTTCCGCCGCGGCTCATCAATCCGGAAGCTTGGCCGGCCTATTGCCGGCGCTTCGAACAGGCTTTCGGGTTCGCGCCGGCCGCGCTTGAACCTGAGCGCGTTGACGGCTAGCGCGTTTCCAGGCGATGCGGGGCGCTCAACCGCGCAAGGCGACCGATTGCTGGTCGTAACCGGACGGACCGACCGCCACGTCGATCAGGCAGGGGCCTTTCGTTTTCATTGCGTCGGCAACGACCGCGCGCAAGTCGTCGAACGTGGCGGCTTGAAGGGCCGAGCAATCTCCTGCACGGTCTTGATCACGTCGACCGGGGATAGGCCCTCGCGGGTGTCGCCATAGGCGGCAAGGCGCTCGGTCATGTCGGCTTTGAGCCTGGAGATCTCCGCACGGGTCCAGGCGGACGGCGTCGCGGGCGCCGCAAGCGCGCTCAGGCCCGCGGCCAGGTCGCCGCGACAGGCGGCGTGCGGCGTCACGTAGTGGGATTCGTAGCCGACCGGCCCGAGATCGAGCACTTTCGACGTGTACTGCCAGGGCTTGCCGATCAATTCGACCGGGTCGAAGCCGACGAACACGATGAGATCGGCGCGCGATACGCACGGGGCCTCGAGCGCGCGCACGACATCCGTGCGCCGCGCTTCCAGGCCGACGATGATCACGGGGTGCTTGGCCGCGTTCAGAAGCGCGCGGGCATCGTCGATGGCTTCGGCGTTGGCGGGCGCGTTCTCGTTGGCGGGCACGGTTGCGTCGGTCTCTTCGACCGCGGCGCGCACCGCTTCGGCTGTGAGTTCCACATAGATCGGGCCCTGGGGCGCGGTCTTGGCCATCGCCAGGAGCTTGCGGAAATCTGCTGCCGGTGTCTCGCCGTCCAGCCGGCTGTCACCCTTGACGATGCCGGCGAGCAGGGCGCGCTGGTCGTAGCGCTGGTGGGAATCGTAGCGTGCCTTGGCCGCGCTCCAGCCGTCGGTGAACAGCACCATCGGGGATTTGTCGAGCCAGGCCTACGCGACGCCATTGACCGCGCTTGCGGTGCTGGGGCCTTGCGTGGCGAAGGCGACACCCACGCTGCCCGACAGGTCGGCCATGGTCGCCGCCATGAAGGTGGCGCCGGTCTCGGTCCGCGTCAGGACGAAGCGGATGTGGCGCTCGCCGGCGGCCTTGATCAGGTCGAGGCTGGTGCCGCCGCCCGGCACGCCGAACATATGGCTGACGCCGTCCCGGGCGAGGGCAGCCATCACCGCTTGCGCAACGTTCATTCGGCTCTCCCCGCCGGACCGCGAACACGGCGCACATCATACAAATCGTCACCTACCGGCGGGCATCCCTAACCCGGATTTCTCCATCTCGTCAGGCAAGGACCGTGGGCGGACTCAGTGGGTCGTCTCACCCCGGCGACGCACCACGACATCGACGGTGATCGAGGCCAGCAACACCAGCGCTGTCGCCATAAGCTGGACGGCGGCTGGCAGGCCCAACAACGCCATACCGTTGACGATGGCCGCGATGACGATGCCGCCGAGCACGGCGTGCAGCGGGTGCCCGCGCCCGCCGAACAGGCTGGTGCCGCCGATCACCGCGGTCGCCACCACGTAGAGAACGAGCGTGCCGCCGTCGAAGCTGGTCGAGATCGATCGCAGGCGTGAGGCGTAGATGACGCCGCCGAGCCCCGCGGTTGCAGCAGCGAGCGTGAAGGCGAGGGTGCGGATCATCGCCAGGTCGATGCCGGCGCGCCGCGCTGCCTCGGCGTTGCCGCCGATGGCATAGACGTAACGCCCGAAGCGCGTGCGACCCAGCAGCAGCGACCACGCCACCAGCACCGCGAACACGATTGGGATGACCCACGGCATGCCGTGGAGCGGAAAGCGCGGTACGCCGCGATCGACGTTGCAGATGACCACGACTGCGATGCCCGCTGCGGCCGCCGCCGCGATCTTCAACGCCGTGAGGCTTGCCGGCGGCGCGACCAAGCCGCTTCGCCGCCGCTTGCGGTCGCGATAGATCGCAACCGCGGCGTAGATCAGGACCGCGGCGCCGGTCACGACCCAGCCGGCCGTGGGCGTCAGGGTGCCGTTGGCCAGGTTGTTGATCGTGTCATCAGGGATCGGGATGGTGCCGCCGGCGCCGAGCAACTGGATCATCACGCCCTGGAAGCCCAGCAGGCCGGCGAGCGTGACCACGAACGACGGCAGCCGCACACGGGTGATCAACGTGCCTTGCAACGCGCCGATGGCGGCGGTGGCGGCAAGCCCGGCCAGGATCGCCAGCCACCATGGCAGCCCAAATCCTTGCTGCACGCACACCGTGACAACCGTTCCGCCGATGCCGGCGACGAAGCCGAGCGACAGGTCGATCTCGCCAAGCAGCAGCACGAATACTTCGCCCATGCCGATCAGCATGAAGACCGACCCCTGCACCAGCAGGTTCACCAGGTTGCCGGGCGAGAGGAAGCGGGAATTCTGCATCTGGAATATCGCGGCGATCAGGATCACCCCGAGCACCACGGGCAGCACGCCGCTTTGGCCGGCCTTGACGCGTTTCCAAAGCGCGCGCGTGTATTCGCCGAACGTCTGGTTTGTCGGCGATAGGCTGGCGATTGCCGTTTCTGCGGCGGCGGTTTGCTCCTCTTTCGCGACCTCGTTCTCTAGCTTTTCTTCTTCGGCAAGCGCCGTATCGGCGGCAGGCCCCTTTGCCGATTGCGGCAGAGCCGCGGCAGACGGCGTTCGCAGGCGCTCCGTGCGGCCCGTGGTGATCAACTCGACGACGCTGCGGGAATCGAACTGCGAGGTTTCGCCGGCGCCGACCATGCGTCCCAGACGCAGGATGGCCAGCCGGTCGGCCACTTCGAACACGTTCTCGAGGTTGTGGGAAATGATGATGACGGCGAGGCCCTGGTCCGCCAGCCGCTTGACGAGATCGAGCACCTGCCGGGTCTGGGCGACGCCCAGCGCCGCCGTCGGCTCGTCGAGGATGACGAGCTTTGAATTCCACATCACCGCCTTGGCGACAGCGATGGACTGCCGTTGCCCGCCGGAGAGCGACGCCACCGGCTGGCGCGCGGAGCGCAAGGTGGTGACCCGAAGCGACGACAATGTCTTGGTCGCGGCGCGCTCCATGTCGTCTTCGTCGAGCACGGCGTGCGACACCTGCTCGCGGCCGAGAAACATGTTCTGCACGACGTCGAGATTGTCGCAGAGCGCGAGGTCCTGATAGACGACCTCGATGCCGAGCGCGGCGGAATCGCGCGGATTGCGGATGCGGACCGGCCGGCCCTGCCAGACGATTTCGCCGGCATCCGGTTCGTGGATGCCGGCGATGCACTTGATGAGCACGGATTTGCCGGCGCCGTTGTCGCCGACCAGCGCGGTTACTTGGCCGGCCGGCACGTCGAGGTCGACGCCGGCGAGCGCCTCGACCGCGCCGAAGCGCTTCTGAAGCCCGCGCACCCGAAGAAGCGGCGTTGCCGCCTCGGTTTTGATATTGTCCATGGTCGATTCCTGCCCGGCCTGCTCATCCGTCCCCGTGTCACTGTAGGGGATCGGACGAGCCGCGTCGCTACGCTGACTTCGCTACTGAACCGAAATGCCAGCGCTCTTGCATGCGCTGGCGAGCGCGCCGGCGCACAGCTTGGCGGGATCGACGAACTTGTCCCTGACGGCGGTGGCCGCCATGTTCTTCGGCGTTACCCAGATGGGCGTCGCCAGCACCGACGGCACGTCCTTGTTCTGCTTGCTGTCCTTCGTGGTGCCATTGACCAGCGCTTTCGGCGGCTCGGCGCCGGCGCGCAGGTAGAGGGCGAGGGCGGCAGCCGCCTGCGCCTCGAGATAGATCGGCTTGTACACGGAGCCGCACTGATAGCCGGCAAGGATATTCTGCAGGCCGGTCAAGGTCGCGTCCTGCCCGGTGGTGGGGAAGGTGCGGGGCGGCACCTTCAACGTTTTGAGATAGGAGATCACCGCGTTCGAGGTATCGTCATTGGGCATGACGACGGCATTGATGTTCGAATGAGCGGTGTACTGCTGCTCGAAGGTGGTGCGCATCACCGACGGGTCCCAGGTGCCGGCCGGCTCGGCGACCTTGATGTAATCGCCCGCGCTGAATTTCGGTTGCAGTGCGCCCATGTAGCCTTGCGCGAACAGGGTCGCGTTGTTGTCGGTGGGGGCGCCGCGCATGACCAGGATCTGCGGCTTCGCAACCTTCCAGTTCGCCAGGCACGCTTCCATGCCCTTGCCGATCAACTCGCCCACCTTCACGTTGTTGAAGCTCACGTAGTAGGCGCGGCTGCCGCCCAGTGTCAGCCGGTCGTAATCGATGACCGGCACGCCATGCTGCTTGGCGTAGGCTTCGATGGAACCGCCGACGCCCGAGGAGATCGGGTCCAAGAGAAGCACGGTCGCGCCTTGTGAAATGGCGGACTGCGCCTGTGTCAGTTCGGTCGCTTCGCTGCCTTGCGCGTTGCTGATGATGACCTGGTCTGCCGCGAGCCCGGCGGTCGCGAAAGCCTTCTTGAGGTACGGCGCGTCAAAGGAGGTGTAGCGGGCCGAGGTCGTCGTTTCCGGCAGCAGCACGCCGATCTTGCCTTTCCCCTTCGAAACCAGTGGCTTGAGCTTGGCCAAGGCCGAGAAGTCCGCCGAGAAGTCGTTGACGGAGAGCTGCGGCGTCTGTGCGATCGCGGGACCCATTGTCAGCGCGAGCGTGGCCAGGCCGGTCGTCAGCCCGAGTGCGGCCGCCAGATGGCGGTGTCGCGCGCGCACACTAGGCCTTGTCTTGGCGGTGGCGGTCACGTGATTCGCTGCGGCTACGGCTCTCATGCTGGCTTCCTTCCCATTTTCTTGCAGGTTTCTGGTGCGCACAGAACGTCTGACAGAACGTCCAATCCCGTCACAAGTTCAATTGGCGCCCGTCTCCATGCTTCAGTACGCGCAACCCAAAGTTACACCACGTAGGTGTTTCCGATCAATCGCGTGAACCGGCCGGATACGGTTGGGCCGTGCGTGCTGCTAACGACAAAAATCTTCGACGGCACAGTCGGTGCAGTGATTGACCTGCATCCAGACCGGGCGCGCCGTTTGTCGCGACGGATGAGAATCACGCCTCTCAATGCACGATGGCCTGCGCCGCGCACGTGTCGTGCCGAATGCGGCTTGCTGGACGCGACGTTGCCTTGGCCGAGGCGCATGGGCGACACGCGCTTTGTCCACAGGGGGGAGTGTTCGCGGGCGCAGAAATGCCGTCTCGGCGAAATCATTGTGCATTGCGGCATGTAGATGAGACGAAGGACGGAGCAGCGATCATCGGCCGGCTCAGGCAGGACGTCAGCGTCTTTATCCGCCTTGATTGCCGGCGGTTGATGGGGTGCCGCGTGACGGCGCATATCGATTTCAAAACACGCGTGAATCTCGTTTTCTCACGGCGGCACGCGAAAGGTGTTTGCCAGCGCGTGGTATAATGTATACAGATGTCCGGATCGCGGGGCCTAAGCCACAGGAGATCGAGACTTAATTTCCCAATCAGCAAGCCGACGATAAGATCGGTAAGCCAACACCCTAAGGGAGGACTGAATGCGACGACCCAAAATTGCTACGAGTATCGGTGCAGCCATTCTCGGTGGCGCACTCGCGCTGTCGGCGAATCCGGCCAGCGCGGCGTGGAAGCCCACCCGCAACATCGAGTTTATTGTTCCCGCCGGTATCGGCGGCGGCGCCGGCCAGATGGCCCAGCTGATCCAGGGTATTATCCAGAAGCATAAGCTGCTGCCGGTCTCCATGACCGTCATCAGCAAGAAGGCGGGCTCCGGGGCCCAGGGCTTCCTCTACGTGAAGAACCACAAGGGTGATCCGAACAAGATCATCATCACCCTGTCGAACCTGTTCACCACGCCGCTGGCCACCGGGTCGCCCTTCTCCTGGAAGGACTTCACCCCGATCGCGATGATGGCGCTCGACGAGTTCGTGTTCTGGGTCAACTCGAAGACCCCGTACAAGACCCCGCAGGAGTACCTCGCGGCGGTCAAGAAGGCGCCGATGAAGTTCAAGATGGGCGGCACCGGCTCCAAGCAGGAAGACCAGATCGTCACGGCCGAGATCGAGAAGAAGACCGGCGTGAAGTTCACCTACGTGCCGTACCACGGCGGCGGCACCGTCGCGACGCAGCTCGTCGGCGGTCACATCAACTCGTCGGTTAACAATCCGATCGAGCAGGTCGCCCATTGGCGCGCCGGCAACGTGCGTCCGCTGTGCGTGTTCGACAGCGTCCGCATGCCGTACAAGGAAAAGACCACCAAGACCATGTCGTGGAACGACATTCCGACCTGCAAATCGACGGGCCTGGATGTCGAATACACCATGCTGCGCGGCATCATGACGACGCCGGGCGTGTCGCAGGATGTGGTCGACTACTACGTCGATCTGATGAAGAAGGTGCGGGCCACGCCCGAGTGGAAGGCCTTCATGAAGACTGGTGCGTTCAACCAGACCTTCATGACCGGTCAGAAGTTCCACGACTGGCTGGCGAAGACCGCTACCTTCCATCATGACCTGATGCAGCAGGCGGGCTTCCTGGCCAAGTAGGGCCTGAGGCTACCCGCGGGGGCGCCGTCGTCGGCGCCTCCGCACTCTGCCCAGGGGCGCGCGCCCCGGCACCGTTTGTGTCCAACTGCGAACCCATCGACAGAAATTCCGTACGACAAAAGTCTGTGCCGAGAGTGCAGGAGATTCCAGCATGAGCCACGGTTCCAACAGCAGCGATCCGTCCGGCGGCGTCGTTTCCACCCGCACCATGGAAATAACGGTCGCGGTGATCCTGATGGTCGTCGCCACCATCGTCATGGTAACGAGCGTGCGTCTGGGCGCCGGCTGGTCGCCTTCTATCGGTCCGCAGTCGGGCTACTTCCCCTTTTACGTGGCGCTGATCATGTTCCTCGCCAGCGGCGCGACGGTGGTCCAGCAACTCCTTTCCCGGAGCAAGCCGAGCCCCAGCTTCATCGGCC
>JARRQH010000061.1:0-15938 GCA_037381985.1 Pseudolabrys sp.
CTTCGATCGCCGACCTACGCGCCGCATGTCAGAATCTGCCGGTCGGAGATGAAGCTGCGGCGGCGGCAGTCGCCGCACGACAAGCCGAGCTGACCAAGCCCCCCGGCAGCCTCGGCCGGTTGGAGGCGTTGGTCGCCTGGCTCGCCCAATGGGGCGGCGGCGCGGCGCGCCTCGACCGGGTCGACGTCCTGGTGTTCGCGGGCAATCACGGCGTGACCGCGCAGGGCGTCTCGCCCTTTCCGGCCGCGGTAACTGCGCAGATGGTGGCCAACTTCGATGCCGGCGGCGCCGCCATCAACCAACTCGCCGACACGGCGTCGGCCGATCTCCGCGTCTTGCCGCTCGCGCTCGATGAACCGACCGCCGACTTCACTGAGGCGCCGGCCATGGACGAAACCTCGTTCCTGGCGGCGGTCAATGCGGGCTATGGCGCCGTGCGCCGGGCTGACCTCATCTGCCTGGGCGAGATGGGTATCGGCAACACGACGGCCGCGGCGGCGATCGCCGCCGCACTCTTCGGCGGCGGCGGCGCGCGCTGGGCGGGACGCGGCACGGGGCTCGACGACCGTGGGCTGGCGCGCAAGCGCGCGGCCATCGACACGGCACTTGCCCGCCACCGCGATGCCATCGACGACCCGCTCAAGGCCGCCGCGGCGTTCGGTGGGCGCGAGCTGGCCGCCATTCTCGGCGCGACGCTGGCCGCCCGCCATCGCGGAATTCCGGTCCTGCTCGACGGGTTCGTTTGCACCGCGGCAGTCGCGCCGCTGGCGAAGATGCGGTCCGACGCGCTTGCGCACACCCAGGCCGCTCACGTTTCCGCCGAAGCCGGCCACCGCGCTCTGCTGCAAGAGTTGAACCTCAAGCCACTGCTCGATCTCGAGATGCGCCTTGGCGAAGGCTCCGGCGCGGCACTGGCGGTCCCGCTCCTGCGCGCGGCGCTGGCCTGCCACGCCGGCATGGCCACCTTCGCGGAAGCCGGTGTCGCCAACAAGCCGCACTGATTGCGTCACGGCGCGCATGCGATGGCGTGAAAGAAAGTGCCGGACACACGGCCGCGGCGGCTGCCGGTCTCTTTCACCGGGCGGCCCTGCGCATCGAGCGCCGCAACCAGCGGCTCGTCGTCACCCGGCTCGACGATTGATGCATGATGAAACTCGTGCCCGCGGATCACGCCACCCGCGGGCCCGATGGGGCTGTCGGCCAGCAATCGCGCCTGCCGATAGCCGAGGTGCAGACGCCGCTTGGCGAAGCTGGTGGCGTGTCCGAGCAAGCTGGCCATGCGATGGCGAGTGCCTTGCACATCTTCGATTGTCCCGCCAAGCACCATATAGCCCCCGCATTCGCCATGGACCGGGCGCGTCTCGGCGAACGCGGCGAGCCCATTGAGAAAGCGCCGCGCCGCAGCCAACACGTCGGCATGAAGCTCCGGATAACCGCCGGGCAACCAGCAGACATCGCAATCGGCGTCCGGCGCTTCGTCCTTGAGCGGCGAGAACGGCCGTACCTCCGCGCCCTGCTGCCGCCAGCCATCGAGCATATGCGGATAGACAAAGCTGAACGCCGCGTCGGAGGCGAGCGCGATGCGTTGACCCGGCGGTGGCAACGACACCTGCGCGGCACCCTGGGGCGGTTCGAGTGGCAGCCCCACCGCCAGCATGCCGTCGAGGTCGAGATGGCGCTCCGCCATGTCAGCCAGCCGCGCGAACCGGGCGGCGAGATCGTCATGCTCGCCGGCTTGCACCAGCCCCAGATGCCGCTCGGGCAGGGCAAGCGTCTCGTCGCGCGGGATGGCGCCGAGCAGCGGGATATTCACCCGCGTCAGCGCATCGGCAATCAAGGTCCGGTGCCGCTCGCTACCGAGCCGATTGAGCACGACACCGCCGATGCGAACGGCGGGATCGAAGTTGGCAAAGCCGGCGGCGACGGCCGCCGCGGATTGCGATTGGCCCGAAACATCGAGCACCAGGATCACCGGTAGGCCGAAGCGCCGGGCGAGATCGGCCGCCGTGCCGGAGCGTCCCGGCTCGTTGGGAACGCCGTCGAACAATCCCATCGCGCCTTCGACGACCAGCGCGTCGGCGTCCGCCGTTACATCGGCGAGCAGCGCATCGATTAGACCCGGTGGCATCGCCCAGGTGTCGAGGTTGATGCCGGCAGCCCCCGTTGCCATCGCGTGAAAGGCCGGGTCGATGTAGTCCGGACCGGACTTGGCCGCGCGCACCTTGAGGCCACGACGCACCAGCGCGGCCAACAGGCCGAGCGTCACGGTGGTCTTGCCGGAACCGGACCGTGGCGCCGAGACGATGAAGCCGCGCGCGCTCATCGTGCCACCTCGACTTCGGCTACCAATTGCAGCAACCGGTCCCGCTTGGCAACGATGTCGCCGACGATCACTAATCCGGGCAAGCCCGCGCCAAGCGTCCGCATGTCGTCGATCAAGCAATCGAGCCGCGAAATGACGACCTGCTCCTGCGGCGTGGTGGCGGCCACGATAACGGCGGCGGGCGTATCCCCGGCCAGGCCGCCGCGCGTCAGTGCCGCGACAATCGCTTCGACGTTGCGCATGGCCATGTAGATCACGATCGGCTGGCCGGTGCGCGCAAGCGCGGCCCAATCAAACTCGTTCTCAGCCCCGCTGTGTCCGGCGGCCAGAATGATCGCCTGATTGACCCCGCGTAAGGTCATGGGGACGGAAGCCACAGCCGCCGCGGCGATGGCCGCAGTGACGCCCGACACGATACGATAGGGAATGCCGGCGGCGGCCAACGCCATGGCTTCCTCGCCGCCGCGACCGAATATGAAGGGGTCGCCGCCCTTGAGCCGCACCACGCGCTGCCGCGCGCGCGCCAATTCGACAAGCCGCAGAGAAATATCGGATTGCCGCGTCGAGGGCTGGCCCCCGCGTTTGCCGGCAAATTCAAGCCGGGTTTGAGGCCCGGCAAGCGCCAGCACGCGCTCGTCGATCAGGGCGTCGTGAAGAACCACATCGGCCTGGACGAGACCGGCGACCGCATCCAACGTGAGAAAGCCGGGGTCGCCCGGCCCGGCCCCGACCAGCCAGACATGCCCCGGTTCCAGCACTGGAAAGCGGCCGCGCAGTGCGGTCAAGGCGTCGTGTGGATCGATCATGCTCAAGTCATACGTCCGGTCAAGATGACTGCCCGCGAAAGCGCCGTCGGTAATCCGCATCATAAAGCGCACTTTCGCGGACCTTGTCCTCGATGTCGTCGAGCGTGCCGCGCAGAACGCGTTCGTCCGGCCAGCTTGCCCGTACCACGACCGCGACCGGGCAATCGGCGCCGTAGAGCGGAGTCAGTTCCGCGGCGATGACCTCGATCGCGTGGATGGCGAGATGAATCACCAACGTCGCGCCGCTCGCCGCGAAGACGGACAGGCGCTCGCTCTCCGGCATCTTGGAAGCGCGACCGCGCATGCGGGTGAGCACCACGCTCTGCGCCACTTCCGGCACCGTCAGCTCGCGGCCGAGCACGGCGGCGGCGGCGGCAAAGGCCGGAACGCCGGGCGTGAGCGTGTAAGGAATGGAAAGCCGCTCCAGCCGCCGCACCTGTTCGGCGACGGCGCTGTAGACCGCAAGGTCGCCGGAATGCAGCCGCGCCACATCCTGGCCCTTGTCATGGGCGGCGATGAATTCGGCTTCGATCTCGTCCAGCGCCATCGGCGCGGTATCGACGATCCGGACATCGGCGGGGCAATAGGCAAGCAGGTCCTTCGGCACCAGCGAGCCGGCATAAAGGCAGACCGGACAGCGCGCGATCAGATCGCGCCCGCGCAGGGTAATGAGGTCGGCGGCGCCCGGCCCGGCCCCGATGAAATACACCGTCATGACACGTCCTCGCCGGTGGCGAGCGCACAGGTCACGGGCCCGAGCGCAAGGCGAGGGGCGAGCAGCCGCGCGCCCGGGCCGGCGGCCGCGAGCGCCGCCGTTTCGGCGACCGATGGAACGCCGGCCACCGCCTGCACGCGCGGCGAATGGGTCAGCGCCCGTGCGGCAACAGCCTCGAGCGCGGCCTGCGGCAGCGCGATCAGGTCGACGCCGCGCGCGCGCGCGACCGCGGCGATACCGGCCTCAACGGCTTTGGTCGCCGACGTCGCGATGGCGCGCAATGGCGTTTCCACGCCGGCCTGTTCGAGCGCGGCCATCAACGCGCCTTCGATCTCCTGCGCGGACGCCCCCGCGCGGCAGCCGATGCCGGCAACCATCATGGCTTGCTCCAGACCCATTGCGTGACCGGCATCGCCGGCCGCCAGCCGGTCATGCCGCCGACCCTTTCCGCGCGCGTGAGCGCGATGCGGATCAGTTCGCCACCGTCGGCGAGATGACGCGCCGCGAGCAACGCTTCGGTCTCGACGGTGACCGCATTGACCGCCAAACGTCCGCCCGGCTTGAGCGCGGCGACTGCGGCGTCGAGCAGGCCCGGCAGCGACGCACCGCCACCGATGAAGATCGCGTCCGGCGCCGGCAGACCGGCCAGCGCGTCCGGTGCCGCGCCGTCGACAACCTCAAGCCAGGGGACGCCGAAGGCCGCGGCATTGCGCCGGATGCGCGCGGTGCGGTCGGCATGCCGTTCGATGGCGATCGCCTGCAAGGAGCGGTCGGCGAGCAGCCATTCGATCGCCACCGATCCGGCACCGGCGCCGATATCCCACAGCAATTCGCCGCCGCGTGGCGCCAGCGACGACAGCGTAATCGCACGCACCTCGCGCTTGGTGATCTGCCCGTCATGTTCGAACAGCGCATCCGCCAGTCCCGGCGTGCGCGCCAGGATGCGTGCGCCCGGCCCGGCCTCGATCTCCAGCGCTACCAGGTTGAGCGCGTCGATATCGGTCAATGCAAACTCATCCGCCCGCACGACGCGCAATCGTTCACGCGGACCGCCGAGCGCTTCCAAGACGGTCAGCAGCGACCGACCAAAACCTAGGTCCGTAAGCAGGCGCGCCAGCGCCGCGGGACCGTCACCGTCGGAGGTCAGCGCGAGGATGCACGCGCCGGGTTGCAGATGCGGGCGGACCAGATCGAGCGGCCGGCCATGCAGAGAGAGCAGCACGGTTTCGGCGAGCGGCCAGCCGAGCTGGGCTTCCGCAAGGCTGAAGGCAGAAGCCGCCGGGACCGCCACGGTCTCCCGCGGATCGACATGGCGCGCCAGCAGGGGGCCGACGCCATAAAGAAACGGATCGCCCGAAGCGAGCACGCAGACCTGGCGGCCGCGCTGGGCAACGACCTCTTCCACCGCGCTGTCGAAGGGGCTCGGCCAGGGCCGGACGGCGCCACGCACCAGACTGCCAGCCAAAGCAAGATGACGCCTGCCGCCGAAGACGATATCCGCGCCCGCGATCAGGTCGCGCGCCACCGGGCTCAGGCCCGCGACGCCGTCTTCGCCGATGCCCACAATGGACAACCAGCGGCGTGCTGCGGCATGGTCGGGCATGAGCGGATCAGCCGGCGACATGCGACGCATCCTTATCCTCGGCGGCACCAGCGAGGCGCGCGAACTGGCCGCGCGGCTTGCGCAACGAAACGATCTCGCCGTTACGCTGTCGCTGGCCGGCCGCACCGCCGCACCCGCCGCGCAGGCAGTACCGGTGCGTAGCGGCGGCTTCGGCGGCAAAGCGGGTCTCGCTGCTTACCTGACCGAACATCATATCGACGCGCTGATCGACGCCACGCATCCGTTCGCGGCAAACATCTCGGCGAACGCCGCGCAAGCCGTAACAACAACGGGCGTGCCGCTGCTCACGCTTCAGCGACCGCCATGGCAGATGATTGCCGGTGATCGCTGGATCGATGTGAACGATGTCGATGAGGCGGTCGGGGCCTTGGGCGCCACGCCGCGCCGCGTCTTCCTCGCCATCGGCCGCCAGGACGTGAATGCGTTCGTTGCGGCGCCACAACATGCCTATGTCGTCCGCAGCATCGATCCGGTCGAGCCACCGCTGGCGCTGCCACATGCCGAATATAGTCTCGCACGCGGGCCGTTCGACACCTCCGCCGAATGCGAACTTATAACCACGCGTGGCATCGGTATCGTCGTGGCCAAGAACAGCGGCGGCGAAGCGACCTACGGCAAGATCGCCGCCGCGCGCGCTCTTCGATTGCCGGTCGTCATGATCCGCCGGCCGCCGGCGCCGACCGGGCCAACGGTTGCGACGATCGACGCGGCGGCGGCCTGGCTCGATCATGCGCTCGCCTCCGCCACGCGGCGCGGCGTATAGACGAGCGGCGCACGGCCGGGCCGCGCCACGACGCGGGTCAGCGCCGAACCGACAATGACGAGCGTCGCCATGTCAGCCGTCGCAGGATCGGCGTCGGCAAGCGTATGGACGGAGATCGATTCATCCGCGCGCCCGACCGCGCGGCCGAACACCACCGGCGTCGTCCCGGACAGATGCCGCCCGAGCCGTTCGAACGCCGCGCCCAATTGCCAGGGCCGCGCCCGCGAGATCGGGTTATAGAGCGCGATGACGAAGCCGCCGCTTGCCGCCGCATCGAGGCGGCGCTCGACCACCGGCCAGGGCTTGAGGTTGTCGGAGAGCGAGATGGCGCAGAAATCATGGCCGAGCGGAGCCCCCACCCGCGCCGCTACCGCCAGCATCGCCGTCACACCGGGCACCACCGCGAGATCGATAGCTCGCCAGGCTGCGGCGCCGGCTTCTATCTGCTCGCAGACTGCCGCGGCCATGGCGAACACGCCGGGATCGCCGCCCGACACAAGCGCGACCTGCCCGCCGCGGGCCGCGTGGTCGAGCGCGGCAGCCGCACGTGCGCCTTCTTCCCGGTTGTCGGACGCATGACGCGCCTGCCCGGGCACCTCCGCAATGCGAGCGAGATAAGGGCCATAACCATAGAGAGCTTCGGCGGCTGCGAGCGCCGCCGCCGCCTCCGGCGTCACCTGATCGGCGCTGCCCGGCCCGAGCCCGATCACCGTGAGCTTGCCGGTCATGTCGCTCATGACCGCCCCTCCCAGCCCGGCACCAGCACGACCGAGAAATACGGCGCGCTGTCGTCTGGCTTGTCCGCCAGCGGCAGACTGACCGCATCCGCCGTGGTGCCGCGCTCGACATAGACGGCACGATGAAGCCGACCGCTGTGCGCCAACACGCGCCGCACCTTGCCGAGATGGCGGCCGATCTTCATCACCACGGCGGCCCCGGCATCGGCGAGTCGCTGTTCCAGCTCGGCCTCGGCCAGCATTGCCGGCAACACGGCAAAGACGTCATCGCCTTGGGCCATCGGCATACCGACCGCCGACCAGCAGCCCGACATGGCGGTGATGCCCGGTACGATCTCGGCGGGATAACGGTCGGCGAGCCGCACGTGCAGATGCATGTAGGAGCCGTAGAACAGCGGATCGCCCTCGCTGATCACCACCACGTTGCGTCCGACATCGAGATGACGCGCCACCACCGCCGCCGCTTCATCGTAGAAGCGCGCAATCGCTTCGCGATAGTCCGGCGCGTGACGGTCGATCTCTGTCGTGACCGGGTAGAGCAGCGGCAGTTCCGTGACGCCCGGTCTGAGATGATCCTTGACGATGGCGCGCGCATTGCCCACACGGCCGGCTTTGGCGAAATGGGCGACCACGTCTGCCTCCCCGAGGCAGCGCACCGCTTTCAGGGTCAGCAGTTCGGGATCGCCCGGCCCGACGCCAACACCGATGAACCGCCCGGCCGTCATAGTCCCGCCTTGGCCAAAGCATTGACGGCCGCCGCCGTCATGGCGCTGCCGCCCATCCGGCCGCGCACGATCAGATAGGGCACCTGCATTGAATCGGTGGCCAGCGCCTCCTTCGATTCGACGGCACCGACAAAGCCGACCGGTATTCCCAGAATGGCGGCCGGTTTCGGTGCGCCCTGCGCGAGCATATCGAGCAGGTGGAACAGCGCGGTCGGTGCATTGCCGATGGCAACGACAGCGCCGGCAAGCCGCTCACGCCAGAATTCGAGCGCGGCGGCGGAGCGTGTGGTGCCGCGTTCTTCCGCCAGGGCAGGCACGCGCGGGTCACGTAGCGTGCAGATCACGTCGTTGTCTGCCGGCAGCCGCGCGCGCGTGATACCGTGGGCGACCATTTCGGTGTCGCAGAAGATGGGCGCGCCGGATTGCAAGGCTGCGCGCGTCGCCGTGACCAGGCTATGACCGAATTCGACGAAGCGTGCGGCGTCGGTATTGCCGCAGGCGTGCACCATGCGCACCACGATATCGGCCTCATCGTCGGCAAAGCGCGACAGGTCGGTTTCGGCGCGGATGATAGCGAACGACTGCCGATAGATGGCGGCGCCGTCGCGCAAATAGTCATGCGATCCTGCCATTATTATTCGACCTCCGCCATCGCGACGAGTTGCGCCAGCCGTTCGGGTAATTCGTCCGGGCTCACCGAGGCCTGCAAACGGCCATCGATTAGGACATCGCAGGTGCCGTCACGACCCGCCACCGTCAGGAACGCTGGCCCCGGATGAGCGCAGCCCTTGGCGCAGCCCGATAGATGAACAAGGGCTCCGCCCGGCAGTGTATCGCCGATGGCTTGCGTGACCGCCGGCGCCAGCGCACGCGCTGGAATCTCGCCGGAGCCACAGACCGGCGCGCCGGGGCACGCAACAATGCGTCGGCGCGGGTCGGTCGGGCCGGTGATGAATCCAAGCGTTTCGGCGGCGGCCGTAAAGCCAGCAACGGCGTTCGGCGCAAGCTCGACTGCAAGCAGGACGCGCTGCGGCGCGGTGCGGAAACCGGCCGCGCCGGCAACGACCGCGGCGTCGGTCAGCGACATTAGCGCCGATGCATCGGCATGCCCGAATGGCAGCCCGAGGCCGACCGCCACCTGTCCGGATCGCAGACGATGCGTTCCGATCCATTGCGCTGCCGGGCGCACCGGCGGCGCTGGTATTTCAATCAGGAGGCCGGCGAGCGCGGCACGCAGCGGCCGCACGCCGCCTTCGCGAACCAGATCGCGCATGCGTCCGCCCGGCGCGTCCATCGACAATTGCTCCAAGAGACACAAGACGCACGCCGCCGCCTGTTCCGGCGCAACGGCACCTAGCGGAACGGCGTTCGTCCCGTTCCCCCCCAGGGCAATGTGAAAGATAACGCGACCATCTGCGGATACCGCGCGCAGCCGGAGATCGGCGTTCAGCGCGTCGAGGTGAAGCGCATCGGCGCCATCGAGTACCACCGACACCTTCGCGGCCAGTCGCGACACGAAGGGCGCCGCCGCCAGGGCCGCGCGTAGGTCCGTCGCTAATGGCAACATGTCCGCATATTCACCGGCCTCGAGACCGCTGAGCGGGTGCGCCAGCAGCACCGGCCCGTCACCACCATCAATCCCGAGTAGCGCGACCTCAGCGGCAAAACGCACGGTTGACTCGTCATCGAGACCACGCACCTGAAGGCTGCCACGCGCGGTCACCTCGACGATACCGTTGCCATGCGCGCGCGCGGCGGCGCAAAGACTCTTGAAAGTATTGAGGCCGATGGTGCGACCGGGCGGCGGCAGCCGCGCCAGCAGCCCGTCACCGGTCGCCATGGGCACGGCCAGGCTTGGGCACCAGCCGCGGCGCAGCGTCGCCGTCATGACGCGGCCTCCATGCCAAGTATGCCAAGCGTAGCGAGATCGGAATCGATATCGTTGCGGCGCGGATGCCAGAGCCCGCGTCGGCGCGCCGCCGCGAAGCGTTCGGCCATGGCGCGCGCCGCTTCCGGATTTTCCCGCAGCAGAAATTCGCGCACCCGCGGATCCGCGATATAGGCCGCATGGACAAGATCGATGAGCGTGCTCGACACCGCGCCGGCGGTCTCGGCGAAATCGATCAACCGGTCCACAGTCTCTGCGAGTTCGGCGGCGCCGCGCGGACCGTGCCGCATCTGCCCTTCGATGAAGCGCGGATTGATCGCGCGCCCGCGCACGATACGCGCCAGCGCAGCGGCAAGCGGCCGCGCGCGCGGGCGCTGCGGATCGGTTACGTCCAGCATTACCAGATCGGGCATGCGCCCCAACGTGGCCGCCGCAGCGGCAAAACCGCCGACGAACGACACATCCTCCGCTCCTTCGAGCAGATCGCGGGCGGAATCGTCGCTGGGATGGACCAGCAAGTCCGCGGCCGCAACACGCTCAGCAAAGGCGCCGGGAAAGGAATCGTCAGTGCCCTCTGCTCCACCATAGACATGCGAGGCGGCGGCGAGATAGGCGGCGCCCAGCGCGTCACGATCGGTCTCGGCTCCGAGCAGCTCTTCAACACCGGCCCCATAGGCGCCGGGCGCGGTGCCGAAGATGCGGGCCGGCGACGTGGCATCCTTTGCCGCGCGGCGCGCGGCCGCCAGCGGATTCTCCTCGTCGCTTTCGTCGCGCGCGGCAACGGCGCGGGTGGCGGCGTCGAGCAAGGCGATCTGCGTCGGAAACAGATCGCGAAACAAGCCGGAAATGCGCCAGGTCACGTCCACGCGCGGCCGGCCCATCGATGCGCACGGCAAGACTTCGATGCCGAGCACGCGGCCGGTCGCCGCATCCCAGGTCGGCCGACAGCCCATCAGCGCCAGCCCCTGGGCAATATCCTCGCCACCAGTTCGCAGCGTGGCGCTGCCCCAGAGATCGATGACCAGCGCGCGCGGCATCTCGCCATGGGCTTGCAGATAGCCGCGCACCACTTCGTCGGCGGCGAGCCGGCCGAGGTCCATGGCGGTCGCCGTCGGCAGGCCGCGCGGATCGGCGGTGAACATGTTGCGGCCGGTCGGCATCACGTCGCGCCGCGCCCGATGTGGCGAGCCGGCCGGGCCGGGCGCAACGCGGCGGCCGTCGAGCGCGTCGATCAGGCTGCGCCGCTCGCTGGCTGCGCTCTCGACCCAGGCGGCGTTCGCCCCCTCGCCCGCCGGCGGCCGGCCGAAGATGTGCTGGCCGTCCTTGATCGCGAGATCCTTCACATCGCACAGCCAGGCATCGATCCGGCGCAGCGCGTCGTCGTCATCGGCACGCGCGTCAACGCCGGCCTCCGTGGCGATGCCGCTCGCCTGCGCCGCATCGACGATCAGCCGCGCCAGCCGATCACGCCTGCGCCGATCGAGGCCGTCGGCCTGGGCATATTCGTCGAGCAGCCGTTCGAGGTCGCGCGCGCCACCCGACAGACCAGTGTCGACCAACGGCGGCGGCAGGTGTCCGATCGTCACCGCGGCGATACGGCGCTTGGCCTGCGCCGCCTCGCCCGGATTGCTGACGATGAAGGGATAGACCACCGGCAGCGCACCCACGACCGCCTCGGGGAAGCACTCCGCCGTGAGGGCGATCACCTTGCCCGGCAGCCATTCGAGCGTGCCGTGGGCGCCCATATGCACGGTGGCGTGAACATCGAGACCGTGGCGCAGCCACAGGCCGAAAGCCAGCAGCGCGTGGCGCGGCGGCAGAACCGGATCGTGATAATTGGCACGGCGGCTCGCCGCGCGTCCGCGATCGGGCGGCAAGGCAATGACAATATTGCCAAAGCGGCAGCCGCGAAAACGGAAAACACCATCATGGACGTCTTCATCGTCTTCCGGTCGCCCCCAAGCCGCCTCGACCTGCCCGCCAACGCTCGCCGGAAGCTGCGCAAGAGCGACGCGATAAGCCGCGACCGGCCAGGACAGGTCGGCGTTGGGCTGTGAGACGGTATCGATCAGCGCCTTTGGACTTGCCGGCACATCGCCGATCGCATAACCGGCTTCGGACAGATCCGCGAGCAACGCATTCACGCTCGCCGGCACGTCCAGCCCAACAGCATAACCCGCGCGGCCTGCAACGCCGGGATAGTCCGGCATCAGAATCGCCAGGCGGCGTTCGCCGCGTGGCGTCGCCTGGAGGCGCAACAACGCGGCGACACGGTCGGCGACTGCCTCGACGCGGTCCGGCTCGGGCCGGTTGACCACCGCGTTGAAGGCCAGATCGCCGTCCGCCTCCAAGGCGTGTTTGAACGAGAGCGCGCCACCGAGCACGCGGCCGTCGAGCTCCGGCAGCACAACATGCATGGCGAGATCGGCAGGGCCCAAGCCGCGCGGGTTCTCCGCCCACGCCGCGCGTTTGGTCGTCGCCACCACCGCCTGCAGCACCGGCACGCCGGCATCGTCGAGCGCCGTCGGCTCGCCCGCATCGCCGACGGCGGCGAAGGCGGTCGCGGTGACGATCGCCGCCGGCTTCAGACGGCGCAACGCCATGCGCAGGAAGGCGACGGCTTCCGCATCCTTCAGACCGGGAACGAACAGCGGCGCAGCGGAAATGCCGCGCGCCTCGAGCGCCCGATAGAGCGCGTCGACCGGTGCCGCATCGGTCGCCAGCAGCATTGAGCGATAAAAGATGACAGGAACGACGGGCCGGCCGATCGGCAACGTTTCGATCAGGCGGTCCAGGTCGATCACTTCATCGCCCGACCGATACGCGCCGACTCGCGGCAGCGCGCGCGGCGCGGCATGGTCGAGCGGCGCGCCGGCATGTCCTGCGAGCCGCCGCAGCAAGGCACGTAGATTGTCACGGCCACCCGCGCGGAAATAGCGCAGCAGCGTGGCAACCTCTTCAGCCGGCAGCGTCGACATATCCGGCAAGCGTGGATCGTCACGGTCCTCGCCGGGCAGCACCGCCAACTTGATGCCGCGCTCGTTCGCCAGCGCGGCAAGGCGGGTCACGCCGTAGCGCCACCATTCGAGCCCGCCGAGCAGGCGCACGACGATGACCTTGGCGTGACTGGCTACGCTATCGATCCAGAGATCGACCGACATCGGATGACGCAGGTCGCGCAATTGCACGAGCCGCAGGCTGGGCAGGCCCTCGCGCTCCACGGCCCAGGCCGCCGCCAGACCGGCAAGATCGCTATCGGCAAACGACAGCACCGCCATATCGCCCGGCGGCTGGCCGAGATCGACCGGCGCGGCAACGTCATCAAGACTCGTGGCGCTGGTCGTCAGCAGATGCATCGGTCATCCACCGAGCATGCGGATGATCTTTGTCTGGTCGAGCCCTTTCAATCCGATCACGACTAAACGGGTTTCACGACTTTCAGTGGGCGCCCAAGCACGATCGTAATGCGAAGCAACGCGTGGGCCGACCGCCTGAACCAGGAGCCGCATCGGCTTGCCGCGGATGGCGGCGAATCCCTTGACGCGCAGCACGCTCGCCGCCGCGGCCGTGGCAGACACCAAACTTGACAAGGCTTCCGGATCATCCAGCTCAGGCAAATTCACCACAAAGGTATCGAAGTCGTCGTGATCGTGCTCGAATTCGTCATCGTGATGCGTCCGGCGATTCTCGATATCGGACTCGGTACCGACATTGAGACCGAGTAGAGCCGCCGCATCGATCGTACCGTTCGTTGCCGCGACGACCTTGACCGCGCGCGGCAAGGCGGTACCGACGGCTGCCGTCGCCCGCTCGATGCCCGACGGATCGAGCAGATCGCACTTGTTGAGCACGACGAGGTCGGCGCAGGCGATCTGATCCTCGAAGACTTCCTCGATCGGATCGTCATGATCGACCGCGTCGTCGGTCGCGCGCTGCGCGGCGAGCGCCTCCGGATCGGCGGCGACGCGCCCCTCAGCCAAGGCGGCGCCATCGACCACGGCGACCACACCATCGACGGTCACACGGCTCTTGATCGAGGGCCAATGGAACGCCTGTACCAGCGGCTTGGGCAGCGCCAAACCCGACGTCTCGATGACGATATGCTCGACCCTGGGCTCGCGCGCGAGAATGGTATCCAACGCCGGCACGAATTCGTCGGCAACGGTGCAGCACAAGCAACCATTGGCGAGTTCGACGATGTTCTCCTCCGGACAGGTTTCGTCGCCGCAGCCTTTGAGGATTTCGCCGTCGACACCGACATCGCCGAACTCATTGACGATCACGGCGAGCTTGCGCCCCGCCGCGTTTGCCAGCACGTGACGGATTAGCGTCGTTTTCCCGGCACCGAGAAAGCCGGTAACGATGGTGCAAGGAACAGGCGCAAATGAAGGCGTCATTCGTCGATCTCCTGGTAGTCCAGCGGCGGAACGCGCGCGATAAGGCCGCGCTTCAAGGCATCGGGACGGCCACGCCAAGGCATAAGGCCATCGGCCGCGTCGGCTAGAAGCTTTGCGCCTTGCACCAATGCCTCGGCGTCGCACCACGGATCGAGATGGCCGAAGACATAGGTCCAAGCGCCGGGACTTCGCAGCACCGCGGTGCACCCGCGTTTGCAATTGGCAAGACAGCGCAAAGGATGAACGACAAGATCGGTGCCGGCAGCCGCCCGCGCCGTCGCTACCGCCAGCGCGGCACCCGGCCGCGGCATGTCTTCCGGATCACCGGGGCGGCGGCAGGTCGCGCAGACGTAGATCAGCGTCTCGCCCTCACGTGAAGACGAGTCGGCAATATCGTCAGCAATATCAGCGCCATCCACCCGGATCGCTCCCTCGCAGCTTTCCGTCTCAGCCGGGGGTGCGCTTTCAGGGCCTCGCACGACGCACGCGGCCACTCAGAGGCCTAGCGTGGTCCGACGCCAGGGCACCCCGCCCGACGAGCGACTGATCCGACGGCAGGTCTCCTGGCTCGCAGCTCTTGCGCTCGTCACCGCCTTCCCGGGATCACACCCAGTGGCCTTGTGGCACGAGCTTGCTGCTTACAGTTGCGGGGGCAGCCACGGAATTGGGACATTAGTCCCGCACCGCATTCCCTTTTTCGCTCTTCGCTTTGAAGAGACCATCGAAACATCTCCAATAAACGCCGCGGCAACTCCTTTGTCAACTGAAGGAGACATTGCACACAACGGCCGAATATGTAGTTTCACGCCACTCCGGCGTGAGAAGACAGGTGCCGAACCGCGATGGTAAATGGGTCCGTTCAATCAGCGCGACTAACGCTTGTACTGGGCGGCGCACGCTCGGGTAAGAGCCGTTATGCCGAATCGCTGGTGACGGCCTTGCCGCAACCATGGCTCTATGTCGCCACTGCGGAACCGCATGACGACGAGATGGCGGTCCGCATCGCGCAGCATCGCGATCGGCGTGGCGACGGTTGGCAGACGGTCGAGGCGCCCATCGATCTCGCCGGGACGATCGCCAGCGCGCCGGAAGGCGCTACCGTGCTTGTCGATTGCCTCACGTTGTGGCTGTCGAATCTGATGCTTGCGAATCACGCGATCGAAAACGCCATGACAAATTTGGAAGCGGCATTGACCACGCGCGCATCGCCAGTGATCCTGGTCTCCAATGAGGTCGGCTTTGGTATTGTGCCGGACAACGCCTTGGGGCGGCGCTTTCGCGATCATCAGGGCCGTCTCAACCAACGGATCGCTGCGCGCGCCGATCGGGTCGTCCTCATGGTGGCAGGCCTGCCGATGGTGATGAAGGACAATGCATGAGTAAGACCCTGGAAGAAGCGGACGCCGCCCGCCATCGCGCCAAAATGGAAAAGCGTAAGGCGGTGCAGGATGCCGAGGTCGCCGGCAAGACCATCGAGAAAGGGCTGCTTATCGTCCATACCGGCCCCGGCAAGGGGAAGTCCACCGCCGCCTTCGGGCTCGCGCTACGCATGCTCGGACGGGACCGCCGCGTCGGCGTCGTGCAATTCATCAAGGGCGCATGGCATTCGGCCGAACGCGACGGCCTGATGACCTTCGGCGACCGAGTCGTCTGGCACACCATGGGCGAAGGCTTTACCTGGGACACGCAGGACCTCGAGCGCGACATTTCCGCCGCCGAACGCGCCTGGGCCAAGGCTTGCGAATTGATGGCGGACCCCACTTTCGCGCTTGTCATCCTGGACGAGCTCAACATCGCTCTCCGCTACGATTACCTTGATGTGGCCGAGGTGATCGCCACCTTCACCGCGCGCCGGCCGGATCTGCATGTCGTCGTTACCGGCCGCAACGCCAAGCCGGATCTGATCGCCGCCGCCGATCTCGTCACCGAGATGACGTTGGTCAAGCACCATTTCGCGGCC
>JARRQH010000062.1:0-12572 GCA_037381985.1 Pseudolabrys sp.
TCGCGTAGGGATAAGTCGGTGTTATGGCGGATTAAGACCTGGCGTTATCAGATCAGGATAGTGGGTGACTCGGGTAGTGGCACCAGCAAGCGGTTAAAGATGCGAGGTAGAAGCCTGTAAATCTAAACTCATCAGAGCAGGCATATTTCTCAGACTCATTTATAATCCCCCCATGACTCTAGATACTGAACAACTCACTCGCCAGCTTGCCGAGAAATTAACCCACACTGGGTCGATGATCTGCACAGCTGAGTCCTGCACAGGAGGTTTGATCGCTAAAACCTTTACCGATCTGGCGGGTAGCTCCGACTGGTTTGATCGCGGATTTGTCACCTATAGCAATCAGGCTAAGATGGATATGCTGGGCGTAAGTCCTGAAACTTTGCAACAGCATGGCGCTGTAAGTGAAGCTATAGCCGGCGAAATGGCCAGGGGGGCTATCGCAAATAGTGCGGCTCAATATGCCATAGCCGTAACCGGTATCGCCGGGCCGGGTGGTGGCAGTGCAGAAAAACCGGTGGGTACTGTATGGTTTGGTTTTGCTATCCCCGAGACTCTGATCTGTGTCTCACTCCTCAGGACGACGGATGAGAGTAAACCCATGAAAGCCCGCGTCACCGTGACCCTCAAAACCGGCATCCTCGATCCGCAAGGCAAGGCGATCGAGGGCGCGTTGCGCTCGCTCGGCATCGAGGGCGTCGCCAACGTGCGCCAGGGCAAGGTCTTCGACATCGAGATCGAGGATGGCGACCCGGCTAAGGCGGAAGCGCTGCTCAAGCAGGCCGCCGACAAGCTGTTGGCGAATACGGTGATCGAGAACTACCGCGTCGAGGTGCTGTAGTGCCCGGGGTGCAGCCCGCAAGGCAAGGAATGCGCCGGCCATGACCGCTTACGCCCTGTACGAGCCGGTCGATACGCTCAAGCCCGTCGCCGATAACGTCTGGATCGTGGACGGCCCCGAAATCCAGATGACCTATCCGTGGCTGCCGTTCTTCAAGGTGCCATTTCCCACGCGCATGACCGTGGTGCGCTTGGCGGACGGCAGCTTGTGGGTGCATTCGCCGACGCCGCTGACGGACGACCTCGCCGCGGCGATCGATACGCTCGGGCGGGTGGCGTTCCTGGTCGCGCCCAATCTGCTGCACTTTTGGTGGATCGGCGACTGGAAGGCGCATTACGGCCAGGCGCGCGCCTATGCCGCGCCCGGCGCGCGTGCCGCCGCCGCCAAGCATTTCAGCGGCTTCGACGCCGATCTGACCGATGTAGCCCCGCCGGAATGGCAGGGCGAGTTCGAACAGGTGCTGGTCCCTGGCAGCTACATGACCGAGGTGGTGTTTTTCCACCGCGCCTCGCGCACGCTCATCCTCACCGACCTGATCGAGAATTTCGAGCCGAAGCGTTTTTCCAAGACCTGGCTGCGGCTGTCCTGCCAGTGGTCGGGCTGCTGCGATCCCGACGGCCGGGCGCCGATCGACCTGCGCTCCACCTTCTACCGCCACCGCGGCGAAGTTCGCCAGGCGGTCCGGCGCATGCTGGAATGGCAGCCGGAGCGGGTTATCCTGGCGCATGGCAGGTGGTATCCTGAAAACGCTATGCCTGAGTTGAAACGCGCCTTCCGTTGGGCTTTATGACGAGCGCGTGATCCCGAAAAGTGGGTGCCGGTGTTCGGACCAGATTACGCGCCGAAGAAGGTGATAACAGTGGCACCTGAGTGGTTCCGAACTCGATGAAAGCAGCCGTTCTTGTCTTCCCCGGCATCAATCGCGAGCGCGACATGGCGCGCACGCTTCGGCTCGTCTCGGGGCAGGTGCCGGCCATGGTCTGGCACGCCGAACCGGAGCTGCCGGCCGGCACCGATCTGGTGGTGATTCCGGGCGGCTTCTCCTACGGCGATTACCTGCGCTGCGGCGCGATCGCCGCGCGTTCGTCGGTCATGGATGCGGTACGCAAGTTCGCCGTCGGTGGCGGCCTAGTGCTGGGCGTCTGCAACGGCTTCCAGATCCTGTGCGAGGCGGGCCTGCTGCCGGGCGTGCTGATGCGCAACGAGAACCTGCGCTTCATCTGCCGCGACGTCTATCTGCGGGTGGAACGCTCCGACACGCCGTTTACGTGCGGCTACAACGCTGGCCAAGTGGTCAAGGTGCCGGTTGCCCACGGCGAGGGCAACTATGTCGCCGACGGTGAGACCATAGCGCGGCTGGAAGGTGAGGGGCGGGTGATCTTCCGCTATGCCGCGCCCGACGGCATGATCGACCCGAACTGGAACCACAACGGCGCCATCAACGCCATCGCCGGCATCGTCAGCGACAAGGGTAACGTGCTCGGCATGATGCCGCATCCGGAGAACCACGTCGAAGACGTCATCGGCGTGACCGACGGCCGCGGGCTGTTCGCAGGGCTGACCGAGGCGCTCCAGCGCGCCGCTTAAGGCTCCCGCGCCCGCAATTCCAATCTTCTCTCCAATCTCTAAGGCCTTGTTGGCGACCGCAGGGTACGGCGGCAGGACATCTATAGATTGTATACCGCAAACATTCTCCCTGCAGCCGATAGGCGTTTCGTTTTCAATCGCTTCAGAGCGGAGAATGACGTAACGCGTTCAGCCTCTTGGCCGCGATCGTTCGCGGTTGCCGCCGTTACCTGCCTCGCCTGTTTCGCCGGTGTGGGGACCGCTCTAGCGGCCCAGCAGAGCTACACCACCGTCGTGATCCAGAAAGGGACCGCCACCGGTTTGGTCGCCGGCATGCGGACTTCGGATATCAGCGCGAGCCTCGTGAAATACACTGTCTCCGGCAGCGATTCCACCTGCTCGATCGAGAACAGTAATTCGTCGCCCCCGAAGAACATCGGCAACGTCGTCTGCCTGCCGGTCTCGAAGGCTCAATACAAGACGTCGAACCGGTGCGGGAGCCTGATGAATGCGGGCAAGGGCAACTGCCAGTCGAATTCCGCCTCGGGCAAATGCCCCTCCGGCACGACGCCCGTGTATCCGACCTGCAATTATCGCACCTCGTCGAGTTCCAGCGACGCCGCCTACTGGGTCTGGAATGTGGGGGCGGCCAGCGACGGCCAGTACGACGTCGATTGCCTGCAGGCGGGCTACCGGGGCTACACGTCAAAGTCGCCGCGGTTCGAAACGTTCGATCTGCCAGAAGGCGGGCCGCCGCCGGGGACCGGCTGCGGCCGCGATTTCCGTGGGTGGCGGCGTGCGGCGATTTACTTCATCGGCCGGGCGTCCTATCGAGGGGCTACCTCCCTCGGTTAGACCCTTTATTGAATGCTCCGTAACGAAACGCCCATCACCCCGGAACTCGTCGCCGAACACGGCCTCAAGCCGGACGAGTACAGTCGCATCCTCGAGCTGATCGGCCGCGAGCCGACGCTCACCGAGCTCGGCATCTTCTCGGCCATGTGGAACGAGCACTGCTCGTATAAGTCCTCGCGCATGCATTTGAAAGGCCTGCCCACCAGCGGGCCGCAGGTGATCCAGGGTCCGGGCGAGAACGCCGGGGTGGTCGATATCGGCGACGGGCTCACGGTCGTGTTCAAGATGGAGAGCCACAACCACCCGAGCTACATCGAGCCCTACCAGGGCGCGGCGACCGGGGTCGGCGGCATCCTGCGCGACGTCTTCACCATGGGCGCGCGCCCGATCGCCTGCCTCAATGCCTTGAGTTTCGGTGCGCCCAGCCACGCCAAAACCCGGCATCTGGTGGCCGGTGTGGTGGCCGGCATCGGAGGCTACGGCAATTCTTTTGGTGTTCCCACGGTCGGCGGCTCGGTGCGCTTCCATCCGCGCTACGACGGCAATTGTCTCGTCAACGCCATGGCGGTCGGTATCGCCAGGAAGGACGAGATCTTCTACGCGGCGGCGTCGGGCGTCGGCATGCCGATCGTCTATCTCGGCTCCAAGACCGGGCGCGACGGCATCCACGGCGCCACCATGGCCTCGGCCGAGTTCGGCGAGGATTCGGAAGAGAAACGCCCGACCGTCCAGGTCGGCGATCCGTTCTCCGAGAAACTGCTGCTGGAAGCTTGCCTCGAGATCATGGCCAAGGGCTGCGTCATCGCCATCCAGGACATGGGCGCCGCCGGCCTCACCTCGTCGTCGACGGAGATGGGCGCCAAGGGCGAGCTCGGCGTCACCCTCGACCTCGACAAGGTGCCGTGCCGCGAAGAGGGCATGACGGCTTATGAGATGATGCTCTCGGAAAGCCAGGAGCGCATGCTCATGGTGCTCAAGCCCGAGAAGGAAGAGGAAGCCGAGGCGATCTTCCGCAAGTGGGGGCTCGACTTCGCGGTGGTGGGCGAGACCACCGACACAAAACGTTTCATCGTGCGCCACAAGGGCGACGTCATGGTCGACCTGCCGATCACCGAGCTCGGTACCGAGGCGCCGGTCTATCACCGGCCGTTCGTGTTCGCGGAAAAGCCGGCGCCGGTCGACGCCACCAAGGTCGAAGCGCCGGTCGGCATCGCCGCGGCGCTGGAGAAGCTCATCGCCGCGCCCGACATGTGCTCCAAGCGCTGGGTTTGGGAGCAATATGATTATGTCATCGGCGGCAACACCGTGCAGCGCCCGGGTGGAGACGCCGCGGTGGTGCGGGTGGAGGACGGCCCCAAGGGCCTGGCAATGACCACCGACGTGACGCCGCGCTATTGCGAGGCCGATCCGTTCGAAGGCGGCAAGCAGGCGGTGGCCGAGTGCTGGCGTAATCTCACCGCAGTCGGCGCTACGCCGCTCGCCATAACCGACAATCTCAACTTCGGCAATCCGGAGCGGCCCGAGATCATGGGCCAGTTCGTCGGCTGCATCCGCGGCATCGCGGAAGCCTGTGCGGCGCTCGACTTCCCGGTCGTGTCCGGCAACGTGTCGCTCTACAACGAGACCAAGGTGGCGGGTGAGGAGTTCGGCCGCCCGATCCTGCCGACGCCGTCGATCGGCGGCGTGGGGCTGCTCGCCGATTTCCGCAAATCCGCGACGCTGGCCTTCAAGGTGGAAGGCGAGGCCATCCTGCTGGTCGGCGAGACCACCGGCTGGCTCGGCCAGTCGATGTATCTGCGCGAAATCTGCGGCCGCGAAGCGGGCGGGCCGCCCCCGGTCGATCTCATCGAGGAACGCGAGAACGGCGATTTCGTGCGCGCGTTGATCGCCGACGGCACCGCGACCGCGGTGCACGACGTCTCCGACGGCGGCCTGCTGGTGGCGGTGGCCGAGATGGCGATGGCGTCCGGCATCGGCGCGGTGCTCGGCGAGGCGCCGCAGGATATTCCCGCGCACGCCCATTGGTTCGGCGAAGACCAGGCGCGCTATGTGGTCACGGTCAAGGCGGGTGGAGCCGACGCGGTGCTCGCCCGCGCGCGCGAGGCGGGGATCCTGGTTTCCCGTGTCGGCTCGACCGGCGGCGACGTGCTGGCGCTGCCGGGCGAGATGCCACTGGCGGTCACGAGCTTGTGCGCGCGCTTCGAGGGCTGGCTGCCGGCCTACATGGCCGGCGAGCTCTAGCGGCCGGCTTTTCCGACCGTGCCCTCAGGGCAACGGGCTCGAGATTCCCTGCGGCATGAGGGGGTTGGGGGTTGGTGGGTCCGGGCCGTTCCCGACCCGTGGTAATTCTGCTAGAGCCTGGAGCGACCAAGAATTGGCGGCTTGCGCGGCGACAACGCCTGGCCCGAGCCCGTCCGGAACCCGCGTTCGGAGACCCTTTGCCATGGCCATGGATGCCGATGAGATCGAACGGCTGATCAAGACCAGCATCCCCGATGCCGAGGTCACGATCCGCGATCTCGCCGGCGACGGCGATCATTACGCCGCCACCGTGATTTCGGCCTCGTTCAAGGGCAAATCGCGGGTGCAGCAGCACCAGCTCGTCTACGGAGCCCTGAAGGGGCAGATGGGCGGGGTCCTGCACGCCCTGGCGCTGCAGACCGGCACGCCGGAATAACGCCGCCAAGGCTAAACACCCCGAAAGTGGCGTGAATTTAGGTCAAATCCCCCGCCATGCCCCCTTGGGGTGGCGGGGCCATCTGCGCTACATATATCGGCAAGCGAACCGGCTAGTGGAGCGAATTTGACGTTTGATACCCACGTGCGGCGGGCTACTCATCAAATGTCAAATCCAAAGCTCCATTAGAATCAAATTGTTGCTAGTGGTCCTTTAGTTCCGACGTTTGCTCCGGAGTCCGCGGCGGCGGAAGGCAAATGTCGGAATTGGACTACTAGCGACCCGCACCCCTTCGCGGGCACAGCGCGCAAAAGGACAGGTTTTCCATGGGCATCGAGCAATTCATCGACAACGAAGTGAAGAGCAACGACGTGGTGCTGTTCATGAAGGGCACCCCGCAGTTTCCGCAGTGCGGCTTCTCCGGCCAGGTGGTGCAGATCCTCGACTATCTTGGCGTGCCCTATAAGGGGCTCAACGTCCTGGAGTCCGACGACCTGCGCAACGGCATCAAGACCTATTCGAACTGGCCGACCATCCCGCAGCTCTACGTCAAGGGCGAGTTCGTCGGCGGCTGCGACATCATCCGCGAAATGTTCCAGGCGGGCGAGCTGCAGCAGGCCATGAAGGACAAAGGCATCGAGACGCGCCAGCCGGCCTGACGCGGCCTCGCTGACGATGGGCGGCGCTTCTATCCGCTCGTCTCCGCGCAGGCGGGGACGGCAATGAACGGAGGCTGAGGCCGGCCAATGCCGACAAACAAAACCCCCCGCCGAGGCGGGGGGGTTCTTTTGGATCGGGTCGCGGTCGCGCTGCTTAGCGCGAGTAATATTCGACCACCAGGTGCGGTTCCATCTGCACCGCGTAGGGCACGTCGGAAACCGCCGGCACGCGCACGAACTTGGCGGTCTTCTTGCCCTCATCGACCTCGATGTAGTCCGGCACGTCGCGCTCGGGCAGGGCCTGCGCCTCGAGCACAATCGCGAGCTCCTTCGACTTGTCCTTGATCTCGATGACGTCGTCGACCTTGACCCGGTAGCTCGGGATGGTGACGCGGCGGCCGTTCACCTTGATGTGGCCGTGGTTGATGAACTGGCGGGCTGCGAACACCGTGGGCACGAACTTGGCGCGGTAGACCACCGCGTCGAGCCGGCGCTCCAGGAGGCCGATCATATTGGCGCCCGAGTCGCCCTTCATGCGGATGGCGTCGGAGTAGACGCGGCGGAACTGTTTCTCGGAGACGTTGCCGTAATAGCCGCGCAGCTTCTGCTTGGCCTTGAGCTGCACGCCGTAGTCGGACAGCTTGCCCTTGCGGCGTTGGCCGTGCTGGCCGGGGCCGTATTCGCGCCGGTTGACCGGGCTCTTCGGCCGCCCCCAGATGTTCTCGCCCATCCGGCGGTCGATCTTGTACTTGGATTCCATACGCTTGCTCATCGCGTCCTCGTCTTTTGTTAGCGTTGGTTGAGGATCGCGCCCTCCTTTGTCCCGGTTGAGCCGGGACCGACAGGCAGAGCCTCGAAAGCGTTAAGGCCCGTGCCGCGGGTCGCGAAACAGCACCGACGGGTCCGAAAACCCACCGGGCGACGGCTATTTAGGGGGTTGTCACCCGCCTGTCAAACAATGGGCCGGCGGGAGTGGCCGGGAATGGCCTCCAGGGGCTGTTTCGCTCCGAAATCGCCCTCAATGGGGCCATTCGGGGCTTGTCTCGGCGGCTTTCGGGGGCCATTTTCACGCCCATCAGGCCGGGCCCCTCTGGCAGTCACCCTGACTGTGATGTCGGACTGATTGAACCGCCAAGGGGCCTTCTCGTGGCCGATCTGTTCTCCGTCGACCTCTTCACCCAAGCCTCGTTCGCCGCCTTCTTCAAGGTCATCATTATCGACCTGGTGCTGGCCGGCGACAACGCCGTCGTCATTGGGCTCGCCGCCGCCGGCCTGCCGAAGGAGCAGCGCGGCCGGGCGATCCTGGTCGGCATCATTGCCGCCACCATCCTGCGTATCGCGTTCGCCGGCATTGCCGTCGAGTTGCTGACCATCGTCGGCCTGCTGTTCGCCGGCGGCATTCTGCTGTTATGGGTGAGCTGGAAGATGTGGCGCGAGCTGCGCGCGCCCGACGAAGCCGACACCGCGACGGCGCTGGGCGCGGGCGAGGCGCATCTGCCGCGCAAGACCTTCGCGCAAGCCGCTCTGCAGATCGTGCTCGCCGATGTGTCCATGTCGCTCGACAATGTGCTCGCCGTGGCGGGCGCCGCGCGCGAGCATCCCATCGCGCTGGTGTTCGGGCTCGGGCTGTCGATCCTGCTGATGGGCATGGCGGCGAATGTCGTCGCGCGGCTGCTCAATAAGCACCGCTGGATCGCCTATATCGGGCTCGCCATCATTCTCTACGTCGCGCTCGACATGATCTGGCGCGGCGCATGGGAAATCCACGCGCATGCGTTTTGACCCCGATCCGTCATCCTGAGGTGCGAGCCGCGACGCGGCGAGCCTCGAAGGATGAACGGCCAAATGACTTTTCGACGAATTGGGGCCGTCGCCCTTCGAGGCTCGCGGCCTTCGGCCGCTCTCACCTTGGGGTGACGGGGAAATTCAGAAACCGAATTGGCGCAGCGCTTCCGTCAATGCCGGTGAGGGCGCCTTACCGGACGTAAAGACGATAACCGGCTTCGGCGCGGGCGCTTCCGCGCGTGTGTGCAAGAGATCGGCGACGCGGCGGGCGATTGCCGGCGCCGGATCGAGCCACGTCACCGGCCAGGGCGCGAGCTTGCGGAAGTGGTCGAGCAGTAGCGGATAGTGCGTGCAGGCCAGCACCACGGTGTCGGTGCGGCTGCCGTCCTTGTCGACGAAGCAGGGCGCGATCTCGGCTGCGATATCGGCGTCGTCCACCGGCGCGCCGGCAAGCGCGGCCTCGGCGAACGGCGCCAGCCGCGGCGAGCCGATGAGATCGACGACGCAGGCCGCGGCGAACTCGCGGATTAGCGCATGGGTATATTCGCGGGCGACGGTGGCCTCGGTGCCGAGCACCGCGATGCGTTTGCTCTGCGACTGCGCGCAGGCCGGCTTGACCGCCGGCACGGTGCCGACGAAGGGCACGCTGAAATGCGCGCGCAGATCGCCGAGCGCGAGCGTCGAAGCGGTATTGCAGGCGACGACGATGAGGTCGGGCGCATGTTGCGCGATCGCCGCGCCCACGACCTGGCGCACGCGCGCGATCAGCGCGTCTTCTGCCACGCCGCCATAGGGAAAGCCGGCGTCGTCCGCTACATAGACGAAGCGTGCGTCGGGTCGCGCGCGCGCGACTTCACGGAAGACAGTGAGCCCGCCCAGGCCGGAGTCGAAGATGACGATGGTGACAGGTTCGGCGGACATCGGTGACGGCTGGGCCAAAAGTCGAAGAGTGACGACGACGCGAGAGCCTCGCAGGGATTCGTTGATGTTTCGCGAACCGGGGCGCGGTCGAAAAAAAGCCATCCGGTCCGGGCAGGAAATGGGTCCGTCGTCCGTTTATTGATAAAGCGGGGCGCAACGCAAGCTTTGAATGGGATTTGGCCATGCGAATGAGACATTTGGCGCTAGCGACCGGCCTCCTGCTGCTGTCGGCGGGCGCGGCCTCCGCGGCGCCGGCCCTGGTGACCGGCGATCTCAATCTGCGCACCGGCCCGGGCATGCAATACGGCATCCTTACCGTCCTACCAGGCGGCGCGACGGTCAACGTGCGCGGCTGCGCCGCCGGCTGGTGCCGCATCGCCTGGCGCGGCGGCTACGGCTTCGCCAGCAGCCGCTATCTCGATGTCGGCGGCGGCCCGGTCTATGTGGCCCCGCCGCCGCCGGTCTATTACGCGCCGCCGCCGGTGGTCACCTTCGGCTTCGGCTGGGGAGGCGGCTGGCACCACTGGCACCACTGGCACCACTGGCACCATTGGCACCATTATTGGTGAGGCGCCGCCGGGTCATAAGGCCCGGCTAAAGCTCGGTGGTTTGCTGGATGTGCGCCAGCAATTGACCGAGCAGCAAAAGACCTTGCGGCCACATCTGCAATTTGGACTCTGAATTGATGTGGCCGAGCTCGCCGACATTGCAGAAGTCGGAGCCCCAGACGCGGGCAAAATCTTGCGCGCGCTCTGGCGTCACATAGGGGTCGTTGACGCTGGCGGCGACCAGTGTCGGGATCGCGAATTTCACCAACGGAATGGGGGCGAAGTCGCGTACGCTGTCCGGCGTATGTGCGGGATCTTCGACGTCGGATGGCGCGACCAGCAGCGCCGCGGCGACGCGGCCGGGCGGATTTTTCGCCACCCAGTGTGCAACGAGCGAGCACGAGAGGCTGTGGCAGATGAGGATCGCCGGACGCGTGCCGCCGGCAATGGCGGCTTCCAGACGCGCGAGCCAATCGACAAGAACAGGTTCGTCCCAACTATCTTGCACGACGCGCGTAGCGTTGCGGAACGCCATGCACCAGTAAGACTGCCAGTGATCGACGCCGGAATTGCCAAGACCCGGTAGGACGAGGAAGTCATAGTCGACGGTTGCGTCACGCATGATGGCGCTATTCCAAATCATGCCGTTCCGAACACCCGCTTGAAGATGGTGTCGACCTGTTTGAAATGATGGCCGAGATCGAAATTATCCTCGAGCTCCGCATCGCTCAGCGCCTTACGCACGTCCGGGTCGGCCTTTAGCAGCGCCAGGAAATCGTTGCTCTCGCCGCTCCATACCTTCATGGCGTTGCGCTGCACCAACCGATAGGCGTCCTCACGCGGTACGCCGGCCTTGGTCAGGGCGATCAGGACGCGTTGCGAGTGAATGAGGCCGCCAAGCTTGTCGAGGTTCTTCTGCATGTTGGCCGGATAGATCAGCCACTTGTCGACCAGTCCGGTCAGCCGGGCCAGTGCGAAGTCGAGGGTGACGGTTGCGTCAGGCCCAATCATGCGTTCGACCGACGAATGCGAGATGTCGCGTTCGTGCCAGAGCGCCACGTTTTCCATGGCGGGCATCGCATAGCCGCGCACCAGCCGGGCAAGGCCGGTGATGTTTTCCGACAGAACCGGGTTGCGCTTATGCGGCATCGCCGAGGAGCCCTTCTGCTTTTCAGAGAAGAACTCTTCTGCTTCCAGTACTTCGGTACGTTGCAGATGGCGGACTTCGATGGCCAGTCGTTCCATCGAGGAGGCGATGACGCCGAGGGTCGTAAAAAACATGGCGTGGCGGTCGCGCGGGATCACCTGTGTCGAGATCGGTTCGACCACGAGACCCATCGCCTTGGCGACATGGGCTTCGACCCGAGGATCGACTTGAGCAAATGTGCCGACCGCGCCGGAAATGGCGCAGGTGGCGACTTCCTTGCGGGCGGCGACCAACCGTTCGCGGTTGCGTGAAAATTCCGCGTAAGCCTGGGCCAGCTTGAGACCGAAGGTAGTCGGCTCGGCGTGAATGCCGTGCGAGCGGCCGACGGTCGGCGTCAACTTGTGTTCGAAGGCGCGGCGCTTGAGCGCAGCCAGCAGCGCGTCGACATCGGCGATCAGAATATCAGCGGCACGCACCAATTGGACGCTAAAGCAGGTGTCGAGTACGTCCGACGAGGTCATGCCGGAATGCATGTAGCGCGCTTCCGGGCCGACGATCTCGGAGACATGCGTCAGAAAGGCGATGACGTCGTGTTTGACTTCCGCCTCGATGGCATCGATGCGGGCGACGTCGAATGTGGCTTTGCCGCCTTTTTCCCAGATCGTTTTGGCGGCTTCTTTCGGGATGACGCCGAGTTCGGCCATGGCGTCGGCGGCGTGCGCCTCGATCTCGAACCAGATGCGGAACTTGGTCTCCGGCGACCAGATCGCGGTCATTTCGGGACGGGAATAGCGTGGGATCATTGCAGCACTTTCGTTCTATGCCCCTCCCAAGAAGGAGAGAGGTGTTACGCCGCTTCCCCGCGCGCGAGCATGGCCGCGGTGCGGATGGCGTCGATATTCTCTTTGTACTTGCCGCCCTTGAACACGGCGGAGCCGGCGACCAGCGCGTTGGCGCCGGCGCGCACGACGTCGGCGGCGTTGTCCGGCGTCACGCCGCCGTCGACCTCGATGTCGATCGGCCGGCCGCCGCAGAGCGCGCGCACGGCGGCGACCTTGTCGAGCTGCGAGCGGATGAAGCTCTGGCCGCCGAAGCCGGGATTAACCGACATCACCAGCACCAGGTCGACCATGTCGATGAGGTTTTCCAGTGTCGCCACCGGCGTGCCGGGATTGAGCGTGACGCCCGCCTTCTTGCCGAGCGCGCGGATCGCCTGCAGCGAGCGGTGGACGTGGGCGCCGGCTTCGACGTGCACGGTGATGATGTCGGAGCCGGCTTTGGCGAAGGCTTCGAGATAAGGATCGCACGGCGCGATCATCAGATGCACGTCGAACGGCTTCTGCGTCACGGAGCGGATCGCCTGCACCACCATCGGTCCGATGGAAATGTTGGGCACGAAATGGCCGTCCATGACATCGACGTGGATCCAGTCGGCGCCGGCGGCGTCGATGGCGCGGACTTCCTCGCCGAGCTTGGCAAAATCGGCGGACAGGATCGAAGGGGCGATTGCGAGCGGGCGCATTGTGAAAGGACCTCCAAGGGAGGCCTGTCGCGTACCACGCGGCGTGGCGGC
>JARRQH010000063.1:0-12478 GCA_037381985.1 Pseudolabrys sp.
GCATCATGATGGCCGCCGTTTCGTAGGGGTGCGCTCCCTGACCGCCGCGCGGACGGCCTCGGCGAGCGAGGCGCGGGTCTTCATGATCGTCACCGCTTCTTCGGCGCACTCGATCTTGCTCTGCCACCAGTAGTGCGAAATCATTCCCGGCAGGATGTCGACGCAAGCTGCCAGCCGCCGCTCGACGATTTTCCGCCCGGCGGTCTCCGCCTCGACAACAGAGGGCCAAGTCGTATAGACGAGCACCGCGCGTTCCATCATCAGGCCTTTCGAAATGAGCCGTCCGGCCCCCCGCCTCCAGCATATCGCCTTCGTGGCCGCCGGCACCCCCGAGGCGCGTGAGGCCTACGGCCGGCTGGAGACGCGTTACGGTCACTCCGATCCCAAGAGCGCCGACGTGATCGTGGCGCTCGGCGGCGACGGTTTGATGCTGCAGACCCTGCACCGCTTCATGAACACGGGCAAGCCGATCTACGGCATGCACCGCGGCACCGTCGGCTTCCTGATGAACGAGTACGAAGAAGACAGCCTGATCGAGCGTCTGGCCGCGGCAAAAGAAACCGTCATCCATCCGCTGGTGATGCGCGCGCACGATGCGCGCGGACACGTACACGAGCACCGCGCCATCAACGAGGTCTCGTTGTTCCGCCAGAGCGCGCAAGCCGCGCACCTGCGCATCCTAATCGACGGCCAGGAGCGGCTCGCCGAACTGGTCGCCGACGGCGTGCTGGTGGCGACGCCCGCCGGCTCCACCGCCTACAATCTTTCGGTGCAAGGGCCGATCATTCCGATCAACGCTTCGCTCATGGCGCTGACGCCGATCAGCCCGTTCCGCCCGCGCCGCTGGCGCGGCGCGCTGCTGCCGGACAAGGCCACGGTCACCATCGAAGTGCTCGACGCCGACAAGCGCCCGGTCGCCGCCGTCGCCGACCACGACGAGGTGCGCTCGGTGCGGCAAGTCGATGTTCGCGTGGACCACACCATCGCGCTCAACATGCTGTTCGACCCCGGCCACAATCTCGACGAACGCATCCTGCGCGAACAGTTCGTGCTGTAGGAAAACGAAGAGCGCTCATATCCGCCTCAGCGGATGGCCGATCGCTAGCAGGAAGTTGGTCGCGGTGAAGCCGGCGATCAGCAGAAATGCGGCGCGGAACGCGCTCGTGATCTCGGCCTGCAGGACGGCGCCGTGCGGGCCGTGCAGCGCCGCCTCGGCGCCGGCGGTGCGCTCAACCATCAGGCCGAACACGCGCGCGGCCTCTGGGTCGACGAACGAGAGGAAGGCAAACAGCGCGAAAGCCACCAGCGCGGTGCCGAAAGCGGCGCCGATCGAGCGCGAGAACTGCACCGAAGCCGCCGCCTCCCCCAGTCGCCGCGGACCCGAGGCCGACTGCACCACCACCTGTACCACGCCCATCACCGTGCCGAGGAACAGCCCCGTCCACAGCAGCAGGCCGGCGAAGGCGTAGGAACTGAGCGTTGGCGCCCACAGCGCCAGCACGATCACGCTGCAGGTCAGGATGCCGAGCCCGAAGGTCGGAAACAGCGTGGTGCGGCCGGTGCGGCTGACCAGCCGGCCGGTGACCATCGAGCCAACGCCGACGCCGACGGTGAGCGGCACCAGCAGCAGCCCTGTTTCCGATGGTGACTGCCCACGCACCACGATCAGATAAACCGGCAAGAAGGTGATGAGCGATACCAGCGTCCCGCCATGCAGCGCCGCCATGGCGTCGCTGCGCCAGATCGCCGGCATCCGAAGCAACCCGATGGGAATTAGCGGCGATTCCGCCCGGTTCTCCTGACGGATCAGCAGCGCGAGCGCGATCAGGCCGAACACGAACAGAGCGAGGACCCCCGGCAGCGCCTGCAAATCGACGCTTTGCGCCTGCTCCAGCGCCAGCAGAAGCGCGGCCACCGCCACCGAGAACAACAGCAAACCGTAAGGATCGGCGCGCCAACGATGCTCCGGGTTCGGCGTCAATACCGGCAGGCGCGTGACCAGCCAGACCGCCGCCAAGCCGATCGGCACGTTGATCAGGAATATCGATTGCCAGCCGAAGTGCTCAGTCAGATAACCACCCGCCACCGGGCCGAAACTGTTGGCGGTGACCGCGACCGTCGCGATGTAGCCCTGGTAGCGGGCGCGTTCTCGCGGCGGGATCGCCTCGCCAATCAACGCCTGCGACAGCGTCATCAGACCGCCACCGCCGAGCCCCTGCAGCACGCGCGCGAGCGTCAGCCATTCGATGGTCGGCGCCACCGCGCAGCCGACCGAGGCCACCATGAACACGGCAAGCGCCACGAACATCAGCCTCCGGCGGCCGAAGGCGTCGCCGAGCCGGCCGTAGATCGGTGCCGCGACAGTCGCCGCGATCAGATATCCGACGACGATCCAGGAGGCGCGCTCGACCGCGCCGGTCGACGCGGCGATCGCCGGCAAGGCGGTCGCGACAATGGTCTGGTCGACGATCGCCAGGAACATCGGCAACGTCAGTGACGGAAAGACCGTGAGGAAGCCCGGATATTGCGGCGTGGGCGGGGCCGCAAGGCTCTCGCTCTGATCTGACCCGCTCGACACCGATGCTCAGTCCTGATGGGTACGCGCGGCCGTTCCTGGCGAAACGGCCGCGCTGCTCAATGCGCCATAAAGACCGGCACGGTCGCGCTGGCGAGGATGTGGCGCGTGGCGCCACCGAAGATCATCTGGCGCAGGCGGCTTTGCGTATAGGCGCCCTTGATCAGGAGGTCGCAGCCGAGCTTGGCGCAGTGATCGAGGATCGCTTCGCCGGTGCTGCGCGATTCAGGCTTCACCGTCAACGCACTCGCCTTGATGCCGTTGCGGCGCAGGTGCTGGGCGGCTTGTTCGGCGGTCGGCCCCGGCGTCATGCCGCCTTCCACCGCCAGCACCGTCACCTCATCCGCCTGGCGCAGGAAGGGCATGGCGAAGATGTTGGTATAGGCCTGCTCGGTGCTGCCGTTCCACGACACCAGCACATTGCGGCCGATGGTTTTCGGCGCCTCCGGCGGCGCGATCAGCACCGGCCGCCCGCTTTCGAACAGCGCGGCCTCGAGCGGCGCCATGCGCGGGTTCTGCGGCGCGCGCCCCGGACGGCCGAGCACGATCAGATCGAAGACGCGGCCGTAGCTGCCGAGAAAGGCGTCGTCGTCGGCCTCGGCCATCGGCCAGCCATAGGAGAGCGTGGCCGGCTCCGCGGCGCCGGCCGGCACTTCGTGCGATTTCATGAAGCTTTCGAACATCTCGCGCGCGTGGGTCGCGGCTTCGCCGTCGAAGGCGCCGGTGAGCGCCAGGCTGGAGACCGGCTCCAGCGTCACGTAGGTGCCCGCCATCGGCCGGACGGCGAACCCTTCCATGTAGCTGTCGAAGGTCTTTGCGGTCAGCCAGGCGGTCTCCAGCACCGCCTGCATGGCGTCGTGGTCCTCGGTCGGAACCAGAATGGTCTTCATGGCGCAGCCCCTCCGTCTCGGCGCTTCTCGTCTTAATTCACGTTCGTTAATTTCGCGAATCGACGCAAGACAACACGCCCGCGGCAAGCATAGCCGAAACGGGTGCGGACGCCACGCCGCGCCCCACACGCCAGCGTCGCATCCCGGCCATCCTAAACCCTTCTTTAAGCAGCGCCCAATAGGGTCGAGGCATTCCTTATACCGGCGACGCCGGGAGCATTGATAATGGTCCGCATCGATTTCAATCGGCTGCGATTTCTGGTCATCGACGACAACGCCCACATGCGCCGGATCGTGCGGACGTTGCTGAGCGGCTTCGGCGCGCGCGAGATCTACGAGGCTGAAGACGGCCCCTCGGGGCTCGAAGCCTTCGGCCAATACGAGCCGGAGATCGTCATCATCGACTGGGCGATGCCCGGCATCGACGGGCTCGAGCTCGTGCGCATGATGCGCCGGCCCGACGCTCACGGCAACGCCTACGTGTCGGTCATCATGCTGACGGGCCATTCGGACAAGACCCGCGTCATGATGGCGCGCGACGCCGGCATCACCGAATTCCTCGCCAAGCCGGTGTCGGCCAAGGATCTCTATCAGCGCGTCGTCAATGTGGTGTTCAACCCGCGTCCCTTCATCCGCACCGGAAGCTTTTTCGGCCCCGACCGCCGCAGGAACGTCAACCCGACGTACTCCGGGCCGGAGCGCCGCAAGCGCGGCGACGCCGATCTCATCCATCGGGCGCCGCTTCTGGGCGTGACGAGCCTGGACACCTGAGCACGAGAGCAGGACGGCATGGCCACGAACAAGCAGGCCAAGACCAAGCAGGAAGCTGCCAAGCAGAATGCGGCCGTCGTCAAACACGACGATCACGAGGTGATCACACCGGTCCACAAGCTGCGCAAGGCGATTACACGCAAGCCGCCGATACCCGGCGAGGAGGATCCGGTCGCGCGCGCCGAAGCGGCGCTCGCCGAGCTCGCCGCGGAGTTCATGCTCTGGATGGACGCGGAATGCAAACGGCTGGACCGCGCGCGCCACGCGGTCGGCGAACAGGGTTTCACCGACGCCAATCGCGACGCTCTGTTCCGCGCCGCCCACGACATCAAGGGCGAAGCCGCGACCTTCGGCTACCCGGCGGCGGCCGGCGCGGCCGACAGCCTGTGCCGGCTGATCGAGCTCAGCCCGGACGTCGCCCGCATTCCGTTCAAGCTGGTGGAACAGCACGTCGACGCGGTGCGCGCAATCTTCCGCGAATACGCCAGCGCCGATATCGCGGGCATGGCCCACGCGCTGACCGCGCGCCTACGCGAAGTGACCGACGATTTCCTGCGGCACCAGAACCACGACCGGCCGGAGCTGCTCGCCGAGATCGGCGCGCCGGCGTCGGACAAGAGCGCCTGACGCCCCTGCCCCGCAACGCATAAGATTCTTTGCTTTGTCGCGTTTCCGGACGGCGAACCGGTTCTTAACGGCGCCCGGAAGCGCTCTATGCCACCAGCCGCACCTCGGGCGCCTGCGCCGCTTGCGCGGCGCCGATCTGCGCTTGCGTCAAAGCCGGCGCCGGGATGCCGCAGTCGTTGGCCACCAGATCCTCGCAGAAGCTGCGCGCTTCCTCGCGCGCGGCCTCGACCGCGAACCGGCGCAGCAACGCCAACAGCGACGCGGTATCCGGCCCGCGCTCGCGCACGCAAGCCGCGAGCACGCGCTCGACCAGGCGCCGCTTGAGCCGCGCCACGCTCGAGCGATCCGCCGTCAGCGCGCCCTCGCGCATGGCGACCACCGCCTCGCGGAACGCCGGATAGGCCGCGTCCGGCAAGCCGGCTTTGCGATAAAGCGCGTGGAAGCCGGAAATGGTTTTGTCGTGGATATGGCTGGTGGCCCGATCGATCGGCAGGCCGGACAATTCCGCCAGCGCTTCCTCAAATAGCACCACGTTGCCGGACAACAGCGCGCGCAGGATCATGCCGGCGGTCAGTTGTCCGCTCTCGCGCAGATGCCGCACCAGCACGCCGACGTCCTCGTAGGGCGTCTCGGCGGCGAGCGCCAGCGTCGCCTTTTCGCAGGCCTCGCGCGTGGCATATTCCGCGTGCTCGGCACCCAGCCATTCGCGCCCGCTGACGAAGCCGGCAAGCGCTTGCGACAGCTTGGCGAGCAGCATCTGCCGCAGTGGCAACGGCAGATCGTCGTGCGCCAACAGTGTCTCACGGATCGACGCCAAGTGTCCGAAACGCTCGACGATACGCCTGACCGAAAACGCCGGCACGGTGGCGTCGGAATTTTCCAACAGCGCCAGGCACGCCTCCACGCCGCCGACCTCGGCAATCGCGGCGGCGACCGGCCGCGCCAGCAGTGCGCGTCCGGCGATAGCCACCTGCGCGTCGCTGTGCGCGGTGGCGATGATGTCGACCAGGTCGTCGGCTTCGAGCAGCGGCGAGCGCGCCAGGATCGGCAGCGCCACCTCCGGCTGATCGACGGCGAGCGCGTGCACCACCACCGGCGGCGCCTTCTGCGCGGACGCGAATACCTCCGCCATCGCCTTGCGCACGATCGGCGACGGATCGTCGAGCAGCATGATCATGGCGCCTTCGGCGGCAGCCAGATCGTCGGCGGAAAGGTCGGAGTGGAGATAGGCCCGGGCCAGCGCAGAGGTGGCTTCCGCCCGCTCACCGGCGGACGCATTGCGGACCCATTGCAGGAACTGACGTACAATCATTACACTTACCAAACGCAACGATCGCGCCACTGACACCGTGGCCCGATACACCGACACGAACAACAGCGCCACCGACAGGGCGGCACGGCAAGCAGTCTACGGGCGAACCGCTTAACAAGACGTTCACCATAGACCTTGAGCGGACGTTAAGGACGAAAGCCGCGAAAAGCCTTTGAATTCAGGCTTTGGAAATCAGGCTTTACCGTTGCCGAAGAGGCCACGCGAGTTGCGCGGGTGGTCGACGAAGAGGTCGAGCGAATTGAGCTGGCCGTGCGCCGCCGCGGTCTTGGCCGTGGCCTGGCTCACGTTCGCCGGTCCGGTGGTCGCCCACAGCCGCTGCACCGTCGGCGTCACCGGCGCGCCGCCGCGGTCGCTGAAGATGGAGCGGAAGAACGGCGTGCTTTCGGTCGCCGCCGCAGGCGTTGGCGCTGCGGGCAGCGTTTCGTGGCGCGCGACGGCGAACGCCTGCGTGGTGGCGGCGGGATCGGGCACGGCCGAGATGGTGCCGCGCATGGCGGCAAGCGCCTGCGCCACGCGCACCGGGTCCGCCCTCACCGCCTGCGGCAGGGCCGCGTACGCCTGCGCTGTGTCCGCCGACACGGGTGCGGCCCCCAGCGCGAAGGCCGAAGCGGACGCGACGACCGGCATCGCCTGCCCTGCGGCGACCGACGCGGAAGCCGACGCCGGCATGAGCCGGCCGGTGGCGCCAGTGACGGGATCGATGGAGCCGCGTAGCAGGCCGTGGTTGAAGGCGACATTGCGCGCCATCTGGTAGCGCCGGTTGATCTCGCGATAGACGCCGGCGACGCTGCGGGCCGCGCCCGAGCGGCTGTAGAACACGCTGTGATTGGCACGTGCAGCGCGCGGGAACATGTCGACGGCGCTGGTCTGCGGCCGGTTGGCGGCGGCCGAGATCAGCTTGGAAGCGCCCTCGGAGCCGAGGAAATGCGCGATGTAGAGCTCGCCCTCGCTCGGCTGCCGCCCGATGGCGGACTCCAATCGCGCCTCGTTGCTGCGCGTGAAGGCGCCTGCCATCAGCGCGCTGGCGCGCGGGTCGTGGCGCAGCTTCATGATGGCGTCGCGCATCTTCGGATCTGACACGGTGTAGCGCCCGTCCGCCGACTTGCTGATGGCGTTGGCGTATTGGCCGAGCCCGAGCGAAGGCCCCGCCCGCTTCAAGGTGCCGAGCCAGGTCTGGTCGATGAACTGATAGAGGCCGGAGGCCGACGAGGTCGGCGCCTGCGCCTTCGGGTTGAAGCGGGATTCGATCTGGGCGGTGGTGACCAGATATTCGAAGCTGATGCCGGTCGAGCGCGCCGCCTGGCTGATGGCGCCGGTGATTTTCGAGGCCGCGCTGCTGAGGACCGATGCGACCGACATAGCGTGGGTTTGAGCCTTTTCGTGCCCATTCGGGCCGTGGGGCCTTGCCGGGGCCGCGGAATTCGTCCTAATCGACGCCACTGATCGGGAAGCCCCTCGACCATGGGCAATTATGGTAAACGGGGGGTTAATAGCGGCCGGCATGGGCCTGCCGCGGCACGGCGTTCAAGAGTGGAGAAGCAGCGATGGAGGCAACGATCCAGCGGCACAAACGCGGCGGACTCTATTTCGAGGATATCGAGGTGGGCCGCACTTACGAGCATCCGCTCACCCGCACGGTGACGCAGATGGACAACATGCTGTTCTCCAACATGACGCTCAACCCGCAACCGCTGCACATCGACCGGCACTTCTGCGAGGAGGAAACCGAGTTCGGCCAACCGCTGATGAACTCGCTGTTCACGCTCGGGCTCATGATCGGCATCCAGGTTTCCGATATGACCGTCGGCACCACCATCGCCAACCTCGGCATGAAGGACGTGCGCTTCCCCGCCCCGCTGTTCGAGGGCGACACCGTGCATTGCGAGACCAAGGTGCTGGGCAAGCGCGAGTCGCAATCGCGGCCGGGCGCGGGCATCGTGGAATTCCATCACAAGACCTTCAAACAAGATGGCACCCTGGTCGCCGAATGCGTGCGCCAAGTGTTCATGCGCCTGCGGCCGAAGTGAGCGGCAAGGCCATGCGTTCCCTTCTGTTCGTGCCCGCCACCGGCGGGTCCAAGCTCGACAAGGCCTTCACAAGCGGCGCCGACGGCATCATCCTCGATCTCGAGGACTCGATCGCGCCCGAGCAAAAAGAGGCGGCGCGCGCCGCCGCGTTCGATTTCCTGAAAGTCCATAGCGGCGCCGCGGAGCGCCCGCGCCTGCTGGTGCGCATCAACGGCCTCGATACCGGCATGACCGACGCCGATCTCGCGACAATCGTGCCCGGCAAGCCGGACGCCATCCTGTTTCCCAAGGCGGAGGGCGCAGCCACCGTCGCCGATGTCGACGCCAGGCTCACCGCGCGCGAAGCCAAGGCCGGGCTCGGCCAAGGCCATATCAAGATCCTGGCGCAGGCGGTCGAGACCGCCATGGGGCTGTTCACCGCCGGTAGCTATCGCGGCTGCAGCGAGCGCCTCATCGGCCTCACCTGGGGTCCGGAGGACATCGCCGCCGAACTCGGCGCCGAGGCCAACCGCGAAGAGGACGGCTCGCTCACCGAGCCCTATCGCCTCGCTCGTTCGCTGTGCCTCTATGGCGCGGCGGCGGCGCGCGTGCCGGCCATCGAGACCATCCACGTCAACTTCCGCGACGCCGACGTCCTGCGCCGCGACACCGAGATCGCGCGCCGGGACGGCTTCACCGGCCGGCTCGCCATCCATCCGGCGCAGGTGCCGGTGTTCAACGACGTGTTCACGCCTGGTCCCGAGCAGATCGAAAAGGCCAAGGCGATCGTCGCGGCCTTCGCCGCCAAGCCCGACGCTGGCGCCGTCGGCATCGACGGCAAGATGTACGATCGCCCGCATCTGGCGCGCGCGCAAGCGTTGTTGGAAAGGCTGGGCGTGAAGGATTGAGATCACCGCCCTCGATGCAAACTCCGCTCATTCCCGTCCCCGCCTGCGCGGGGACAGGCTCCAGCGGGAATCCAGGTTAGCATTCACAGGATTGGATTTTGTCGCATTGGGTCCCGCTTTCGCGGGGGCGAACGGAATTAGCTTATTCCCGCTTGCGCTTCACGAACGCCGACAGCAGCCGCGCCGGCTCGTCGGTGTCGTAGGCCTGCTCGAAAGCATCAACGCCGGCTTGGATGGCTTCATCGGTCGGCAACCGCTCCCAGGCCTGCATCAGCGCCTTCTGCCGGCGGATGGCGCGCGCGCCGCCGCTCAGCAAGGCCGCGACGACCTTTCCCACCTCCGCGTCGAGCGCCTCCGGCGCCACCACGCGCTCGACCAGGCCCCAGCGCAGCGCGGTCTCGGCGTCAATAATCTCGCCCAGCATCAACAATTCGCGCGCGCGGCCGAAGCCGATGAGCTGCGGAATGAGCGCGGCTTCCACCACCGACGGCAGCCCGACCTTCACCTCCGGCATGCCGAATTTCGCGCGGCTCGTCGCCACCCGCAGATCGCACGACACCGCCACTTCCAGGCCGGCGCCGAGCGCGTAGCCGTCGATCCTGGCGATCACCGGCACCGGCAGCCGCCGCAGGCAATCGCAGGTCTTGTGCACCAGGGTGATGAAGTCGCGCGCGTTGCCGCGCTCGAGCGCCGCCATCTCCGGAATGCTGGCGCCGCCGATGAAGGCCTTGTCGCCGGCGCCCGACAACACTAGCGCGCGCAGGTCCGCGCGTTCGGCCAACGCCTCAACGCGGCCGATGAAGTCCTTCATCAGCGCGCTATCGAGCGTGTTGAGCTTGGCGCGGTTATCGACGTTAAGAAAAGCAATGGTGCCACCATCGCGCGCCTCCAGGCGCAGATCGACGCGCCCGGTGGCATCCCTTGTCATGCTCTCCTCCCCGGCTTGCGGTTGCCGCGACGAACCGGGTGACGCGCTTCACGCCACCACCGGTCCCTCGCCCGCCGCGATCATATCCGCTAGCCGAAAGCCGGAGCCAGCCCCGAGCGTCCAGCCGAGCGTGCCGTGGCCGGTGTTGAGCCACAGGTTGCGGAAACCTGTCCTTCCGACATAAGGCACGTTTGACGGCGTCGCCGGCCGCAGACCGCTCCAAAACGTGGCGCGCTCGAAGTTGCCGGCGCGCGGGAACAGGTTGCGGACGTTGCGCAGGATCGCCTGGCAGCGGCCGTGGTTGAGGTTGCGCGAATAGCCCGACAGCTCCGCGGTGCCCGCCACCCGCAGCCGGTCGCCGAGGTTGGAATAGACCAGCTTGAACTCGTCGTCGGTCAGGCTCGTGATCGGCGCGACATTGGAGCCGTCGGTCGGAATGGTCACCGAATAGCCCTTGGCCGGATAGATGGCGAGCCGCACGCCGTAGTCGCGCAGCAGCGGCGCCGACCAGGCACCGAGGCACACCACCACGTCGCGCGCGCGCAAGGTGCGATAGCCTTCCGGCCCGCACACTTCGACGCCGTTCACGTTGCTGCTTGCGCGATCGGCATCGAGCGCCGTCACTTGGTGATTGTAGAGGAAGGTCGCGCCGCGCGCGGCGCACACCGCGGCCAGCCGCTCGGTGAACTTGTGGGCGTCGCCGCTCTCGTCCTCTTGCGTATAGGTGGCACCGGCGATTGCCGCGCGCTGCTCGGCGAACGCCGGCTCCACCTCGATCAGCCGGTTGACGTCGATCACCGTGCGGTTGCAGCCGTATTTGCGCATCAGCTCGGCGACGGGAATGGCCGCCTCGAACTCGCCGCGATCACGATAGAAATGCACGATACCGCGGCAGCGTTCGTCATAGTGAAAGCCTTCTTCCCGCCGCATCTGCTGGATCAGGCGGCGGCTTTCAGTGCCGAGCTTGACGATCTCGGTGGTGTGGCGGTCGGCGCGCTGCGGCATGCAATCGACCAGGAAGCGCGCGATCCACATCCACTGATGCGGATCGAGCCGCGGCCGGAACAACAGCGGCGCATCGTCCTTGAACAGCCATTTCAACACCTTCGACGGCGCCGACGGATTGGCCCACGGCTCGGCGTGGCTCACCGACACCTGCCCGCCATTGGCGAAGCTGGTTTCCAGCGCCGCGCCGGGCTGGCGGTCGATCACGCAGACCGACTTGCCGTTGCGCAGGTTCCAATAGGCGGTGTTGATGCCGACGACGCCGGCACCGAGCACGATCACATCAAAATCAGTCTGAAAGTCGGTAGGGGAATGCGCCATGGTCAGGCCCTCCAGAGGGTTTGCGCAAGCGCGCATCCGTGACGTGACGAATGCGCGCCCCCTCTGTCATCGGCCTGAGAGTTTTGTCGCGACCGCTTCAATGCGCTTGCGACTTATCCCCGTCGGCGGGAGCCAAGCGGCTCCACTCTTCAGAGACGAACGTTGGCGAGCGGTCCTTGCTGCCTGAGAGATTCCGGGGCGGTTGCTCCTTCGGCGCCGATCCTCGAGGGACCGGTCTCTCCCGCTCGCGACGACAACTAGTCGATTCAGCCTCGCCCGTCGAGGCCAACTTTCGTGTTATTAAACGTCGCCGTCGCCATAGACGGCTTTCGGATCGAAGGCCTTGTCGCCGTCGCGGAATTCGAGCCGGATATCGCCGATCTGCCCAGGCGAGATGGCGCGGTAGAAGCACGAGCGCCGGCCGGTGTGGCAGGCGCCGGCGCCCTGCTGGTCCACCTTGAGCCACACCGCGTCCTGGTCGCAGTCGACGCGCATCTCGACGACGCGCTGCACGTGGCCGGAGCTCTCGCCTTTCTTCCACAGCTTCTGGCGCGAGCGGCTGTAATACCAGGCCTCGCCGCTGGCGATCGTCTTGGCGAGCGCCTCCGCGTTCATGTGCGCGACCATCAGCACGTCGCCATTGCCGGCATCGGTAACCACCGCGGTGACGAGGCCGTTGGCGTCGAACTTGGGCTCGAAGGCGAGGCCTTCTTCGATGTCGAATGATGAGGACAAAACGTGCTCCCAGCTATCGCCGTCACCCTGAGGTGCGAGCGTGAAGCGCGAGCCTCGAAGGGCGACGGCCCGGGCCGCCATCCTTCGAGGCGCGCCTTGCGGCGCGCACCTCAAGATGACGGAGAATCGCTATCGAAACAATCAGGCAGGCGCGACCTTACCGCCCCGCGCGCACCAAGTTCATGAAGCGAACCTGCTCGTTGGCGTCCTTGAAGGCGCCGGTGAAGCGCGTGGTCACGGTCAGCGCGCCTGGCTTGGTGACGCCGCGCAGCGACATGCACATGTGCTCGGCTTCCATCATCACGGCGACGCCACGCGGGCGCAGCACCTCCTCGATGGCGGTCGCCACCTGCGAGGTCATGTGCTCCTGCGTCTGCAG
>JARRQH010000063.1:12525-13260 GCA_037381985.1 Pseudolabrys sp.
TCGGCATATAGGCGACATGGGCCTTGCCGAAGAACGGCATCATATGGTGCTCGCAGTGCGAGTTGAAACTGATGTCTTTGACCAGCACGAAGTCCTCGTAGCCGGCGGTCTCGCCGAAGGTGCGGTCGAGCACATCGGCCGGCACTTCGCGGTAGCCCTGGTAAAGTTCCTCATAGGCGTCGATCACCCGCTTCGGGGTGTCGAGCACGCCCTCTCGCGCCGGGTTGTCGCCGGCATAAGCGATGAGCGTTCGCACGGCGGCCTCCGCCTCCTCACGTGAGGGCCGCGGTCCCGCCGGCGCGGGTACGGCCCGCACATGGTCCAACAGGCCCTGCTTCAGCCACGGCTCGACTGTCGCCTTGCTGCTCTTTGCATCCATCGCGGACTCTCCGTTCGACCGGCACTCGACGCCCCCTTTGGCTTTCGAGGCGTTGCACCGGGAGTGTCACCGGGGTGGCCGCGTCAGTTGGCTGGCTTCGGGCTCTGACCCAAAGCCGTCGCGCTGGACGCCAGCATTCCCATTCAGCATGGCTCGAAAAAAGGCATCGAAATCCATGCCCGGCGCGGGGAACCCCTTCTCGCGCCCTTCCAACCGTCCCTATATATTCCTTTGCAGTGCGGAGGCAATCCGCCCCCGCCAACCCGGCCGGAATAATGCTGAACGACGTCTATAATAGCAAGATCCTTGAATTAGCGGGCAATATCCCCCGGCTCGGCCGGCTTTCCGACCCCGAC